>DATGKM010000185.1:0-16751 GCA_035294665.1 Bryobacteraceae bacterium | reverse complement strand
GGGTGAGACTCTCGGCATTCCGCATTCCGCATTCTGATCTGCATCCCCCAGCGGCGTGCCTATCCAGCACCTCCCATTTTCAGGATCATCTTGCATTAGAAACAAGTCCCGTTTCAGGATCATCTTGCATTGGACAATTCTGCGGAAAAGATCACCAATTTTAGCATGCTAAAATTTGGGGATTCTCTTATGACAGCCGCAGAGCGTATGGCACGGCCCTTGGCCGAAGCCGATCCGGAAGTCTATGAAGCCGTGCAACAGGAAATCGAGCGCCAGCATTCGCAGCTCGAACTGATCGCCAGCGAAAATTTCACCTCGGAAGCCGTCCTGGAAGCGGCCGGAACCGTGTTTACCAACAAGTACGCGGAAGGATATCCCGGCAAGCGGTACTACGGCGGCTGCGAATTCACTGACATTGTGGAGAATTTGGCGCGCGATCGCGCCCGGCAACTCTTCGGCGCCGAACACGCCAACGTGCAGCCGCATTCCGGCTCGCAAGCCAACCAGGCGGCGTACGCCGCGGTGTGCTCGCCCGGCGATACCATCATGGGCCTGAACCTGGCGCATGGCGGCCATCTCACGCACGGCCATCCGCTCAATTTTTCAGGCAAAACGTATAACGTGGTTGCCTACAACGTGCGGCGCGACGATGAGCGCGTCGATTACGACGAACTGGAAAGCCTGGCGCATCAGCACAAACCGAAGCTGATCATCGCCGGCGGCAGCGCCTATCCACGCATTTGGGATTTCCCAAGGCTGCGCGCCATCTGCGACGCGATCGGCGCCATATTTCTAGTGGACATGGCGCACTTTTCCGGCCTGGTGGCCGCCGGTCTGCATCCCAATCCGTGCCAGTGGGCCGATGTGGTAACCAGCACCACCCACAAAACCCTGCGCGGCCCCCGCTCCGGCATCATTCTTTCCAAGCACCAATACGCGGCAGCTATCGACAAGGTGGTTTTTCCGGGAGTGCAGGGCGGCCCGTTGGTGCATATCATGGCCGCCAAGGCGGTCTGTTTCCGCGAAGCCATGACTCCCGAGTTCATCGATTATCAGAAGCAGGTGCTGGCGAACGCCCGCACTTTGGCCGAAACGCTGGCCGGCGCGGGTTTCCGGATTGTCTCCGGCGGCACCGACAACCACCTCATGCTGGTCGATGTCTTTTCCAAAGGCGTGCGGGGCAAGGAAGCGGAACAGGCTCTCGACCGGGCGGGAATCACCGTGAACAAAAACGCTATTCCGTTCGATGTGAACCCACCGCTCAATCCCAGCGGAATTCGCCTGGGCACTCCGGCAGTGACGACGCGCGGATTCACCGAAGCCGAAATGCGCATGGTGGGCGAGTGGATCGCCGACGTGCTGCTGCACGTTTCCGATGACGCGGCAATTGCCGCCGTGCGTGCCAAGGTTCGAGCGCTTACTGCGAGGTTTCCTCTGTATGCCTGGAAACTGGAGAAGGTCCGCGCTTGAAGTAGAGTATTCTCGTTGTCCAGCCACATCGTCATCGATGCGCGGCGTGTTCGCGACTTCGGCATCGGCACCTATATCCGCAGCCTGGTGCATGCGCTGGGCGCCATCGATCGTGTGAACCGCTACACCCTGGTCAGCGGACCCGCCGAAGCACGCACGCTGGCCGGTTTGCCGGATAACTTCCGCACGGCCGTATACCACCAAGCGGACCGGCATCCCATGAATCACGTGGCCTTTCCCGCTTTCCTGCACAAACTCGCGCCCGACCTGGTGCACATCCCGCTGAACCGGGTTCCGTGGATGATGATCCGCCCCTACGTGGTCACGGTTCACGATCTCTCCAGCCTGCTTTTCGAGCCGCCTGGGCCACCTACTCAAATGAAACTGCGGCGCTATCTCTACCGCCGCGGCCTGCTCCGTTCGAGCCGTGTGATCGCGGTCTCCGAAACCACCAAACGCGACCTCCACAACCTGATGGGCATTCCTTCCTCCCATATCCGGCGTGTCTACGAAGCCCCCGATCCCGGTTTTCTCTCCGCAGAAGCCAGCCTGGACGAGGAGGCCCGCGCGCGCATCCTGGAGCGCTACCAGATCAACTACCCATACTTGCTTTACGCCGGCAATGTCCGTCCGCATAAAAACGTGCCGCGCCTGGTGGAGGCCTTCGCGGTAGGGCGCGAGCAGCTTTCCGACCACCCTGTATACAAAGACCTGCGGCTGATCATCATCGGCGATACGATTTCGCAGTATCCATCGGTGCGGCAGGCCGTGATCAAAAGCCGCGCCGAAGCGGTAGTGCGCTTCCTGGGCTTCGTGCCCTTCGATACACTGCGCTGCTTTTACGAAGCTGCGGCGGCTTTTGTTTTCGTTTCGCGCTATGAAGGCTTCGGCCTGCCGCCGCTCGAAGCGATGGCCTGCGGCACGCCGGTGGTGGCCTCGAACGTCAGTTCGCTGCCGGAGGTGGTGGGAGAGGCGGCCGTGCTGGTGAACCCAGAGAACGTCTTCGAAATCGCCCGCGGAATTCGCGAGATCCTGCTGGATGACGAACTGCGCGACCGATTGATTCGCTGCGGCCGCGAGCGCGTCCGCCGCTTCAGTTGGGAGCGCACGGCGCAGGAAGTGCTGGAAATTTACCGGGAAGCGGCGGGCAAGCACTAATCGGCACTACCCGCCGTTCCTAAAGGCTCCAGCCAGCCGATTGGTTCCGGTGACGCCAGCACGGCCGCAACCCGGCTCACACTTTTTTTGCGCCCGAAACGGCTTTGCCCAAAAATGCAGATCTTCCTTCGGGATTCCCGCATATTCCAGAAACTCCGCTCCCGTCCAGCCGCTGATAAACAGAACCTTTAATTTCCTTTTCAGCGCCCCTCTCTAGGATGTCGATTTCCCTCCCGCCGGCATTACTTAAGAAGGTGATGAGCACGGAGAATTTCGTGGTGGTGAAGGTAAAGGGCACGACGGCTCACATCGAAGCGTTCAAGCCGGATGGCGGAACCATCGACAGCGCGGACGTGAGGCCCTAATCGGGATCCGCCGCCTCATCGATAAACCACTCGGCATTGCCGCCAATCGCCTGCGCTGGATACTTGTCTGCCGCCGCCGGGCCCTCAAACACGATGCGCAGCGTATCTTTCTTGTCCGCTCCCGTCACAAGGTAAATGCGACTGCGCGCGGCCAGCAGTGGTCCCGGCAACAAAGTCACCCGCCACTGCTGGAATTGCGGCGCAAAGCGCGCGGCCGCGATTCCCTCCCGGTCGTGGATCATCGGGTCGCCTGGAAACAGGCTGGCCGTGTGCCCGTCCGGGCCCATACCGCACTGCACGATATCGAAGACCGGCATCTCGCCTGGCGCCAGACCGAAAAACCCGCGGATCTCTTGCGTGTAACGCGCCGCCGCCTCTTCGGGCAGGATCTCGCCCAGAACACGGTGCAGGTTGCGCTCCGGGATATGCACCCGCGAAATCAGGTAGTCCATTGCCAGTTTGTAGTTGCTGGAGGGATCGGCGGGCGGAACACACCGCTCATCTACCCAGAACAAATGCAAGCGCTGCCAGTCGAACGGCAGCGCCGTCATTTTCTTGAACAGCAGCTTCGGCGTATGCCCGCCGGAAACGGCCAGGGTGGCAGTCTCGCGCCCGGCGAGCGCTTCATCCAGCAGCCCGAAAATGCGCCGGGCGCAAGCTTCGGCGGCAGCCGCGGCATCGGCGAAGACATGTTTTGCGGGGTTCATTCGATCCTCAACCGGGCCGCGGCCTGCAGCGTACGCTCGAAAACGGGATCGGCGCGCAGAATATCCAGCTCTTCGCTCATCAGCAGATCGTCGCGCGATTGCGGCAGATTGATGCAGCGCGAGACGCCATCCATCTCAATCGCCAGAGTGTCCCGCAGCCGCATCAATTTCACTGTGAATGCACCGGCAAATAACTCTACCTGCTGTAATTGCCGCATGCCGCCGGTCTCGTCCGCCTCCATTTGAAGCTCGAAATGCGCGCCTGCCTGTGTAAGTGAATCGCTTAGCCACGCCGCCATGTAATACGCTTCCACCGGCGCTTTTCCCGCGCAGACCACGTGAATCCGTACGATTTCGGAAGCCCGCCCGGCGTAGTTGGTGTTTTCAAACACCTCCGATATCATTTCGCGCCACGGCGTGAGCCGCGTCCAGGCCAGGTCGCCCACGTGTGCGTGCCGGGCCAGATCGTATACCCGCTGAATAGCCGGTTTCGCATCCGGCCATTGCGAGGCATCCACAACCACGCGCGTGGCAAGCGATGCCAGCCGCCCAAAGGAAGCCGCCTCCATCGCCTGCTCCCCCCGGCACCAGAGAATTACCGGCAAATCCGGCGCGACGATCGGCGAAAGCGCCGTAACCACATCATCCAGGCCATTCTCAGGCGCTGTGATTTCGACCTCTTCGCTACATACCTGGCGCCGCTGGCCGAATGACATCCAGCACCGCGCGGTGACTTCCGCGGCCGGCGTATCGGAACCGCCGAGCCGCACCACAATCGCTTGGGCGGGATGCATTGGCATGAGCGCCGCCAGTATTTCGCTCAGCGCCACCGGGTCTTCGCCTGGAGCCGCCAGCACCACCAGGGTAAGCGAGCAGGCGCGCAGCACTCCGCCGCTGGGCGCGCCTCCTTCCGAATGGGCAAGGCTCGCCCACATCTTGCTTAGATCGCGCAGAATCTTGTCGGGAACCAGGGCGGTGCTCACGGCTGCCTCCAAACATGGCCCCGGCGCGCCAGCATCTCATCCGCCTGCGCGGGTCCCCAACTTCCCGCTTCGTAGGGTGCAGGCTCGTGCCGGTCATCGCGCCACACAGTCTCAATCGGCTCCACCACTTGCCAACTGGCTTCTACCATGTCCTGCCGCGTGTATAGCGTCGCATCGCCAATCATGGCATCGAGCAGCAGTGTTTCGTAGGCCGAAGGCGAGCGTTCCCCGAAGCTCGATCCGTAATTGAAATCCATCGAAACCGGGCGCAGCTTCATCCCCCGTCCCGGCCGCTTCGAAAGGAAGCGCAGCGAGATGCCTTCTTCAGGCTGGATACGCACGATCAGCAGGTTTGGCGTCAACTCGTCCGCTTCGCCATCGAAAATCCGCAGCGGCGGCGAATGGAAATGCACCGAAATCTCCGTAACTTGCTTCGGCAGGCGTTTGCCGGTTCGCAAATAAAACGGCACGCCCGCCCAACGCCAGTTATCCACGAACAGCGCCACCGCCGCAAAGGTATCCGTGCGTGCGCGCGGATCGACTCCCTGCTCCTGGCGGAATCCCGGCACCTCCTTGCCGCCAATCCGCCCCGGCCCGTACTGCCCCGCCACCGTGTTTTCCACGACCTGCCCGGGCGTCATTGGCCGGATCGACCGCAGCAGTTTCGAACGCTCATCGCGCACCGAATCCGCCTGAAAGCTGGCGCTCGGCTCCATGGCAATTGTGGCCATCACCTGCAGCAGGTGATTCTGGATCATGTCCGCCAGCGCGCCCGTCTCCTGATAATAGCTTCCGCGCCCTTCCACTCCGATCGATTCCGCCGCCGTAATCTGCACGTGATTCACGTAGCGCCGGTTCCATACCGGCTCGAAAATCCCGTTGCCGAAACGGAAGGCCAGAATATTCTGCACCGTCTCCTTCCCCAGGTAGTGATCGATGCGGTAGATCTCGTTTTCCGGGAAAACCTGGTGCAGTTCCGCGCTGAGTTCGCGCGCGCTTGCCAAATCGTGACCGAACGGTTTTTCCACCACCAGCCGCCGCCACCCGTTGCCCCGCGCCATGCCGCTTTCGCCAATGCCCGCCGCCGCGCGTGCGTAATAGCTGGGCTGCACGGAAAGATAGAACAACACATTCCCGCCCGTCTGCCGCTTCTGCTCGATTTCGCCGAGTTTCGCGCAGATGCGCTGGTACAGGCCGGGATCGGCGACATCGCCCGGCACATAAAACAGGCCGCGCGAAAACGAATTCCAGACGTCTGCGTCGAAAGCGGTGTCCTCGGAAAAATCTTTCACCGCCTGGCACATGCGGTTGCGAAAATCGTCGTCGCTCAGTTGGCTGCGCGATACGCCTACAACGGAGAATCCCGCGGGCAGCCTGCGATCGTACGCCAGCCGGTAGAGCGCGGGCATCAGCTTGCGGCGATTCAAATCGCCGGTCGCCCCGAAAATGACCATGGCGCATTCCGGCACGCGCCGCTGGAATCGCAGAGGATCGGCAAACGGGTTCGCCTCTGGCATGGCAACCAAAATAGCACGGGCAATAGCACGGGCCTCTTACGGAGCGTTTGCATTAACGCTTCCGTAACAGCCTGCGGTCGAGCTTGGCAGCGGCCCGGGCCGTTGTTGCGGAATCAAACGTGGCGCGTTGCGCCTTGCCGCCATCCCGGAAAAAACAGAAAGGTGCCAATTGTTATAATCGTGTCCGCCAAGTTGTGCGGCTTCGAGCATTTCATAGGAAACGGTGCGTGGTGGACAAATCCGGCAGTGTCCTACAGTTAAGAGGAGTAAGCAGTCGATTCCCCATGCGCACCCTGAAATCGGCGGCATTCCTCCTGGCGGCGGCTTGTTTGATTGTCCCGCTAGCTTCCTGCAATCGCGACCCGAACGTTGCCAAGAAGCGGTATCTCGATAGCGGCAACAAGTACTTCGAGCGGGGCAAGTACAAAGAGGCCTCCATTATGTACCGCAACGCCTTGCAAAAAGATTTGCGGTACGGCCCCGCGCAGTACAGGCTGGGGCTGACCAGCATCAAGCTGGGTCAACTTGCGGCTGCGGTGCAATACCTGCGCCGGGCAATCGATCTGCTGCCTACCGATCAGCCCGATCACTGGGATGCGGTGGTCAAGCTCTCCGAAATCTATCTGGCTGCCGCGCCGGGCAAGCAGTATCTGGATGAGGTGGATGGATACGTTAAGCAGTTGCTGAAACGGGATCCGAACTCCTTCGATGCCCACCGCCTGAACGGCGATCTAAATTATGTCCGCTCCGCCGATGCTCTGCGCACTAACCAGCGGACACAGGCCAAGGCGATGCTCGATCGGGCCATCGCCGAGTACCGCAAAGCGGATGCTTTGAAGCCGCAGCAGGTGGGTATCGGGATGCAACTGGCGCGCTCGCTGGCGGCGGAGGGCGATTTCGCCGGCTCGGAGGAGATGTACCGCAAGCAAATCGCGCAGAACAAGAACGCCGAATTCGCCTACACCGAGCTCTACCGGCTCTATATGGCGTCGGGCAAGCCGGACCAAGGCGAGCAGGTGCTGAAGCTGGCGGCGCAGAACGAGCCCAGGCAGTTCGGCTTTCTCACAATGCTCGCCGCGCATTATTTCCGCAGCGGGCGCCGGGATGAAACCTTGAAGGTGCTCGATCAGCTGAAATCGCATGCGAAAGAAGTCCCCGGCGTGTTCCTCTCGGTGGGCGACTTTTATCTCCGCATGGGCGATGGCAATTCGGCCATTCAGGAATATCGCGACGGTATCGCGAAGGATCCCAAGGAGAAGGCCACCTATCAAAAACGCATCATCGAAGTCCTCATGCGGCAAGGGAAGCGGGATGAGGCCGCGCAGCTCAATGCCGAGATTCTCAAGGCCAACCCCGGCGACAATGACGCCCGCGGCCTCGCGGCCACGCTTCTGCTGGACAAAGGCGATGTGAACCGCGCGCTCACGGAGTTGCAGCAGGTGGCGTCGAAAGCGCCCGCCAATCCCGTGGCGCACTACAATCTTGGCCGCGCCCACGAAGCCCGCGGCGAGTTCGAGCAGGCGCGGCAGGAGTTTCAGAAGGCGGTCGAGTTGCGCCCGGACTATCTGCTAGCGCGGTTGGCTACCGCCCAACTGCTCTTGCGCCGCCGGGAATGGGATGGCGCGCTGCGCTCCGCCGAACAGGTTTTGAACGTCGATAAAAGCAACCTCACCGCCCGGCTGATCGAATCGGCCGCGCTGATGGGCGAGCGGCGTTTCCCGGAAGCGCGCGCCAGCCTCGAGGAGTTGCAGAAGGCCAACCCGAATTCGCCCGATGTGTATTACCAGTTCGGCCTGCTCAATCTGGCCGAGCGGAAATATCCGGAGGCCGAGACCGCTTTCCGCAAATCGTACGATTTGAATTCCTCCACCGCACGCGCCCTGATGGGCGTGGTGGAGACGTACGTGGCGCAAAACAAGGCCGGCGAGGCAGTCGCCACGCTCCAGGCCGAATCGGCGAAATCGCCGAAGCGCACGGATTTGCGCATCGCTCTGGCGACCGCCGCCGTGATGTCCCGAGATTTCGATCTCGCCATCGCCCAATACCAGCAGGTGCTCGGCCTGCTCCCGAGCGATAGCGCGCAGAAGAGCGACATCTACCTCCGGCTCGGCGAAACCTACCGGCTGAAAGGCGATTACACCAATTCCGTGGACGCGCTCGAACAGGGGCGCAAACTCGCCCCGGATAACGCGGTCATTCTCAGCACGCTCGCGCTGTCGCTCGAATCGGCGGGGCGAAAAAGCGATGCGCGCCAAGCCTACCAGGACGCTTTGAAGATCGATCCTAACAATGGCGTCGCGCTGAATAACCTGGCTTTTCTGCTAGCCGATAACGGTGGCGACCTCGACCAGGCCCTCACCCTTGCTCAGCGCGCTAAGCAGATGATGCCCACCGTGCCGGAAGTCTCCGATACCTTGGGAATGATCTATCTCCGGAAGAACTTGAGCGACGACGCCATCGATATTTTCCGCGACCTCGTCAGCAAAAACGATCGAGCCACCTTCCGCTACCATCTGGGCATGGCCTTATCCCAGAAAGGTGACAAGCCGCGCGCCCTGCAGGAATTGCACCGCGCTCTGCAGGAAAACCCTTCCCGCGAAGAGAAGCAGGGGATCGAGCAACTCTTGAACCGGCTCGGCTGAGTGGGGCAGGCGCTTTTGCCTGCCAATCCCTTATTGAATCTGGTACGGAACGGTCACATCAACCGTCTTAGGCGCGAAGCAGGCGCGATTGTTGCATGCCTGATAGCGCAGTTTCCCGGTTGCCGCTCCCGGGCCGGCGGGAGCGTTCGCCGCCACTTTGAAATTCGCGATCAAATCGAAGCTGCCGGTGTACACGGAAAGCGGCTTTTCCGCGAATTCGTATTTTTCGAGTGTAGGCTTGGGGTACACGATTTCGCCGGGTTGAAGGGCGCCCGGTGAGGTCCACGTCAGCTTCAGCGGGATCAGGTACTCCTCTGCCGGCTTGTTGCTGTTGACGTGAAAGCCCGGCACCACCGTCATGGGAATCTTCGATTGCACGGAAGCGTTGCGCTTGCCAGTCACTTTCGAAGCTTCGCCAACCGTCAGGTATCCGCTACCTTGCGCCAGCAAACAGGGCAGGCACAGCAGGGCGAGCGGCAGCATTCGCGGGAGCCTGCAAGAGCTCTTCAATCCCATTTTCAAATTCCCTCCGGTCCGCCAACCCAACGTGGACGGCGGCGATTTTACCCTCGCGGTCGATGAGGAAGGTGGTGGGCAGCGCGTCAATCCCGCCATAAAGCTGGGCCGTCTGGTCATTGCCGATCAGCACGCGGTAGTTCATTTTCTCACGAGCGGCGAACGGCTTCACCACTTCCCATCCCTCATCGTCCATGGAGACTCCCAAAACCACCAGCCCCCGCTCCTGGTCCTTCCGCTGAAACTCCTCAAACCACGGGATCTCAATTTTGCAGGGACCGCACCAGGTTGCCCAGAAATCGAGCAGCACCACTTTGCCCCGGTAATCGGAGAGGTGGACGACCTTCCCGTCAGCATCCTTCAGCGTGAAATCGGGAGCGGTGTGCCGCTTGGCGCCCGGCTGTACGGAGGAAACGGTTCTCGATGCGCGTTGCGGTCCGGAATGGTCGAAAAGGTAGCCCAGGGCGAATGCCGCCAATCCTACGGCAACGCCGGCAGCCAAATACGTTTTGGACACGGACCTTCCCCTTCCTTATTTTATATGAGCAGCGGCAACCGGGTGATGCCGCCGAACCATGCCCGCCGCCGCTCGCGGAAACGCCCCGCCAGCATAAACTCGTCATGCTCCCGCACGCCCGAATACAGCCACGCCGCCGTATCACAGAAGCTTTCGCAGCAATATTCGAGCCAGAAGCGGCTGCGATCTTGAACGTCCTTCGCCGTAAGCTTCTCTTTCCGCCATTCCGCCGACCAGCCGAGCTCGCCGCGGGCTCCCGCCGCAATTTCCTTCCGCAGAATATCTTCGTAGGAGCGCCGCCGCGGGTTACCCAGCCGCATCCAGGCGAAATGAAAAAGCTCATGCACACAGATGCGCGGGAATTCCCTGGCGGTGCAGTTGAACGCGATCGAGCGTTCTCGTAAGAACGCCCCCGCATGCGCTTCGCGGCCGTGGTGGTGTAGCCCGGCGGCGCCGAACAAACGGATAGGAGGCCCGGAAAGCGGAGGCAAACGGCGCACGACGCGTTTTGCCTGAAAAGCCAGCCGGGAACGCGCCGGGACAAAAACCGGTGCTGGGTGAGGACCGGTGGGCGGCCGCCAGTTAGCGGGCACCAACCTCGGCCTGCTCCATTTTGCCGATTTCCTTCGCCCAGCGTTTCAAATCTTCCGGCAATAACGTCACTAAATTCTTTTCCATATCTTCGCCGGTTTCGATCAGATACCGCAGGTGCAGGGCTGCAATGCGCGCGCACCATGGGTCGTCCACGGGACGCCCTACTGCCCGGCTCACTTCGAGGAGATCCGCATGAGGCAGCGCAATCGTTTTCTGCGTCTCGTTGCCCTCGGGATCGATCAGGATGAACCGCACGTCCACGGTATCGGCATGGCGGATCGAGATAGCGGTCTGAAGCCACTTGAAGAAAACCTGGTACTTGCGTCCAAATGGGTCCGGTCCCGCCTCAAACTCACGAAAATTGAACATTTCGTGGATAGTGTAGCAAGGGATCGAGGCTAGCCGATCAGGGGATTGGACCGGCTCACCGCGCTAGACGGAGGCGATCCTCGATGCTGGCCAGACGATTGTCGATCCGCAGTCGTAAGAGCAAGCTTGCGTTACGGTCCTCCTTCCGCCAGCCCCACGGATTCCGCAATCACTGGCTGCGCCGCATGCGGAGCACGGCGTACTCCTTTTCGCTGAAGCGCAGTGTCCGTGCCAGCAGATCTTCGGGGCTGAAAACCGCTTCGGCGACGCGGCTGCCCGCCTGTTGTCTGGTGCTGGCCACAGGTGATAGGGCGCAGTGCCGTATAGTGGTGGGTGTATCGCCTCAATCCACGCTGCCGCACCGCTCCCGGCATTCGCTCGCGCTGGGCTTTACCCTGGGCTGTGCTCTGGGTCTCGCTCGGCGCCTCACCCGCCGATTACCCCAGCGCGGCCGCCAAAATCGGGCAGATCCAGAGCGACCAGATTCCCCGCGGCGCGCGCGTGGTGTTGTCGGACGCGGAATTGAACGCCTATGTGGAACATCAGCTTCCCACGGTTACCGCCGGGGTTCGCCAGCCGCGGCTGGAACTTCTGGGCCAGGGTGTGGCGCGCGGTTCCGCCCTGGTCGATTTCGCCAAATTGCGCACCTCCGAAGGCCACTCCCCCGGTTGGCCCCTCTCCAGGCTATTGGAAGGCGAACATCCCGTCAGCGTCACGGCCCGCATTCGATCATCCGGCGGGCAAGCTACCGTGGAGGTGCGGCAGGTGGAAATCTCCGGTATCAGCATCAGCGGCCAGCCGCTCGATTTCCTAATTGAGCATTTTCTGCTGCCGCTCTATCCGGATGCGGTGGTGGACCGCCCTTTTCTGCTCGATCATCGCATCGACCGGATCGACGTCGAGCCGGGGCGCGCCGTCGTGCGGATCGCCCGCTAACCCGATCTAACCAAACCGGGCTTTGGCACGGGTATAGAATCTGCTATCACTAGAGACAAGGCAAGTGGACCGCATCGGGCGCTACAAGATCGTCAGGGAACTGGGGCGGGGCGCCATGGGTGTCGTTTATCACGCTCTGGACCCAAATATTGGACGCCCGGTCGCGATCAAGACCATTCGCATCGGCGATGCCCGCAAGCCCGAAGAACAGCAGCGTCTGCGCGAGCGCCTGCTGCGCGAAGCCCGTTCGGCGGGAATTCTCTCCCATCCCGGCATTGTAACCATCTATGACGTGGAGCAGCAGGGCGATCTGGCATACATCGCTATGGAGTACGTGGACGGACCAACTCTGGAGCACCTGATTTCCCGGGGCAAGGCGATCTCCGCCGCGCAGATCTTCGGGGTTTTGGGGCAAACCGCCGCCGCCCTCGACTATGCCCACCAGAAGGGCATCGTGCACCGGGATATCAAGCCCGCCAACATCATGATCGCCGCCGACGGGGCCGCCAAGATCACCGACTTCGGCATCGCCAAACTCAGCACCACCGATCAGTTCACCATGACGGGAACGATTGTCGGCACGCCGCATTACATGTCGCCCGAGCAGGTCCAGGGTCAGGCTGTGGATGGCAGGTCCGACCAGTTTTCGCTCGCCGTAATCGCCTATGAAATCCTGACTGGAGAAAAACCTTACACCGGGGAGCACCTGACCACGGTAGTGTATAAGATTGTGGCGGAAGAACCCGTTGCCCCGCACCGCTTGAATCCCACCCTGGCGGGCGGAATCGAAAGTGTTCTGCGCAAGGGCTTGGCGAAGAAGCCGGACGGCCGGTACCGCACCTGCCAGGAGTTCACCGAATCGCTCGAGCGGGCCTGCGCCGCCAACAAGGCCTGGAAACCGGTGGCGCGCGGCGCCAACCTGAGCGCGCCCACCGTGGTGGAAGCCCCGTCTACTGCCCCACGCTCGGCCCCCCGTTTGCCCCCCGCTCACAATCCCCGGGTCAGCGAAACCGCCGAGGAGGGTCAGCCGAAATCCGCCTTCGTCCCCTGGCTGATCGCGATCCTGATGGTGACGGGCTTGCTGGCGGGCATGCTCGCGGTAAACGGGCCTTGGCTCAAGAACCCATGGGTGCAGCGAATCACTGCGGCGCTGGGCCGTTCCTGGAACCAGATCCAGCCGAAGCAAACGCCGTCCGTTCCACCGGCCGTGGCGCAGTCTCCCGCGCAGCAGCCCCCACCCGCCTCCGCAACTCAGCCCCCAGCGCCGCTGGTTTCTGAGCAGACAGGCAGCGACGAAAAGCCCAGCCCCATGCCCCCGCCCGCCCAATCCGCTAATTCCCCAAAGTCGCCGGTCGCGGCCGCTAAGCCCGCATTGGCGCCGGAGCCCTCTCCGGATCCGAATGTGGTACCCCGGAAGGCAAGAACCGATGTGCCACCTGCTGACTCGACGTCCCGCCTCGCGCGGCGTCCGGCAGGCCGCTCCACGGGTGTCCCACAACAGGTCACTGTGATTAGTAGTCCCGCCGGCGCCACCGCCACGCTCGATGACAATCCCACGGAAGCCTGCTCCACCCCCTGCACTCTCGAAGCGATGCCCGGCCTCCACCAGGTTGCCATCACCATGCCGGGTTACGAAATCGAACACCAGCAGGTGGACGTCGGCTCCGACCCAAGGGACGTGCAGGTTGTCCTGCGCGCCCTGGGCGGCACGCTGCTGTTGAGCAGCGAGCCCCCGGGAGCCTCGATCACCATCAATGGCCGCAAATATCCGCAACTCACGAACACCCAGATTACGCTGGCGCCAGGAACTTACACAGTCACGATGGAGAAGGACGGCAAACAGGTAACCCGCCAGGTCACTGTGCAGAATGGTCTAAGTCTTCTGAAGATTCGGTTGCCGTAGGGAGTTCAGACTAACTTTCAGCCTCAATCACATACTCTTCCAAGTCCAGCCCCACCAATCGGATCGCCTCCGGCCGGACCTCCACCGAATGCACCTCGGGAATCTCTGGGCCTGGCCGGCCCAGCCGATTAAGCACCTCCGCCACCGGGATCTTGCCCCCGACCACCGCCACCCGGTCCTGCCACGAACGCCGCAGTTCCAGGCCATTGGCCAGCAGAAACTCCAGCAAACTGCAGGCGGCCCGAAAGCCGGGCTTCTCTGCCGATTCGCAGGCTTCGTGCAATCCCAGGAATTCGGTGAGAACGCGATAGGTGAATCCCCACAACGGAACACCACCAAGTTCCATTGCGGGGAAAATCCGTTCGGGGGATACGCGCGGTACCGGGGTGAACCAGTGTCGCGCTGGATCGCGGAACCAGGCGAGCGGCAACCAGAGCGCTTCCGCCGCTTCCTCCGGATCGAGCATCGTAGGCAGCTCCACCGGCGCGCGGAAAAGAAAAGGAGCCACGTGCATCAGCCGGCCGACTCTCCGGCCCGCGGCAGTCAGCGGCAGGCAGCGCTCCAGCGAATCGCGGCCCAGCACAATGCCGCACTCCTCCGCCAACTCCCGCAGCGCCGTTTCCACCAAGTCTTCGTCTTCCGGCTCGCGCCGGCCGCCCGGGAACGACCAATGGCCCGACCACGGATCGTTTTCCCGCTCCGTCCGCCGAATCAGCAGTACCGACTCTTCATGCTCCCCTCCGCCCGCTGGTTCCGGGCGCGGTGCGTGCACGATGGCCACGGCTGCTTCGGGTTCCGGCATCTTCTTCCATGCTACAGTCCTCTGAAGGAGGCCACGCCCGGGTGTGGGTCTAAATCGATGCCGCGCGGGCGTGGAGAATCTATGCCGCGCTGCTTCCCTCATCTGCTCGCTGGCGCTCGATACGGCGCCGCGGGCGCCGCCGCTCTGCTGCTCTGCTGCCTGCCCGCGCTCGCTCAGAATGTCGACATCCCCTTCCAGAAATTTGTCCTGCCCAACGGGCTGACGCTCGTCGTGCATGAGGACCATAAAGCGCCGATCGTATCGGTGGACGTCTGGTATCACGTCGGCTCCAAAAACGAGCGGCCAGGCAAAACCGGCTTCGCGCACCTGTTCGAGCACCTCATGTTCGGCGGCAGCGAGCACTTCAAGCAGCGCTACATCGATGCGCTCGAACAGTTGGGCGCCACCGACCTCAACGGCACCACCAACGAAGACCGCACCAATTACTTCGAAACCGTGCCGGTCTCCGCGCTCGACCAGGTCCTGTGGCTCGAAAGCGACCGTATGGGATACATGGTCGGCGCCATCGACCAGAAAACCCTCGATCTGCAACGCGGCGTGGTCCAGAACGAAAAGCGGCAGGACGAAAATCAGCCGTATGGCATGGTGGACGAGATCGAGCAGCACGACACCTACCCCTCCGGCCACCCCTACTCCTGGAGCCCCATCGGCTCCATGGAGGACCTCAATACGGCCTCGCTCAACGACGTTAAGGAATGGTTCAAGACCTACTACGGCCCTTCGAACGCCGTGCTGGTGGTCTCGGGCGATATCGATCCCGCGGTCGTGCATCAAAAGGTAGAGAAGTACTTCGGCGAAATCCCACCCGGGCCGCCGCTCGAACGCCCGCGCGTCTGGATCGCCAAAATGTCCGGCTCGCGCCGCGCTTCCATCGAGGACCGCGTGCCGCTGGCGCGCGTCGACAAGATCTGGAACATGCCCGAATTCGGCAATGCCGATTCCGATTACCTGGACCTGGTGAGCGACGTTTTGGGCGCGGGCAAGACCTCCCGGCTATACAAGCGGCTCGTCTATGATGACCAGCTCGCCGTCCAAGCGGGCGCCTTCGTCAATCCGCGCGAAATCGGCGGGCAATTCCTCATCACCGCCACTGCTCGGCCCGGAGTTGATCTCGCGAAGTTGGAGAACGCCATCGACGACGAGCTGGCGCGTTTCCTGAAAGACGGCCCCACGCAGAAGGAAACCGAGCGCGTGCGCACCCAGTACCTGGCCAATTTCCTGCGCGGTGTGGACCGCATCGGCGGCTTCGGCGGCAAGTCGGACGTGCTGGCGCAGAGCCAGGTCTTCCTGGGCGACGCCGGCGCGTACAAAACCAAGCTCGAACGGGTGCGCGACGTCACGCCGGCAAAATTGCGGGATGCCGCCGTCCGCTGGCTCTCCGATGGCGTCTACACCATGGAAATTCGTCCCTACGGCGATCTGAAGTCCTCCCAGCAGACCGTGGACCGCACAAAGCTTCCCGAAACCGGCCAGCCACCCGAGCCGCGCATGCCGAAGCTCCAGCGCATCACGCTCTCTAATGGGTTGCAGATCGTGCTCGCCGAGCGGCATGAGCTGCCGCTGGTCGATTTCAGCCTCATGGTCGATTCCGGTTACGCGGCCGATCAGTTCGCCGCGCCCGGGACCGCCAAACTGCTCGCCGCTCTGCTCGATGGCGGCACCAAGGCGCATACCTCGCTTGAACTCAACGAACAAATGGCGCAGCTTGGCGCGCGCGTGAGCGTTCAAGGGTCCATGGATTACGTGACCGTGCGGCTTTCCGCCTTGAAAGCCAAGCTGGATGACTCCCTCGATCTCTATGGCGACCTGATCCTGAACCCGGTTTTTCCGGAAGCGGACTTCCGCCGCCAGCAGCAGTTGCAACTCAGCGCCATCCGCCAGGAGATGGCCAACCCCGCGCAGATGGGGCTGCGCGTGCTCCCGGTGCTGGTCTACGGAAAAGGCCATGCGTATGCCGAACCGTTCACCGGTTCGGGAACGCCGGAAACCGTTTCCAAACTGACGCGCGCCGACCTGGTGAGATTCCACGAGATTTGGTTCAAGCCAAACCATTCGACCTTGGTGATCGTGGGCGATACCACGCTGGCCGAGATCCGCCCCAAGCTGGAGAGGGTTTTCGCCGCGTGGAAGCCGGGAGACACGCCGAAGAAGAATCTAGCGGAGGTCAGTCTGCCGCCAAAACCCCTGGTCTACCTGGTGGACCGGCCCGGCGCGGAGCAATCCCTCATCCTGGCGGGCAGCGTTGCGCCGC
>DATGKM010000184.1:0-35883 GCA_035294665.1 Bryobacteraceae bacterium | reverse complement strand
GCACCGGTCTGTTCCTTTTGATCCAGCACAGTTTGGTAACTCCGCAGGAGAACTGCGCCGCAGCTATGGCTCACAGCCAGGAGGCGACGCCGCCTGGGCCGCTTTTCCTGCCGCCCACGCGGTTTTCGGTGATGCCGATGGGGCGTTCCGCCGCTTTGCGCTACAACGTGCGGCTCGACCGTCCCTTACGGACGGATTACGGTCTTTTCGATGCGATCGACGACCAGGGTTTGGACGGGGATCTTGTCTGATACCATGCTTCACGCTGGCCACCTCGAAAACGACCTGCGCATCCGAAATCTGCGCGGCCGGCGCGCAGGTGAAAACACGGAGCAGGGCGAAGCGCACAAGGGCCTCCTTGTTCCTCAAATTGTATCCGGAAATTGGGGCGTGGGTTTTAGTGGCGGCGTGCGACGCAAATGTATCCCAGCGTGAAATTACGCTCGCGATCGAGAGAATCGAGGAACGGAAGCAGCATCGCTGGCGGAACCAGCAGAATGGCGGCGGGAAGGAACGCTACCCAGCGGAGGCCCCCGGTGAAGAATTGCAGCCCGTTGAGCAGCCGCCGGGCGAGGAGGCGGAAGTAGCCGCCGGCGGGGTGTAGTTCGCGGATTTCGAAACCGGCTTTTTCGAGCAGGTGGGCGAGGCCGTAAGGGGTATACCGGAAATAATCGTGGGGGGCCTGGTGGACTTCCCACTCATGCGGCGCGGCTACGAGTAGTTCCGCTCCCGGCGCCAGCGCGCGGGCAATTTCGGCCAGCGCGCAGGCGGGTTCGCGCAGGTGCTCGATGGTAACGATGTGGAGGGCGGCCGAAAAAGAACCGTTGCGGAAGGGGAGGGCTGTGAGATCGGCGATGGCGTGAAGACGGGTGTAATCCCAGGCGGCATCACCCACGGCAAGATCGACGGCGCAATAGCGGCAGTGGGCGAAGTGGCGGGCGTATTGAGATTCGCCGGCGCCGGCATCGAGGACGCGCGCGCGAGGGGGCAAACGGCTGGCGAATGCTCGAACGGCATCTTCAATTTCGCACTCGAAGTGCAGCACGTGGCGGCGCAGCGGCCGGGGCAGGCGGTAGGCGAGTCCGGTGTATTTCACGGCAGCTTTCGGGCCTCGATCATAATAGTCGAGCCGGCGCGGCAGGCGGCTTCGGCGATGGTGAAGGGAAGCGAGGCAACTACGAGCCCGAAGTAGGCGAGGTCGAGAGCGAGGCGGGTGCGGGGGTGTTCTTTGCGGGCGCGGACGCGGCGGGCCATGGGGTCGAGGGCGGGGGCGATACTGCTGGCCAGGCCGGCGGGATTGTCGCGGAGGGAAAAGAACTTGCGCCGGACGGTTTCGAAACCGCAGATCTTCAGGAGCTTTTCGAGATCGCGCGGGCGGAAATCGAAAAGATGGCGGGGGACATCCATGCCGTTCCACCTATGGCCGAGCAGGCGGGACTGCCAGGAAGCGGCGTTGGGCACCTGCACGACGAGGCGGCCTCCGGGGACGAGCAAACGGTGAGCCGCGCTGAGGAAGACGCGGGGATCGGGCAGGTGTTCGAGAACGTGGAACATGGTGACGCAGCCAAAGATTCCGGCTCGCAGCGGTACGTGATCGAGAGTGCCACATATAGCGGGCGCGCCTTGCTCGCGCCAGGCAGTACGCGAGGCATCCTCGGAAAAATCTAAGCCGGCACCACGGATTCCGCGCTCGCGCATGAGTCGGAGGAATAGGCCGCCGCCGCAGCCCACATCGAGCAGGGGAACCGCGCAACTGGCTGGTTCGACGTGGCGAAGGACGTCTAGCACGAAGCGGACGTGGTCGCGCAGGACCAGGCGGCGATAGGCTTCTTCCAGGCGGCCGGCGGCAACCTGGCGGTTGCCCTTAGGCGGGGCGAACCAGTAGGACGGCGGATAATAGGCGCGCAACTCTTCCGGAGAGGGCTGCGGATGGAGCCGCAGAAGGCCACAGGCGGCGCAGCGGACGACGGTGAAAAAGCAATCGGTGGTGCGGTAGAGGCGGTCGGAGGAGCGGAAGCGGGAAAGGGTCTCCGGGGAGCCGCAAAGGAGGCAGCGGCTCATGCGACTTCCCGCAGCGGCAGACGGTGGGTAAAAATCAGCCGGCGGACCTGGCGGGGGCTGAGGCGGCTGATGGCCCGGATGGCGGCGCGCTTGCGCCACATGCGCGGCACCAGCACGAGGGCTTCGAGGTGCCCCCGCCACAGCGCGCGGAAAATTTTCCATTTGCCGGCGAATCCGGGGAAATGGACCGTATCGCCGGCCTCGCGCTGCGCCAGGATGAATCCGGCGACCAGGCGGAGGGAGAAATAAAAGGAATTCCAGCACAGCAGGCTCAGGGGGAAAAGCTTCACTGCTAGCAGGAGGCGGTTGCGTTCGATGAGCTCGAGGCGGCGCATGGAGTCTTTCCCCAGGGTGGCGCTGCGATGATGGTGGACGACGGCTTTGGGCGTGTAGATGCAGCGCCAGCCGGCGATGCGAGCGCGCAGGCCAAGTTCGGCATCGTCGCCGTAGGCGAAGAAATCCTCGTCGAAGCCGCCGATCTGGTCGAGCATGGCGCGGCGGTAGAGGGCGGCGGAGCCATCTGGCCAGAGCACCTCCTCTTCGCGATCGAACTGACCGCAATCCGGCATGCCGCTGCCGCGGCCGCGGTTCTGGCCATCGGGAAAGATGAGGTGGCCGGCCTTATCGATGACGCGGGGAATGCCGATTTGCGGGGCATTCGATTCAGGACCCTGCCACACCAGGATTTTACTGGCCGCCATACCGACATCGGGAGCGGAAGCGCAGGCGCGCCAGAGGGCTTCGAGCCAGCCCGGCTCGGCTTCCGCATCGTTATTTAGAAGGGCGATGAATTCTCCCGAGGCTGCCTGGATACCCTGATTGTTGGCGGCGCAAAAGCCGCGGTTTTCGGCATTGCGAATCACTTTGGCATCAAATTCGCGCTCGGCCATATCGGCCGAACCATCGGAGGAACCGTTATCGACCACGATGATTTCGAAGGCCACTCCGGTCTGGCGGGCGAGCGACCGGAGACAGGCGCGCAGCAGTTGTTGGCGGTTCCAATTGACTACAACGACCGAAATCAACCGATTATGCTAGCAGTTCGGCAGGCGAGCCGCTTTGCCCATAGTATTATAGATGTAAGAGATTGGGGTTGCCGCATGACGTCTATCGGAGAGACGCTGCGCCGGGAACGAGTCAAGCGCAAGCTGGATGTCGAGGGCGTTTCGCGCGAACTGAAAATTTCCCCGCGTTTTCTGGAAGCGATCGAGCACGAGGATTTCGATAAACTCCCCGGGCAACTGTTTGCGCGGAGCTTCGTGCGGCAATACGCGCGATTTCTGGGACTGGACGAGGAGGAAATCGCCGGGGAATTGAAGAAGGTTTTGGACCCACAGGCAGCCATGCCTTCCGGCGGCGCGACGGCGAACTCCGCGGCATCTGGCCGCGAACCGGAGTTTTCTCTGCCGCGGGTGGAGAATTGGGGCGGGGTGGGCGACCGGCCTTCCCGCTGGTCGAAGTCTTTGCCGGCATTGATTATGGTGGTGGCGGTGATGCTGGTTTGTTCGCTGGCCTATTCCTGGCTGCAACGGCCACGCCGGGCGACGGTTGGCGTCCCGCCGGCACAGCAAGCCGCGAACGACGCACTCAAAACGGAGGCTCCGGCGAGCGTTGCAGAAGCTCCTTCCGCCGCGACAACGCAGGATGCCGCGGCAGAGCGGCAAAGCGCGGCGGCAGCCACGGCAGAGGCAACGAGAGCGGCGTCCGAGGCGGCCAAGCCAACTACGGCGATTCCGCAACCTGGACTCGAAGCGAACGCACCGGTGCGGGTTGAGATGGCCGCTGACGAACCTGTGTGGGTTTCGGTGAAGGCGGACGGCAAATACCTGTTTTCCGGTACCCTTCAAGCGAACGAAACGAAAACTGCGGGCGCGAACGAAAACCTCACGATCCGGTTGGGAAACGCCGGCGGAATCCGCATTTCTCTGAACGGGAAGCCGATTGGTCCGGTGGGCCCCAAAGGGCAGGTTCGCACGGTTCAGCTCACATCCGGCGGCTTCCAGATTTTGGCCCCGGAAGCGCCTAACCCGGCGCCCTCGATTGACGTTTCCGATCCTCTTTGACTGCGGCGGGACTCTTTCTGGCTGCGAAGCAGGGCGCGCTGCCGGCGGCGTTCTAGAATGAGTAGTTCGCGGCGGCGGCGTTTCTTCACGCTTTCGTCCACGCGGCCCCAGAACTTGGCGAAATAGCTGATGGCCGAGGCGATGGCGAAGAAAACGACGCCCCACATCAGCGCGAGGCCGGGTGTGTGCAACTCGGGGTGCCGCGGGGCCAGCATCACCAACGAAATGGCCAGGACCTGGCAAATCATTTTGGTTTTGCCGAGGTCGCTGGCGCGGATGGTGTATCCTTCGGCGGCAGCGATGCTGCGGAGACCGGAGACGGCAAACTCGCGGGCGACGATGAGGATAGCCATCCAACCGGCAAGAGCCTGAACCTGCACGAGCGAAATCAGAGCGGCGGAGATGAGGAGTTTATCGGCGATCGGATCGAGCAAAGTCCCGATGGTAGTTTCCTGCCGCCAACGCCGCGCCAGGTAGCCATCGAGCAAGTCGGTAGCGGCTGCGGCCAGAAAAATCGCCAGAGCCAACCACTCGTTAGTGAGGATATGGCCGGCAAACTGGAACGTGACATTCTCTTCGACCAGCGCCGCTACAAGCAACGGCACAAAAAAGATCCGGAGAATCGTCAGCGCGTTGGGTAAATTCATCGCCCACCCCAACTATAATGCGCGGTTCGGGGTGGTCACAAGCCGAGTCGGAGACAAAGGCTTCCGGGGATCGGGATGCGTGCGGGCTTTTACCTGAAGATCTAGTACTTCCAGGCCTCGACGGGTCTTGAAGGAATGGAAGCCGAACGGATAGAATCAGACGACTGCGGGATTTGTGCGAATGCGCGCGAGAGTTGCGGCGAAGGGCGATCCGGGGGGCTTAGGGAAGCATGCGTGCCGGATAGCGGTGCTGCTTGCTTGTTCGGCGGCAATCGGTTTTTGTTCCCCGTTGCCTGCGCCTACGACCATTTTTTCCCGGCCGCTGCCGACTGCGAATGTAAACGGCGAGAACGGCGAGACCCGCAGCAACTATGCTTTTACGGAGAGCGGGGGCAGCGACCCGCTGATGCAGACCGCCATCGATGGCGACAGCTTCACCCTGTCTTCCAAAAATTACAGCTCGTACGTAATTACGAGCCTGAGCACGTATTCGGTGGCATCGCAGTGCGTAGGTGGCAGTATCTGCGGTCCTAGCGATGCAGCGCAGCCGATTGGCGACGAGTTCGAGAACATTATGCTGGCGGTGAGACAAGTATCCACCGACCCGATCTCGGGCGCCCTGAGCTATGGCGACTGGGACATCCTCGATCAGGGCACTCCGAATACCTTCTACAATAACGTGGGCCCCTCGAACGTGGTCGGCAACAGCAATCCCAATATTACCGATACCAATATCAAATACGAAAACGGGCAGAATTATGAAGCCGACGGCAGCCCGGACAGTTATTTTCCTCTGTGGCAAACCACCTTCAGCAACCTGAACTACACGGTGCAGGCCGGGGTACAGTACCAGTTTGTAGTCTGGGGCTTTGGGTGGTACAACAACGACGTCCCCTGCAGCACTACGGATTTCCAGTGCATGGATCCGTTCACAGGATACGGTTACTGGTACAACGAATACTCCGCTCCCCTTTTTAGCGGACAACTCGAGGAGGGCGCGACCGGGTATTACTTGAGCTTCACCAATTTCCTGAACACGCAAATCTGTTCGCCTACAACGCCCGGGGGGCCGAACCCATGCAACGGGGTGGCCGGGCAAGCGATCCAGCCCACGGACGCTTTCGGAAATACGCTGGCCCTCAACGAAAATCTGGATATCGAAGGCTATGGGGTCGTCGCGCTGCCGGAACCGGCCACGTGCGCGCTGGCGGGTTTAGGGCTGATCGTGTTCGCCTGCCTGTCGCGGAAAATTCGCAAATAACCGCTACCGCAGTTTTCCTTCGATAAACGGGACCTCGTAAACTTTATCGTGCGCTACAGGGCCGTGGCCGAAGTAGCCGTCTTCTCCGAAAACCTCGCCGTGATCGGCGGTGATGGTGATCCAGGTATTTTCAGGCACCATGTCGAATAACTCTTCGACTACATGATCCAGATACTGAACCGCCTTGATCTGCCGCTGGCGCAGCTCTTCGAGCTTGTTGTCATCAAACACCACGCCTTCGCCCTCGACCAGTTTGCCGCCTACCATGTGGGCGTCGAGGTGCTTGAAGACGCCATGGATACCGTGAATCCGCGGCCAACTATCCGGCGGCTCGTCGGGCAGCGCGTAGGGGTAATGCGTTTCACCGACATTTAACAAATAGTAAGAGGGCTGCTCTTCAGAAAACGTCATTTCTTTCAACATGGCGCGCATGTCATTATGCTGCGGCATGAGTTTGAAGCTATCGAAGCCTTGATTGAGGATCGTCCTGGGATTCAAGACCGGCAGGGAAACCATAGCGTGCGTTCGGTACCCGAGAGTTTCTTTGAAATAGAGAGGTAGGTAAAGTTTGGGTACCAGGGACTTGAACTCGATATTGGCGTGACCTAGCCGTTCGGAGTACTTGACGAAGTCGCGCTTGTAGTATTCGGAGGCGTAGACCATCGAAGGCCTGGTATGCGGCATGAGCCCCATGAGTAAGTTGTAATGGGACGGAGCCGTCCACGACGCATAGGACCAGCGTTTTTCGAGCTCGCCCAATTGCAAAATCGTTTTCGGCTGGGCTGCCACGAAGGAGTCGAACCGGCAACTGTCGAATACGATCGTGATGAAGTTGTTGCCCTGTCTTGCGGCCATCGGAATTCAGGATATCAGGCTCAAGCGAAACCGTAAGGGAGGCGCGGTTTTGCTGCGTACGATGATCCCGACTGGAAAGGTTAACCCGTAGTACCGGCCCCGTAGGGCAAGTACTAGCATCCATTGACTTATGGGCAGGGATGCCTTAAAACACAAAGAGTTCCGCCGTACGCGGGCGGGAAAGGACACGAAACTTGCAGCCTCCCTGCACGGTGCAAGGGGGATCTCAGTGAGAGTACTAAGCGCGTACCACGCCGAGTAGAAGAGACAGCGAAATCTCAGGAGCTCAGTTCCAGTAAATGCTAATGCGGCTGCTCGTATTTTCGCCTGATGGTTTTGAGGAGACCGGTGTTCTGGCTGCGGCTCAGGAGGCCGGGTTCACCGCCGTTTTAGGCCTTGACTACCTCCCCACGGATCGCGCCCGAAAGGCGTTCCTTGCGCTCGAAAAAGCGGCTTCATCGTTTTGGGTATCGGCGGCATATCTTACGGAAACGTTACGGGCGGAATTGCGTGCGGCAGCGGAAAAGGGCCTGAGCGGCGTGGTTCTGACCGATGCGAGCCGCGATTCGCTGGCGGATTCGATCGCCTGGTGCCGCCAGGAGGGCCTGGAGGCGGTGGTGGAAGTCACTTCGCTCCCTGGAGCGGAACGGGCGGCGGTATTGGGCGCGGCGGCGCTGGTGGTGAAAGGCAGTGAGAGCGGCGGGCGCGTGGGGGAAGAAACCGTCAGCATTTTGTTACAGAGAATTCTTCCGCGGGTCACTTTGCCGGTGTACGCGCGCGGCGGCATCGGTCTGCATACGGCCGCGGCGTGTCTGGCGGCGGGAGCCGCGGGCGTGGCGCTGGACTGGCAAGTAGCGCTGGCGGAGGAATCGACCCTGCCGGCGGAAGTGAAAGCCAGAATCGCGCGCATGGATGGCAGCGAAACGGCGATCCTGGGGCAGGATGCGGCCATCCGCTTCCGCGCCTATTCGCGGGTGGGAGAAACGGCATTTGCAGAGCTAAAAAAATTCGAAGAAGCGCAGGGCGTGAACGCGGAGGCCGCGCCCGCCATACTGGCGCGCTGGCGCGAATCGGTAGAAGAGCGGATTGCGCGACGTGAGCTTCTGGCAATCGGCCAGGATGCCGCATTTGCCGGCTACCTGGCGGAGCAATTCCGCACGGTGCGAGGGATTGGGCGGGCGATTTTGCGCGAGGCTTCGCGGCAGGTGCGGGTGGCTTCGCGGTTGAATCCGCTCGGCGAAAACGGACCATTGGCGGAATCGCACGGAACGCGCTTTCCGATTTTGCAAGGTCCCATGACGCGGGTCAGCGACAATGCGGATTTCGCCCTGGCCGTCGCGGAGGGCGGGGCGCTGCCGTTTCTGGCTTTGGCATTGATGCGGGGCCCGGAAGTGGGCAGGCTGCTTGAAGAGACCAAACGGAGACTGGCGGACCGGCCCTGGGGCGTGGGCATTCTGGGCTTTGTGCCGAAGGAATTGCGCGACGAGCAACTGGCCGAAGTAAAAAAGTACAAGCCGCCCTTCACGATCATCGCGGGTGGGCGGCCGGACATGGCGAAACAGTTCGAAGCCGATGGCACGGAGGTTTATTTGCACGTGCCGTCTCCCGAACTGGCGCGCAATTTCCTCGAGGCGGGCGCGCGGCGGCTGATTTTCGAAGGGCGAGAATGCGGCGGGCACGTGGGTCCGCGGACCAGCTTTGTGCTATGGGAGCAGATGGTGCGGTTGATCGTGCAGCACCTGCGCGGCGCGGGCTCCCACACTAAGGCAACGCCCAGGGCCGAAGACTACCACATTATTTTCGCGGGGGGCATTCACGATGCCCGTTCGGCGGCGATGGTGGCGGCGATTGCGGCGCCACTGTCCGAACGGGGCGTGCGCATCGGTGTGGTGATCGGCACCGGCTACCTGTTCACGCAAGAGATTGTCGCCGCGAAAGCCATCACGCCTACGTTTCAGGAAGAGGCGCTCCACTGCCGCGAGACCGTTCTGGTGGAATCGGGCGTGGGCCACGCGACCCGCTGCGCCGCGAGTCCGTTTGCCAAGGCGTTTGCGGAGGAAAAGCACCGGCTGCTGCGGGAAGGCAAACCAAAGGAGGAAATCCGGGTTGCGCTCGAAAGCCTGAACCTGGGCCGCTTGCGTATCGCCTCGAAGGGCATCGTGCGCTGTAACGATGCCGAAGGCCAAGGCACCTATGAGCAGGTGGATGCGGAAACGGTTCGCCATGAAGGCATGTTCATGATCGGCCAAGTGGCGGCGCTGCGCGAATCGATCTGTTCGGTGGAGGAGTTGCATCGGGATTGCGCCGGCGGCGGGGCGTTACTCGGCGAGCGCGTGGCCGCGATGCTGGCGCAATTGAACAGCGACCGGCACCTGCAGAGTTCGGATATTGCGATCGTGGGCCTGTCCTGCGTGTTGCCGAAGGCCGGCGACGTGAAAGAATACTGGCAGAACATCCTCAACCGGCGATATGCGATCGAGGAAATTCCAAAGCAGCGCTGGGATGTGGACGTCTACTTCGATAAGGACCGGCGGGCGCGCGATAAAGTCTATTCGCGATGGGGCGGATTCATTGGCGATGTGTGGATCGACCCGGTGAAGTTTGGGATGCCGCCGGCTTCGGTGCCATCGATTGAGCCGATGCAACTGCTGGCGCTCGAAATGGTGGAACGCGCCCTGGCCGATGCCGGCTACAACGAGCGCAAATTCGATCGCGAACGCACCTGCTGCATCGTGGGCGCGGGGGGCGGAGTAGGCGAGCTTGGGATGGGCTACGGTTTTCGATCGCTATTACCGCACTACATGGATCGTGCCGGCGGCAGCCTGGCGGATTCGGCGGGGCTGATCGATCAACTGGGCGATGCCCTTCCCGAGTGGACGGAAGATTCCTTCGCCGGCCTGCTACTGAACGTGGTCGCCGGGCGCGTAGCCAACCGCTTCGATTTCGGCGGGACGAATTTCACCGTGGATGCGGCCTGCGCTACCGGCATGGCGGCCATCCGCCACGCCGCCACCGAACTGGAGACGCGTTCCAGCGATACGGCCGTGGTTTTGGCCGTCGATATGATGCAGACGCCGTTCAGCTATCTCTGTTTCAGCAAAACCCAAGCGCTTTCACCGACCGGCGAGCCGCGGGTTTTCGACGAAACTGCCGATGGAATTGTGATCAGCGAAGGAATCGCGGTGGCGATCCTGAAACGCCTGGAAGACGCGATTTTGGACGGCGATCGCATCTACGCCGTGCTGAAGAGCGTGGGCGCATCGAGCGACGGTAAAGACAAGGGCCTCACCGCGCCGCGCCCCATTGGACAGATTCGGGCGTTTGAGCGCGCCTACCGGAAGGCCGGATTCGACCCGAAGACGGTGGGACTGATGGAAGCGCACGGCACGGGCACGGTGGTGGGCGACCGCACCGAGGCCGAATCGCTGAGCAGCTATTTTTCGCAGGCCGGCGCCGAGCCGCAAACCATCGCGGTGGGATCGGTGAAGAGCATGATCGGGCACACCAAGTGCACGGCGGGCATGGCCGGAATGATCAAAGCGGCGATGGCGATTCGCCAGCGGGTGCTGCCGCCGACTCTCGGCGTGAAGAAGCCCAATCTCGCAGGCAACGGCAATCCGCTGTACGTCAATACGGAAACGCGGCCTTGGCCGCGGCGCCTGGATGGGGCGCCGCGGCGGGCGGGAGTGAGCGCGTTCGGGTTCGGTGGCACCAACTTTCACACGGTGCTTGAAGAATACCGGCAGCCGGAGCGGATGGAAGAAGAAGACGCCTCCTGGCGCGATTGGCCGGCCGAGCTGTTTCTGTTCCGCGGCGCAACACCGGCGGAAATCACGGGCGCAATCGATCTGCTATTGGCCCAACTGCGGAAATGCCCAATAACGAGCCAAGCCCCGCTTCTGGGTGATCTGGCCGCCGCGGTTTATTGGGAAAAAGGCAGAGCGGAGGGTGCGCATTGCCTGGCGGTGGTGGCCGGCTCGCTCGAAGATCTTGCCGGCAAACTGGAGAGCGCACGCGGCGCGGTGGCGGCTGAGAAGGAACACAAAGACCCGCGCGGCATCTACTATTCGTCCAACGCTTCCGCGCCCGGTCCGATTGCCTTCCTGTTCCCCGGACAAGGATCGCAATCGGTGGGCATGCTGGGCGAGCTGGCAATTGCATTTTCACGGGTGCTGGATACCTTTGAAGAGGCGGACAGCAGCCTGGGCCCGAAATTGGGCAAGCCGCTTTCGAGTTACATTTTCCCGCCACCGGTGTTTCACGATGAAGCCCGCGATGCGAACGAGCGCGCTTTGACGGCTACGCACGTGGCGCAGCCCGCGCTGGGCGCGGCGGATCTGGCCATGTTCCGCCTGCTGAGCGATCTGGGCATCCGCCCCGAATTTGCCTGCGGCCACAGCTACGGAGAATTTGCCGCGCTCGCCGCGGCGGGAACTTTCCGGCTGCCCGAATTGATCCGCATTTCGGAGATGCGTGGGCGCGCGATTGTGGAATCCGCCGCGAAAAATGGATCCGAGCTGGGGACGATGGCCGCGGTGGAAGCGGGCGAGGCGCAAGTAGCGGCGGCGGTGGCCGGTATCGAAGGAGTGGTGATCGCCAATCTTAACGCCCCGCGGCAGACGGTGATTTCGGGGACACGCAAAGGCGTGGAGCAAGCTGTGGAACGGCTGCGCGGGAAGGGGCTCAAAGCGCGCGCCATTCCGGTGGCGTGCGCGTTCCACTCGCCCCTGGTTGCGGGCGCGAAGGAGCCCTTGCGCATGGCGCTCGATACCTGCGATCTGAAACCGCCGAAGTTCACGGTTTTTTCGAACACCACCGGCAAGCCTCACCAGACCGCCACGGAAACGATACGCGAGGCGTTGGCCGATCATCTGGCCAAGCCGGTGCGCTTCGCGGACAATATCGCCGGGATGTACGAAGCGGGCGCGCGGGTGTTTGTGGAATGCGGCCCGGGCAGAGTGCTCAGTGGACTTGCGGGTTCGGTGCTGGCCGGGAAACCGCACGTGGCGATTGCCATGGACCAGCCGGGGCGGAATGGTTTGCAGCAGTTGACGCACGCCTTGGCGCAGCTCGCGGTGGCGGGCGTGCGCTTCCACGCCTGGCGGCTGTTCGAAGGCCGGGTGACGCGTCATTGGAAACTGGCGAGCCTTGCCGCCGATGCACAGAAAGCGCCATCGCCGACCGCCTGGGTAGTGAGCAACGGAAAGGCGATACCCGCCGCGGCTTACCAGAAAATGGAAACCCGGAAACCGCCGGAGGCCAGGCATCGCGCCGCCGGTAAACCCATACTGTTGAACCTGGGCGGAACACCGCCCGCTGCCGCGCCCACGCCACCCGTCATGCCAGAACCAAAATCACAGCCCGTTCCCGTACCTGCAGCGACTACACAGGCCGAGCTTATGATGCAAGGGCATCACCGCCTGATGAGCAAGTTCCTGGAGACGCACCGTAACATTATGCTGGCGTACCTGGGAGGGCAGCCCGCGCCGGCGGAACTGCTGCAACCCTCCATGGCACAGCCTGTCCGGCAGGAAGCGGTTATGGCCGCGGCCGCTAGCGCGGGTGTGAGCGAGCAACCGCTTGCTTCCGCGCGCGGCTCCGAACCGGGCGGCCGCCGTCAGGCAGTGGTCATGGCGGCAGAAGCCCCCGCTCACCCAGCTCCCAGCCCCATGCTCACGCGCGACGAAATCACGAAGCGCCTGGTCGATCTGGTCGGACAGCGCACGGGCTATCCCGCCGAGATGCTGGGGCTCGATCTCGACCTGGAAGCCGATCTGGGCGTGGATTCCATCAAGCGCGTGGAAATCTTCGGCGCGCTGCAAAACGAATCGGTGCTCCCGGCCGCGGCCATGGAAGGGCAAATTGAAACGCTCTCCAAGCTGAAAACGCTGCGCCAGATCGTCGATTGGCTGGAAAGCAAAGCCGCGGAGCTCGCCCCCGCGGCCGGCAGAGAAGTGGCCGCGATCCCAAAATCTGAAGCCGCGCCGGCGATCGCTGCACCGGCACCCGCCGCGGCGCAACTGGAATGGAAGCCGGTGACCCGGATGCTCGTTCAATCAAGAGAAGCGCCCGCGCTTCAGGTCCCCGATTCAAAGGATGCCAAGCCTTCTGGAACAGTGTTGATCGTTAGCGATGGATCGACTGTGGCCTCGGCGTTCGCCGCCAAGTTGGACGAAGTAGGAATTAAGCGGCACATCATTGAACACGCGGCGGGCACCGCGCTCGATTTGACGGATCCGGCGGCGGTGCAGGCGTTGGTGGACACCGTGCGGGTGAAGCATGGGCCGATCGGCGCATTGGTGCACCTGCTGCCGCTGGCCGCCGCGCCCGCCGTGGAAGAGACCGAGGCGCGCACGCTGGCGGACCTGAAATCGTTATTTCTGCTCGCCAAGGCCTTGGAGCCGGAGCTGCGCAAAGCGGGATTCGTGCTGGCGGCGACGGCCATGGGCGGCGGGTTCGGCTTCGACCGCGCGGATTTCTTCGCGGGTAACGGCGCCATCAGCGGCTTCGTGAAAACCCTGCCGCGCGAATGGCCTGAGGTCGCGGCGCGCACGGTGGATTTCGCGGCGGACGCCGGGCCGCGCTTCATTGCCGAGACGCTGGCGGCGGAATTGCTCTGCCGCGATGGCCTAACCGAAGTTGGCTATGCCGGGGAAGCCCGGCGCACCCTTCGTTCCGTCCCCGCGCCGCTCTCGGGAACCGGAATGGAATTACAGCTCGATGGCGAATCGGTCGTGCTGATTACGGGAGGCGCGCGCGGTATCACGGCCGATACGGCACACGAGTTGGCGCAAGCCTTCCAGCCGCGCCTGGTGCTGGTGGGCCGTTCGCCGTTGCCTCCGGACCACGAGCCATCCGATATCGCCGGCATCACCGATCTGCGGCAGTTGAAGGTGGCGGTGATGGATCGCATGCAGACCGGCGGGCAGCGGCCCACGCCCGCGCTGATTGAAGGCGCGGTGAAACGGATCCGTAACGAACGGGAGATCCGCGAAAATCTCGCCCGCCTGCGCGCTGCCGGATCGGAGGTCGAGTACCACCAGGCGGATGCAAGCGACCCGGCGGCAATGGCCGCGCTCGTGAAACGCATCTACGCCCGCTATGGCCGCATCGATGGCGCTATTCATGGCGCGGGTGTTATCGAAGACAAGCTGATTGCCGATAAGACGCCGGAATCGTTCGAGCGCGTGCTGCGGCCGAAGATCGCCGGGGCGCTCGCTCTGGCGCGCAATCTCGAACCGGAGCGCCTGAAGTTCCTGGTATTTTTCTCTTCGGTCTCGGCGCGTTACGGCAACCGGGGCCAATGCGACTATGCGGCTGCCAATGAAGTGCTGAACAAGCTGGCGCAGAAGCTGAACGCCGCCTGGCCGGGGCGGGTGGTCTCGATGAACTGGGGGCCGTGGCGCACCGAAGGCGGCATGGTGTCTCCGGAGCTGGCCGGGCGGTTCAAAGCCGCGGGCGTGGAATTGATCGAAGTGCCCGCGGGGCGGCGGGCGTTTCTGGATGAGTTGCTGCTCGGCCATAAACAGGATGTGGAAGTTGTGTTTGGAGGGCCGCTGACGATTGAGCAGCAGGCGCCGGGGCTCCGCTCCCTGAAAGTCGCGGCTGAGAAAGCCCCGGTCGCGGTCCGGAAGACGCTGCCGATGCAAGCCACTATTTCGCACTTTAGCAATGGCAAGCTTGAGGCTCACGTGGATACGCACCCGGAGCGGCACATCTTCCTGCGCGATCATCAGATCGACGGCGTACCCGTGCTGCCGATGGTGATGGCGCTCGAAATCTTTACGGAAGTGGCCGCCGCCATCAAACCAGATACGCCGTTCACGGCCATTCGCAATCTTCGCCGGCTTACCGGCGTGAGCTACAACGAAGGCGGCCGCCTGCTCAAAGTGGAAGGCGATTTCCGCAACGGGGCAGGCGCGCCTGGCCTGTTCAACCTCGCCATGAAGAGCGACTCCAGCGGGCAGATCCATTACCGCGCGCAGATCGAAGTGGGCGGCGTGCGGCCACCGGCGCCGGCGCGCGTGCAGCTTGTGAATCCGCGCCCGCTGCCCCTTAGTGTGCCCGATGCATACGATCAGTGGCTCTTCCATGGCCCCATATTCGCGGGTATTCAGGAAGTGATCGCGATGGGCGATAACGGCATCGTCGGCCGCGTCGCGGTCTCCCGGCCGGAGAAACTTATCGCCGCCGGTGAGCAGCCGCTCGGCTCCTGGCTTATCGATCCCGTGGCGGCCGATAGCAGCTTGCAGCTTTGCCTGCTGTGGATCCGCTCCATGTTCGATCAGACGCCGCTGCCTTCCGGCATCGAAGCGTATTATCACGTGAAGCCGCTGACCGAAGCGCGCGAAATCCTCTGCGAAATCGAGATTGCGGCGAAGCCGGGCAACCCGAACGTGCGCTGCGATTTGCGCTATTACGATGAAGCCGGGCGCCTGCTCGGTTGGATGGATGGGCTCGAAGTGACCATGAGTAAGGCTCTGAACCGGCTGAAGGTCAAAGGCGCCCCGGCGGGCATGCTGTGAGCGCTGGAACTTTAGAAGCTTCCGCGCCGCTGCGCGGCGATATCGCCATTGTCGGCATGGCGTGCACATATCCTGGCGCCCGGTACGCGTTCGAATTCTGGCAAAACATTGTCAAGAAGGTCGACGCGATCACCGACGTCAGCCCCGAGCGCTGGAATCCGGACGTCTTTTTCGATCCCGATCCGAATTCCGAAGACCGCCTCTATTCGAAGAAGGGCGGCTGGATTCCGAACTCGTTCTCATTCAACCCGTTCAAGTTCGGCATTCCACCCTCTTCGATAGCCGGCAGCGAACCCGACCATGCCCTGCTCATCCGGTGCGTATTTGAAGCGCTCGAGGACGCAGGTTACCTGAGCCGCGAATTCAATCGCGAGCGCACCAGCGTAACTATCGGCAAGGGCAACTACGTGGGGCCCGGCCTGATGTGGATGACGCTGCGCACTGTGGTGGTGGAAATGATGATCCCCGTGGCGCGCGCGCTGCGGCCCGACCTCACCGAAACGCAAATCGAGCGGTTGAAACAGTTCCTCCGCAGCAAGCTGCCCACGCTTGCGCCGGATGCGGCCAACGGCCTGGTGCCCAACATCGCCTCTGCGCGGATTTCGAACCGCTTCGATTTCATGGGCCGGAATATCACCGTGGACGCGGCCTGCGGCTCCATGCTCATCGCCGCCGAAATCGCCATACGCAATCTGCTGATGGGGCTCGACGATATGGCGCTGGTGGGGTGCGTGCATTGTTATAACAACATCCCCTTCCTGCAGGTTTTTAAGGTGATGCGCGCCATTTCGCTCACTTCCACCATCCGGCCCTTCGACGCTCACGCCGATGGCACCATGGCGGGCGAAGGCGTCTCCATGATGGTGCTGAAGCGCCTGGCCGACGCGGAACAAGCCGGCGACCGCATTTACGCGGTGATCAAGGGAGTTGGCTCCTCGAGCGACGGAAAGGCCAAGGCCGTAATGGCGCCGCGCGTGGAAGGCGAGATTCTGGCTATCGAACGCGCTTACGAAATGGCGCAGGTGCCGCCGGATTCTATCGAACTGATCGAGTGCCACGGCACCGGCACGGTGGTGGGCGATGGAGTGGAGATCGAAGCGCTGCGCCGCACTTATGGTCCGGCGGAAGGCGGGCGGCCCACGGTTGCTATCGGCAGTGTGAAATCCATGATCGGGCACGCCATGCCCGCGGCCGGCGGAGCCAGCCTTATCAAGACGGCGCTGGCGCTGCACCACAAGATTCTGCCGCCAACGCTGAACGTTACCGAGCCGCACCCGCTGCTGCGGGACCCGAACTGCCGGTTTTACGTGAACACGGAAACGCGCCCGTGGATTCATCCGGTGGATCGCGCGCCGCGGCGCGCCGCCGTGAGCGCCTTCGGCTTTGGCGGCATCAATGCGCATCTGATTTTGGAAGAGTATCAGGGCGCGCCTGAATCGGCTTCGCCCAGCTTCCTGCGGGAGTGGGAATGCGAAGTGGTGGTGGTGGAGGGAGCAAGCCGCCCGGAACTCATTGCGTCGCTCGATCGTCTGCGGGCCTACGCCGTACAAGTGGAAGGCGTGGCCTTGCGCGACCTCGCCTACACGCTCAACACTTCGCTTACGGGCGCGGCGCATCGCGTGGCGATCGTGGCCGCGAATCTGGAGGAACTGGCACAGAAGATCGATCGTGTAAAACAGCGTTTCGCCGGCCCCGAATGCCGGCAGATCCGCGAGCGCGCCGGCCTGTATTACTTCGATAACCAGGAGTTGCATGCCGGCAAAGTAGCCGTGCTGTTTCCGGGCGAAGGTTCGCAGTACCTGAACATGCTGAGCGACCTCTGCCTGCATTTCCCGGAGGTGCGGCGCGCATTCGATGTGGCCGAGGGCGCGGTAAAAGATCCTTCGTACCTGCCGCAAAGCTCGGTGGTGTTTCCGCCACCCGCGTTTTCCGAAGCGGAAGAGGCCGCCGCCGAAGCGCGCCTTTGGTCCATCGAGCGCGCCACCGAAAGCGTGCTCACCGCCGACGGCGCCATGTACACGCTGCTCCACAACCTGGGCTTCCGGCCGCACATGATGGCCGGCCACAGCGCGGGCGAATGGATCGCCATGGCCGCTTCCGGCATGATCGAGCTTTCCAAATTCGTCTCCGGCATGGACCGCCTTTCGGCCATGTATACCGATCTGGCGCGGCGCTCCGAGGTGCCCCGCATGGCCATGCTGGCCGTGGGCACGGGACGCGAAAAGATTCTCGAACTGGCCGCGCGGATCGATTGCGAGCTGCACATTGCCAACGACAATTGCCCGCACCAGGTGGTGGCCGTGGTGGAACCGCGCGATGTAGACCGCATGAGCGACCTGCTGCTCAAGAACGGCGTCTTCGTCGAAAAGCTTCCTTACGACCGCGGTTACCACACCCCTTCCTTCACTTACATCTGCGACCCGCTGCGCAAATTTTTCGAACAGCTCGAAATGCGCCCGCCCTCTTTGCCGGTCTTTTCCTGCATGACCACCGCGCCATACCCCAGCGAGCGCGGCGAAATTCTGGAGCTGGTGGCCAACACCTTCGCGCGCCCTCTGCTGTTCCGGCAGACCATCGAGAAAATGTATGAGGCCGGTGTGCGCGTGTTCGTCGAATCGGGACCGCGCGGCAACCTCACGGCATTTGTGGATGATGTTTTACGCGGCCGCCCGCACCTGGCGATTCCCACCGATTTGCTGCGCCGGCCCGGCATTCAAACGCTGAACCACGCACTGGGCATGATGGCCGCGGCACACGTGCCCCTGGATTTCGCCCCGCTCTACAAGCGCCGTGGGGCCCGCGAACTCCGTCTGGACGTAAAGGCCGATTCGGTTCTGCCGGAAGAGAAGCAGCCGGGCGTCATTCAGATTTCCACCTGTTACACGAAGCTGGCTATCCCTTCGGCGGACGATTTCCCGATGCCCGAAAAGCGCGTGGCGATGGAAGCGCCGTCACAAGAAATTGCGCAGGCCGCTCCCGTGCCGCCCATGTCAATGACCAACGGCCATGCCGTTGCCATCCCCTCTTCCGCCATTCTCGACCACTTCGCGCTCATGGAAGAATTCCTCCGCACCGAAGAAGAAATCATGACCCGCATGAGTGTGCGCGGGGGAGAACCGCTCCCTGATGGTCGTGGCTCCGAAGCTCTTGTTCCTGCTCCGGTCCTTGCGATCCAGGACCCGCCAAAGCCAAACCGCGACCCGCATCCGAGCCGCGACCATCAGGAAGCGGTCGCTGCCGTGGCAACGGTCGCCCCTCCCGTTCCACAAGTGGACCTCACGGCCCTGCTCCTCAAAGTAGTCAGCGAGCGCACAGGGTACCCTCAGGAAATGCTCGGCTTGGACCAGGACATGGAAGCCGACCTCGGCATCGACTCTATTAAGCGCGTGGAAATCTTCGGCGCGCTGCGCGATCTTTCCGGCGATTCCGCGCTCTCCGGCGATGGCGACATGGAAGCCGTCGCCAAGCTAAAGACTTTGCGCCAAGTGGTAGCTTTCCTCGAACAGAAGACGTCCGGCGCGGCCGCGGCGCCGCTCGGGCCGCTGTTGCGCACTGCGACGATTACCGAGCACCTCCCCGGCGAATCCGTTACGCTGGAACTCGCCCTCGATCTCGACGAACATCTCTACCTGCGCGATCATTCGCTCTACTATCCTTCCTCGGAGCGCGACAACCAGACCGATCAGATCTATGTGATGCCGCTTACGGGCAGCCTCGAACTGCTGTGCCAGGCGGCCGCGTTTCTGGTCCCGGACCGCAAAGTCACCGGCGCGCAAAACATGCAGGTGTTCCGCCCCCTGAATGCCACCGAAAACCAGCCGCCTACGCGGGTGCGAATTTCCGCCCAACAAACCGCCCCGGGCCAGGTGCGCGCGGCTATTCGGTGTTCCGGGAACGTGCTTTCGCAGGCGACCATCCTGCTGGAATCCGCCTACCCGGCTCCCCCGCCGCCGATCGAAGTTGCTCTCGCCAATCCGCGCGGTCCCATGTGTACCGGCAAAGATGTCTACGGCACACACAGAATGTTCCACGGACCCAGTTTTCAGGGGATCTGTGCTATCGATCGGGTGGGCGAAAATGGGCTGCTGGCGCAGCTCGAGATTCTGCCCACGGGAGCGCTGCTGGCCTCCGAACGCCGTCCACAATTCGAAATCGATCCCTACCTGCTCGATGCCGCCGGGCAGTTGGTCGGGTACTGGCCGCTGGAGTACCTCGAAGAGGGCTTCGTGGTGCTGCCGGTGAAGATCGCCGAAATCTCCAAATATCACGACAACCCGCCTCCCGGCGCCCGCCTGGCCTGCCGTCTGCGTCTGCGCCACGTCAACCAACGCACGCTCGCGGCCGACTACGACGTCCTTCTGCCCGATGGCAAAGTCTGGCTACGGGTGACCGGTTGGGAAGATTGGCGCTTTTACTGGCCGCCCAGCATCTATAACTGCTGGCGCTGGCCTAAGACCGAATATCCCAGCGTGGCTGTAAACATGCCTGCACTCGAAGCCAACGGTTATGAATGCCGGCTCATCGATGCCCGGGGCGACCAGGAGCGCGAGGGTCTGGCCGGCGAAGTCTGGATGCGTATTCTGCTGAACCGCCGCGAAATCGCGGAGTTCGAGCGCGTCCCCGCCGCGGAGCGCGGCGATTGGCTGCTGGTGCGCACTACGGCGAAAGACGCCATTCGCTCCTGGACAGCGCGCCATCATGGGCGCCCGCTCTATCCGGCCGATATCGAGATCGACGAGGGACGGGCCGGCGGCTTCTGGTCCTCTGAGGTGCCGGCTCCGCGGGTCTCCACATATTTGTGCGGTGCGATTGCCGTAGCGGCTGCCGGTCCCAACGAAAACGCAGTGGCCGTAGTGGAGCAGGCGCTTCCGCCTGCCAACATTAGCCTTCCCCCTGAGGAGGAAGACTGGATCCGTCGCACCCCCGATCCCGAAGACTGGCGGGGCCGCGCTCTCGCCGCCAAATTGGCTGCCGGCCGGTACCTTTTGCCCACTGCTGGGGAGGAGTACTGTACGCAATTCGTACTTACGAAAATCGACCCGAAACAGGGCATGATAGAGTTAGCTGACCCTGGGTCGGCGGTGAATGCGGAAGACACCGTCACGGTAGCCACGGCCAGGCAGGTGGATCTGTGGATCGCGGTGGCATTCAAGTAAGCGGAGGATTGGGAAATTGGAACTCTTGACGCGGGACCGCGTGCGGCAGGATCTGATCGAATTGCTGAAAGACGCGCGCGAGGATTGGGACCACTCGTTGGTGGTGGCGGACAACACCGGCATCTTCAACGAGCTGGGGTTTGAATCGATCGACGCCGTGGGGCTGAGCTCCGCGCTCGAGGGCCACTTCGAACAATCGCTCCCGTTTCCCGAATTTATGGCCCGCGCCAAAGAGCAAAATCTTAAGGACATCACCGTGGGCCAGTTGCTCGATTTCCTGATGCAGAACCTCGAAGCTTCCGCGGAAAGAAAGGTCGCATGAGCCGGGCGGCCCACGCGCCCCAGGTCATCCTGTTCGGCCTGGATGGCGCGACATTCACTCTGCTCGATGACTTGATGGCGCGCGGCATTATGCCCAATCTCGCGCGCTTCCAGGCCGAAGGTACGCGCGCGCCGCTGCTCTCCACGGTGCCGCCGCTCACCCCGCTGGCGTGGTCTTCGCTGGTCACCGGCCGCACTCCCGGCCAGCACGGCATACTCGGTTTTCTGCAGTATTCCAACCCGAACTCCACCGCGGTGGAACTGGTCTCTTCGCGCCAATTCAAGACCGAAACGATCTGGTCGATCGTGAACCGCCAGGGCAAGCGCGCCGGCTCGCTGAATTTCGTGGCGCACCAGCCCGCGCCGAAAATCGATGGCTGGGTGATTCCGGGATGGGTCTCGTGGCGCTGGATGAAGCGGCTCAGCCATCCGGCGGGGATTATCGATCGTTTGAAGCAGCACCTCCCAGGCTTCGATGTGAAGAAGCTGGCTATCGATTTCGAAGAGGAGCGCAAATCCGTGGTGGGCGCGCCCATGGACGATTACCGGTCCTGGATCTGGCTGCACATCGAACGCGAGCGCCAATGGTTCCAAGTGCTGCGGCACATGATGACCGAAGATCCCGTCGAGCTGGTCGGCGTGGTTTTTGATGGTGTGGATAAGCTGCAGCACCTGCTCTGGTACTATCTCGATCCCGCGCTTGCCCCCGCTCAGCCTGAAGCGGAATATCTTCGCATCCGTGAAATGGCTTGGGACTATTACCGCTCGATCGACGATCTTCTCGGCCAAACCCTCGATCTCTACGGCGATCGCTCCACCATCCTGATCTGTTCCGATCACGGATTCACCGGCACGCGCGAAATCGTCTACATCAACTCGTGGCTCGAAAAAATGGGCTATCTCACCTGGAAACCCGAAACGGAAATGGCCGAGGACGGTTCGCAGGAGTTGGAATCCGCCGTCTATCGCAGCGTGGGTTTCGATCCTGAGCGCACCAGGGCCTATGCGCTCACCGCTTCGAGCAATGGCATTTTCATCAACGTGAAAGGCCGCCGCGACGAAACCGGCATTCCGCCGCAGGACTACGAGCGCTTCCGGCGGGAACTCGTTGCCGCGCTGCTGGCAAAGTGCGTCGATCCCGAAACCGGCGAACCGCTGATTACGCGCATCACTACGCGAGAAGAAGCCTTCTGGGGACCGAACATGCAGAACGCCCCGGACCTCACCCTGGAATTGCGCGATTTCGGTTTCGTCTCCGTACGCCGCACTAATGCGCTGCATGCCAGGCGTCCCCTCATTTTGGGCACGCATCATCCGGAAGGCATTTTGCTAGCACGCGGCGCCGGCGTTCGCCGGAACGCCCGCATCGATCCGGTCTGGCTGGTGGATATCGCTCCCACCGCGCTCTACGCCATGGGCGCCGATATCCCCGCGGATCTGCAGGGCCGAGTGATCGAAGAGATTTACACCACCGAGCACCTGCTCGCGCACCACCGCTCGGTGGGCGAAAAAACCGAGGCTGCCGAGCCGGCCCCGGTTCCCGCGGGCGTTCCCGATGAGGACGCGGAAATCATCGAGAAGATGAAAGCTCTGGGGTACCTGGAATAGGCATTTTCGAATAAGGCCCTGTCAATGCTCAAAATTGAGGCCAATGGAATCACCGTTCACTACGCCCAGCGCGGCGCCGGCCCGGAGCTGGTGCTGGTCCACGGAATCACGTCCAGCCTGGCGATGTGGTACAACGGCCTGCTCAACGGCTTCGTGAGCGAGTATCACGTGACGGCCTATGATCTGCGCGGTCACGGCCTGAGCGGCCTCACGCCGACCGGATACACCTCGGCCGCATTGGCAACCGACCTCGGGGCGATTCTCGACGCGCTCTCTTTGGAACGTGTGCTTCTCGTCGGCCACAGCTTCGGCGGCACCGTCGCGCTGCATTACGCGCTCGAAAATCCTGGGCGCGTCCGCGGCGTGGTGATGATGGATTCCGGCGTGGCCTGCCTGCGCTATCTCCGCATCATTCAGGATTGGTGGGGCTGGGAAGGCCGGCCCGCCGACATGAAAGAGAAAGGCCTCTCGCTCGAGAAATTTCTGGAGTTGGACAGCAAGCAGGACGTCACCGAGATCATCCGCCACGGCCTTTCTGTTCCGCGCCGTGCCGGCTTCAAAAAAGGCCAGAGCGGCCTAACGCCCCGCCAGCAGCGCCTGCTTGATGAGACCAAATTAGGCAGCGAATTCCGCGAAGTGGCCGGCCTCACCGAAGATCGGCTGGCAACTGTCACCACACCGGTCCTGGCCCTTTATGGCGAAAATTCTCCCTATAGCAAGATGGGCGCCCACCTGGCGAAAATCATGCCGATGACCTGCCACGAAACCATCCCCGGCATCGGCCATTTCTACGCCGTCCACAAGCCGCAGCTTGCCGTGGAAAAAATTCTCCCTTTCCTGCGCGACCCCGAGGCTTTCGTGCGCGAGCGCAAACCGGAAGCGGTGGGGCAGGGGCTTTCGCCCGCCGAATGGAATTCTGCTATCTCCCTACAGAATGGGCATCCCGATGCTGGCAGATAAACTCCATCGGTCCATTCACAGGACAGCCAGTTCGAGTTCGCGAAGGCGCGCGGGCTCCGCGATAAGATCCGCCTGAGTAATCTTTCCGCCGGCGATCGTCAAGCGGAGTACTCTGGACAGCTTGCCATCTGGTGCGAATATGATTCCCACCGAACCGTCCACCAAGGCAACTTGGGCGAACCGTGCCGTTTGCGAGAACGCAACCGCACCGTGCGCCCAGTTCCGCGCGCCGCGGACCTCTCTCGGTGCTCCCGGATGCGCAGCCCCCCTTCGATCCGCACCACCACGTCCCGATCGAGCACCGCGACCAGGCCTTCGAAGTCTCCGCTCGCGAGAGCTGCGAGAAACGCTTCGACGACCTTTCGATGTTCGGAAATATTGGCGTCTGCATTCGATTCTCCGGCTTGAACCCTGCGCCGCGCACGGCTGGCAAGCTGCCGGGCGGCTTCCGCTGTTCGATCCATGATCGCGGCAATCTCGTCGAACGCCACAGCGTGCCAGCCAGATCGACGGCTGCGGCGTATGTGTGGACATGCACGCCCGCCAATCAAAACAGTCGGGCGAAACAGACGAGCGCCTTCACGCGGTTGCCGCATGGCGCGACACGCCGTACTTCAGCGATGCCGAACGCGCGGCCCTCGCTCTCACCGAAGCCGTCACGCGGCTCAGCGATCGCGCCGGCCGCCCCGATCGTCATTTTGCCATCGACCGGGAACGCCAAAAGCACATTGCGGGCATGCCGCCCCACTGGCCGTAGCCCGAATTCAAGAGCATGCCGTCTACGATGGCCGGGCCCGCCGCTTTTCCGATTGCGAGATCGTGAAGACGCCTTGCATCTCAGTATGCTCAGTAAACACAGAAGCAGTGCGGTCAAGCAGAATTGTCTGGACCGGAGGCCCAGCGAGGGCGCTCGACCCTAGTTCCGCTACACTGGCACTGATGAAGACCCCACCACTCAAGCTGGAAACGCGGGCAGTGCATGCGGGCCGGAAGATCGATCCCGCTACCGGGGCGGTGACGCCGCCGATTCACCTGTCCACCACCTTCGAACGCGATGCCGATGGCCGTTATCCCCGCGGTTTCAGCTACTCGCGCGAAGGCAATCCCAACCGGCTGATGCTGGAGCAGTGCCTGGCCTCTCTGGAAAACGGCAAAGAGGCGCTGGTGTTCTCTTCCGGACTGGCCGTAACCACGGCGCTGATCCAGGGGCTTGAGCCGGGCGATCACATTCTCGCTCCCGAAGACGTCTACTTCGCTCTGCGGGAGGTCATCGGCGGCGTTTTCGGCAAGTGGGGGCTGGAAACCACCTACGTGGATATGACGGATCTCGACGCCGTGCGGGCGGCGCTGCGGCCAAACACGCGCCTCATCTGGCTCGAAACGCCTTCGAATCCGTTGATGAAGATTACCGATCTCGCGGGTGTGGCGGCGCTGGCGCGCGCACACACCCAGGCCATTACGGTTTGCGATGCAACCTTCTCCACCCCGGTGCTGCAGCGCCCGCTCGATTGCGGTATCGACATGGTTGCCCATTCGACCACGAAATACATCAGCGGCCATAGCGACGTAGTCGGCGGCGCGCTCGTCACCCGCTTCGACAATTACCTGTTTGAGCGCTGCCGCCGCGCGCTGCATTTCGGCGGCGCGGTGCCTTCGCCGTTCGATTGCTGGCTCACCTTGCGCGGCATCGAGACCCTGCCCTATCGCGTGCGGGCGCACTCGGAAAACGCGCTCCGCATAGCCCGGTGCTTGGAGCGCCACGCCAGAGTGGAGGCCGTGCATTACCCCGGGCTGCCGGCACATCCCGGCCACGAACTGGCGGCGCGGCAAATGTCCGCATTCGGCGGCATGCTTTCCTTTCAGGTGCGCGGTGGCGAACCGGAAGCCACCGCCGTGGCCGCTCGCTGCCGGTTGTTTATCCGCGCCACCAGTCTGGGCGGCCCGCACAGCTTCATCGAACACCGCGCATCCGTCGAAGGGCCGCGGTCCCGCACCCCGCCCAATCTGCTGCGCCTTTCCGTGGGACTGGAACATCCCGACGATTTGATTGCGGACCTGATGGAGGCCCTGAGGTAATGGAGAGCGCGTGATCGGAGAGCGCGTGATCGGAAAGCGCTGGCCGCTGGCGGCTCTCGTATGTGCCTGTGCCTTCCCCGCCGGCGCGCACGATATTCCCAATGACGTCGTCGTGCAGGCCTTCGTGCGGCCTGCCGGCAACACTCTCGACCTGCTCGTGCGCGTGCCGCTCGGCGCCCTGCGCGACATCAATTTCCCCGAGCGGCCCTCCGGTTATCTGGACCTTTCAAAAAGCGAGACACTGCTGCCGGATGCGGCCAGTCTGTGGCTGGCTGATTTTATCGATGTGTATGAAGAGGACGCGTTGCTGCCTAAGCCGCGCGTTGTCCGCGCGCGCCTTTCGCTGCCTTCCGATCGCGCGTTCGCTTCCTTTGCCGCCGCGGCGGCGGGACTGGACGGACCGCGGCTTCCCGCCGATACCAACGTAGTCTGGAACCAAACGGTAATGGACGTCTGGTTCGCGTACCCCATCCATTCCGCCCGCGCGCGGTTTTCGATTCATCCCCGGCTCGCGCGCCTGGGCCTCCGTGTCGTGACTGCGCTGCGCTTTCTCCCGCCGGGCGGAGCGGTACGCGCTTACGAATTTACCGGCGATCCCGGCCTGGTGCGGCTCGATCCGCGCTGGTACCAGGCGGCGCTCACCTTCGTGCGCCTCGGCTTCCTGCACATCCTGGACGGCACGGACCATCTCCTGTTCCTGTTTTGCCTGGTGATCCCCTTCCGGCGCCTGCAGGCGCTCGTGCCTGTCGTGACCTCGTTCACCGTGGCCCATTCCATAACACTGATCGCTTCGGCTTATAATCTTGCACCCGATGCCTTGTGGTTTCCGCCCCTTGTAGAAACGCTGATTGCCGCGTCGATTGTTTACATGGCGCTCGAAAACATCGTTGGCACGAAAGGCGTCGACCGGCGTCTGGCGATTACTTTCGGGTTCGGCCTCGTCCACGGGTTCGGCTTTTCGTTCGCTCTGCGCCAGACGCTGCAGTTCGCCGGTTCGCACATGCTGGCTTCGCTGCTCTCGTTCAATATGGGAGTGGAATTAGGACAACTGCTGGTGCTCACAGCCCTGATTCCGCTGTTGGACTTGCTCTTCCGCTACGTAGTCGCGGAACGGATGGGGACGATCATTCTTTCGGCCTTTATCGCCCACACCAGTTGGCATTGGCTCGAAGACCGCGCGGGCCGCCTGGCGCAGTTTCATTTCGAATGGCCCCGGTTTACGGCCGCGCAGTTGGCTACGATAATGCTTTGGATGATGGCCGCCGTTTTCGCCGCCGGCGTGGTGTGGTTCCTCCGCGGCGTGTTCACCCGCGCGCGGCAGGAGGCCCCCGCTTCCGAAGCCCCGGCCCCTGGCTCCCGGCCGCCGGCCCCCGTTTAGACATGCGCCTGTTCACCGCCATCGATCTCCCGCCCGAGGTCGTCCGCCATCTGGAAAAGCTGCTGGAAACACTAAAGCCCACCGCGCGCATCGCTTGGAGCAGGCCCTCGAACCTCCACGTCACCACCAAATTTATCGGCGAATGGCCGGAAGAGCGGCTGGAAGAATTGAAGCGCGCACTGGCGAGTATTGGCCCGCGTTCGCGGATATCCGTGAGCATTTCCAATCTCGGTTTCTTCCCGAATGCGCGCTCGCCGCGAGTGTTCTGGTGCGGCGTGGATGCGCCTGGATTGGGCGCGTTGGCGGCCGCGACCGAGGATGCCACGGCATCATTGGGAGTCGCGCGCGAGAACCGCGCCTTTTCCCCGCACCTGACTCTGGCGCGCATCAAGGAGCGGATCAATCTCAAGCCGCTCGACCAGGCCATCGCGCGCCTGCGGGAAGCCAATAGCTCGCTCCATTTCGGCAGCTTCCCCGTGGACCGCTTCTATCTCTATCAAAGCAAGCTCGATCCTGCCGGTTCTGTGTACACTAAGCTTGCGGAGTTTCCGTTCTCACAACCATGATGCCGTTTTTCGCGGTTTTGGCCGCTTATCTGATAGGTTCCATCCCGTTTGGGTTTTTGCTGGTGAAGTGGCGGAGCGGCGGCGATATCCGCGAAAAGGGCAGCGGCAATACGGGCGCGACCAACGTTCTGCGGACTGCCGGTCCGGCTGCGGGAATTGCGACCTTGATCCTCGATATCGGGAAGGGCTATCTGGCCGTTTGGCTGGCTGGCCGCTGGAGTTCGGATAGCCCGTTCTGGATGGGTCTGGCGGTTCTGGCCGTCATGTTCGGCCACACATACCCGCTATTTTTAGGCTTCCGCGGGGGAAAAGCCGTGGCCTGTTTCCTGGGCGGCTTTCTACGGCTGGCTCCCCTCTCGATACTTGCAATCGTGATCGTATTTGTGGCCGTTGTCGCCTGGTCACGGCATATTTCGCTCGGTTCGATCATCGCCGCCGGCACACTGCCGCTGGCGCTGTGGCTGATCGATAAAGCCGCCCTCGACGTCATTCTGGCATCCATCGCGGCCGCGATTCTCATCATTGTCCGGCACCGGGAGAATATCCATCGGCTTCACGAGGGTACCGAGCGCGTGCTGAGTTGGGGAGCCCACCGGTAGTGCGCTCCCTGGCCATCCTCGGCGGCGGAAGCTGGGGAACAGCGCTGGCTATCGTGCTTGCCCACCGGTTCGACCGGGTCACGTTATGGGTTTATGAGGCAGACCTGGCTCGGCGGATAGCGGCGACCCGCGAAAACGACGTCTATTTGCCCGGGTTTCAAATACCTGCAAATGTAGAAGTCTTTAGCGCAATTCCGGATGCGCTCCAAGGCGCGGAGGTCGTCCTCAGCGCGATTCCTTCGCAGTTCGTACGTGCCACCTGGGAGCAGGCGCTGCCGGAACTGCGGCCGGAAATGCTTTTGGTGAGCGCTACGAAAGGACTTGAGAGTCGGACCCTCTGCGCGCCCTCCCAAATTATTACAGAAGTAGTTTCAAGGCGCTTCAGCCCGCAGATTAGCGTTCTCTCGGGACCCAGCTTCGCTCGGGAGGTCGCCAATCAAAATCCTACTGCAATAGTTATAGCGTCGCGGTGTACAGATCATTCGGCCGCTATTCAGTCTGCGTTTTCCAGTTCGAGCTTTCGGCTGTACACCAGTTCCGATCCCACAGGTGTGGAGGTCGCAGCATCTCTTAAAAATGTAGTAGCAGTCGGGGCTGGCGTGGTACATGGCTTGGCCCTGGGCCATAATGCCATGGCCGCACTGATTACACGCGGTTTAGCGGAAATCACGCGGCTCGCGGTGGCAATGGGCGGAAAAGCGCAAACTCTCGCCGGTTTGGCGGGTTTAGGAGATTTGGTGCTCACGTGCACGGGCGAATTGAGCCGGAACCGGACAGTTGGGCTGGAGTTGGCGGCCGGACGTAGCCTCGACCAAATTGTCGGCTCTATGCGCATGATCGCGGAAGGAATCAAAACCACGGCGGCGGCGCGTGAACTGGCGGCGCGTTATCAGGTGGAGATGCCCATTACCGAGCAGATGTACCAGGTGCTGCACTTCGGCCTGCCGCCGCGGGAGGCCATCCGGCGGCTGATGGAACGGTCGCTGCGTGGAGAGTGATCCGGCGGGCGATTGGGTTTGTTTGTACATTTTGCATGCAGGCGCAACCTGATAGTACCGAACGGGTTGAATCGGATGTGGGAGGCATGGCGGCAACTCTGGACGACACGGAGCTAATGGCCCGGGTCAAACAGGGGCATGAACCCAGTTTTGGAATTCTGCTGAAGAAGCACCGTGCTCCGGTGGTGCATTTCCTTTACCGGATGGTGCAAAATGCAGCCATTGCCGAGGAACTGGCGCAGGAAGTGTTTCTGCGGGTGTATCGAGCGCGCGCCACTTATGAGCCGGCCGCGAAGTTTACTACGTGGCTGTTTCGCATCGCCACGCGGATAGCGTTAAACTCCATTCGGGACGGCAAATACGAGCGGATGGAGGAACCACTCGACGGGCCTTCGGACAACGCTGCGGCGCGCCAGGTGTCCGATACGCGGCCGACGGTAGAAGCAGTAATGGTAAAGCAGGCGCGGCTCGAAGAAGTGCGCCGCGCGGTGGCCGCCCTGCCGGAAAAGCAGCGGGCAGCCGTTTTAATGCATAAATACCAGGAAATGGAATACACGCAGATCGCTAAAGCGCTGAATTGCTCCGAATCTGCGGTAAAGTCGTTACTTTTCCGGGCCTATGAAACACTGCGCGCCCGGTTGGCCCATATGGCCTAGTGGGAGGTGCTGAAATGCGATGTCCGATTGAGAGCCGCCAAAATTTGGAACTGCTGCTCGACTACGGTTCCGGCAGGGCGGGGGGGCCGCTGGCCGGAGCCTTCCAGGAACATCTGGAGACCTGCGCGGCTTGCCGCAAGGCTGCGGCAGGGCAGCGGCAAGTGCATGCCGCGCTCGACCTTTTCGACGCGCCGGAGGTTTCCCAGACTTTTGACAGGCAACTCTACCGGCGCATCGAGGAGCCGGTGAAGTGGAGCGAGCGTTTGCACGTGGCGTTCTCGCGTTCCTTACGCGGCCTGTTTCTATGGAAGGGAGTGCCGGTTGCGGCCGCCGCCGGTATGGTGCTGGTGGCCGGAATCTGGCTCCAGCACTCGCAGTCTCCGAGGCCGGCCGGGAGCGCCGTGCTGGAAGTCGCCCAGCCCGAAGAAGTCTTGCATACGCTCGACGATATGGAGATGCTGGACACCTTCGATCAGGCGGCGCCGGCGCCGGCAGGCTCGCGAATCTAATGTGATGATGCGGTTTTTCCAGGCCGGCACTCTGCTGGCGCTGGCCAGCGTGCCTCTGGCGGCGGCCGGCAACAAACAGACGGCAAAGCCCGTCCCTCCCCCGGCCGTCGAACGGATCATCCCCGCGCCGGCGAAGGGCCCCAAGAGGATCAACGATCCCGGCGCTTCGATCGCGCAGCGGCTGCTCGAAATGACTCCGGAGCAGCGGGAGCGCGCGCTCGAAAAATTTCCGCCCGAGCGCCAGGCCCAGATCCGGGAGCGCCTGGCGAGACTCGATAGCCTGCCGCCCAAGCGGAAGCAACGGCTCATTCAGGAATACCACGAGCTTCTGAGTCTTCCGGCCGATAAACAGCTTCTGGTGCGCGCGCAGGTTCAGGCCTTTAATCGCTTGCCCGAGGAGCGGAAACAGATCGTTGGGCCGGAATTGCAGAGGCTGCGCCGCATGCCGGAAGAAAAGCGGGAAGCGCGCTTCGAGAGCGAAGAGTTCCGAAACACGTTCACGCCCGGCGAGCAGAAGATGATGGAGGACGTCTCGCGTTACCTGCCGCTGCGGTGAATTGAGGCCGGCGCAACGCCCCTTGCGGTATCCGGCGAAAGGCTCGGGCCGGCGCCGTAGATAATCGGAATGCGCCGGCCGCTCCGGCTTGCCGCCGATACAACGCAACTCCCCTATCCGTGCTCCCGGAGGAATTCGTCAGAGCCGCGATAAAATAGCTGCTTCTTCGACCTATGCAATTTACAAGACTGGGGAGCACCGGAATCACTGTATCGCGCCTCTGCCTGGGGTGCATGACCTATGGCGGAGGCCCCGTGCCCGATTGGGCCCTGGGCACTCGCGGCTGGCACGTCAGTAAAGAAGACGCGCGCGCGCATTTCCGCATTGCCATCGAGGCCGGCATCAACTTCTTCGATACCGCCGACGTTTACTCGGCCGGGCAAAGCGAAGAAATCACCGGCTATTACCTGAAGGAAATGGCCGATCGAGAGCACGTCGTGCTGGCCACCAAGGTCCACGGCGTGATGGGCAACAGCCCCAACCAGCGCGGCCTGAGCCGCAAGCACATCATCCACGCTTGCGAAAATTCCTTGCGCCGCCTCGGCACGGATTACATCGACCTTTACCAGATCCACCGCTGGGACCCCAACACTCCGGTCGAAGAGACCCTCGATGCGCTCGATTCGCTGGTCCGCGCCGGCAAAGTGCGCTACCTCGGCGCCAGTAGTATGGCCGCCTGGCAACTCGCCAAGGCCCTTTACACATCGAAAGAGCGCGGCTGGCACCGCTTCGAATCCATGCAGAACCACTACAACCTCATCTACCGCGAAGACGAGCGCGAAATGATCCCTCTCTGCATGGATCAAAAGCTTGCCCTGATCCCCTGGAGTCCCTTAGCCCGCGGTTTTCTCACCGGCACCCGAACCCGCGAAGGCGGCTCCACCACCCGCTCGCAAGTCGACACCTTCGCCAAGGATATGTACTACAGCGACGACGATTTCGCCGTAGCGGATACGGTAGCGCAGGTGGCCGCCAGGCGCGGCGTCTCTGCCGCCCAGGTCGCCCTCGCCTGGGTCCTGCAAGCCCCCGGCATCACCTCGCCCATCGTCGGCACGACCCGCCCCGAACAATTGAAGGACCTTCTGGCCGCCGTGGACCTGAAGCTCACCGCCGACGAAATCAAATCGCTCGAAGCCCCCTACCGCCCCCACCGCATCCTCGGCCACGCCCAGCCATCGCCCAAAGCCATGCTGGCGGCGGGCTAAGCTCGGTAGCGCCTACGAATGAACAAAACCCGCGAACCGCGCCTATAATCCAGTTTGAAACCCGAAATCAAACGACTCGCCGATCGCGGAGACATGCGCGGCAGCAGTTATACGCCTGGCCACAATTGGCACGCTTTTCTCGATACCATCGCCGATTTGCACGTCGCCACCGTGCTGCCCGGCAAAATTCGCGGTAACCATTTCCACCAGCGCAAGCGTGAGATTATCCTGATCGTGCATACGGACAGATGGTCCTTTTACTGACCACCCTTGACACTAATCGCAATCTGCAATACTATAATCACAGATTGCCATATGAAGCTCGGCGAAAAACTCCGCTATCTGCGCGAGGTAGAGGGCACGCTCCGCGGCACCGGGCGCGAGCTTTCCCAGCTCGAAGTCTGCCGGCTGATTGAAAAGGAGTTGGGCAAGTCGATCAGCCAGAGTTATCTTTCGCAGATTGAAAACGGCGTGCGGCCGCATCTGACGAACTCCTCGCGCATGCTGCTGGCGAAGTTCTTCAAAGTCCATCCCGGTTACCTGGTGGACGACCCGGAAGGTTACCAGAATGAACTGGTCTCGGATGTCGGCGCGCTCGAGGATAAGCTGGATCTGTGGCTGATCAGCGGCGCCGAGCGCTTCCGCCGCAATCCTGAACTGCGCCACGCGCTGTTGGCGGTCGCGCGGCATGAAGATTCCCGGCTCTGCCTCATTCTGCTGGGCACGATTCTCGAAAACCCCGGCTTGGCCGAGCGGTTAATGGAGGTGCTCAGGCCCGGCACGCGATCCAACAATGGCGCGCCGGAGCGCCGCAAACCCGACCCAAGGAGGCGTCAATGACCTGGGCGGACTTTTATCTCGTTTGTTTCGCCGTGGGATTTCTTCTGAACGCGCTGGCGTTCTTGTCCGGCGGCGGACATTTGCATTTGCATGTGCCCCATGTGCATCTGCCGCACGGGATGCACCTGCCCCATGGCGCTCAGACCGGTGGCGCGCGGGCCGGCCAGCTCCCCTGGTTCAACTTCGGCACACTAGCGGCCTTTCTCGCCTGGTTCGGCGGCGTGGGATACCTGCTGGAGCGCTACTCGCGCCCCTGGTTCATCACCGCCCTGGCGTTATCCACCGTCACCGGTCTGGCCGCGGCAGCCGTCGTGTTCTGGTTTCTGGCCAAAGTACTGTTCGCGCATGAGGCGCCGCTCGATGCCGCCGACTACGACATGATCGGCGTCCTCGGCCGGCTGAGCATCCCGATCCGCGAGGGCGGCACCGGCGAACTGATCTATTCGCAGGAAGGCACGCGCCGCGTGAGTGGCGCGCGCAGTGAGGATGGAATCGCCATCCCCAAAGGCGCCGAAGTGATGGTTACACGCTACGAGAAAGGCATCGCCTACGTGAAACCATGGGTCGACCCGTAATGTTCCACCCGAGGTTGCCCGATCCGCCGAGCGAGTAATCAAAGAAGGAGTCATATGGCACACCCAATGTGGATCATCGGATCGCTGCTGGTCCTGGTTCTGTTTTTCATCATCGGGGCATTCGCCAAAATGTTCCGCAAAGCCGGCCCGCACGAAGCCGTCATTGTTTATGGCCTGCGCGGCACGCGAGTGGTCAAGGGCCGCGGCACATTCATCTTCCCGATGATCGAAAATTACCGTGGCCTTTCGCTCGAGCTGATGTCCTTCGATGTCGCCCCGCAGCAGGATCTCTATACCCGCCAGGGTGTGGCGGTCACGGTCGAAGCGGTCGCGCAGATCAAGGTGAAGTCGGATCCCGAATCCATTCTCACCGCCGCCGAACAGTTTCTGACCAAGGCGCCGCCGGAACGCGAAGGTCTGATCCGCCTCGTCATGGAAGGGCACCTGCGCGGCATCATCGGCCAGCTCACGGTGGAAGAGATCGTCAAGCAGCCGGAAATGGTGGGCGACCGTATGCGTTCCACCTGCGCCGATGACATGAACAAGATGGGGCTCGAAGTCATCAGCTTTACCATCAAAGAGGTCCGCGATAAAAACGAATACATCAGCAACATGGGCCGCCCCGACGTGGCCCGCATCAAGCGCGACGCCGATGTAGCGGCCGCCGAAGCCGAACGCGATACCGCCATCAAGCGCGCCGAAGCCGCCCGCGAAGCCGCTATCGCCAAAGCCAAAGCTGACCAGGAACGCGTGCTCGCCGAAACCCTCTCCCTTACCCGCCAGGCCGAAGCGCAGCGCGATCTGGAAATTAAAAAAGCCGAGTATGCCGAAATGGTGAAGAAACAGCAGGCGCAGGCGGATAAAGCTTACGAGATTCAGGCCAATGTCATGCAGCAGCAGGTGCGCGCCGAAGAGGTCACCATTCACCAGGTCGAAAAGGAACATGAGGTCAAGGTTCAGGAGGCCGAAATCCAGCGCCGCGAGCGCGAATTGACCGCTACTGTTCTCAAGCAGGCCGAATTCGAACGCCGCCGCATCGAAACCCTCGCCGAAGCCGAACGCCGGCGCATCATCATGGAAGCGGAAGGCAAAGCCGCCGCCACCCGCGCGCAGGGTGAAGCGGAAGCCGAAATCATTTTCAAAAAGGGCGAGGCTGAAGCCAAAGCCATGAACGTCAAAGCCGAGGCCTACCAGGAATTTAACCAGGCGGCCATCGTCGATAAGCTCATCTCCAGCATGCCGGAGGTGGTGAAAGCGCTGGCTGCCCCTCTGGCTAACGTGGACCGCATCACCGTCATCTCCACCGGCGATGGCGAGGCCGCCGGCATGAACAAGATTACGAGCGACGTGGCCAAAATGGCGGCGCAGGTCCCGGCTTTATTCGAGACACTCTCCGGAATGCCGCTGAACGAACTGCTGGCCAAGGTCCGCCTCATCGGGGATAAAGCGCCCAACGGACGCGATAGCCAGCCGGCCCCTCGCTCACTGGAAAACGTAACCGATCCGAAATCCAAAGGCGCAGAAGCGTAAGAGAGGAGTCATACCATGGCACTTTTAGAACGAGTGACCACCCTGATCCGGGCCAATCTCAACGACCTGATCGATAAAGCCGAAAATCCCGAAACGATGATCAAACAGGTGATCCTCGATATGGAGAACCAGTTGCTTCAGGTGAAAACCCAGGTGGCGGTTGCCATAGCCGACCAGCACGTGCTCGAAAAAAAGCAGCGCGAAAACGAGGAGAACGAACGCCAGTGGCGCCACCGCGCCGAAATGGCCGTCGACAGAAACGATGACGCCCTCGCCCGTTCCGCGCTCGAGCGCTCCATGAGTTACCAGCAGATGGCCCAGAGTTTCAGCCAGCAGGTGGAAGATCAGAAGACGCAGGTTGAAAATCTCAAAAACGCTCTGCTCAAGCTGCAGCAAAAACTGGATGAAGCGCGCGCCAAAAGCGAACTCCTCATTGCCCAGCATCGCCGCTCCCGCGCGATCAACAGAGCAAGCGAAGCTGGCAAAACTGTTAGCACCGAAACGCATGCCGCGGCCTTCGACCGCATGAAGGATAAAGTCGCGCAAAGGGAGGCAATCGCCGAAGCCACCTCCGAGCTGCTCGGCGATGACGTGGAAGACCGTTTCGCCAAACTCGAAAAGCAGAACGAGATCGATCGTCTGCTGGAGGAATTAAAAGCGAAGCGCCGCGCGGGCTGAAAGCTATTCGCTGCGCTCGTCGCAAGTCCACCAGTCGAACGGTTCAGACGGCAGGGCACCGTTCCCGCCCTGCTTTTGGCGATCGCTCGCAACACCCCTGTTAAATACCCTCCGGAGTTCTGGACTTGTCCCCGAAACTGAGACAAACGGTTAAGACACAATTTTCAGCGAATGGAGAATTGTGTCATGGGAACGCGACGAAAATTCACGAAGGAGTTTAAGGAAGAAGCCGTCCGGCGGCTGGGATTGGGGGTTTCGGT
>DATGKM010000183.1:0-33120 GCA_035294665.1 Bryobacteraceae bacterium | reverse complement strand
CGATGGATATCGTGCCTTACCCGGCCTGATCAATGCGCTCGAAGCCGATCTCAAGCAACCCAAGTCGGCAACCCGGGTCGCCTGAGGGTAGATAATGGTCCGGAGAGTCGTCCCGAAATTTCAACGGAAAAACGGACATCCCCCATTACAGCGCCGCCGCAAATGTCACACAGAGCTTCATTGTGGCCCAGGCTTCGCAGACCATCAATTTCTCCGTTCCCTTGCGGCATCCTATCCGCTGCGCGCCGGATCGTTCCTGTTGACCGCTTCGGCCACCTCCGTTCAGCGTGCTCTCGGGACCGGCCACCTGACTATCCAGAATTCAACCGGCAACACCGCCACCTCCTCTTTTACCGTGGCGGCGGAAGCCTCCCGCCTTGTTTACCGCGGAGAGCAGCGGCCAAGCGGCACCCTCCGCCGATGTGAGCCTTAGACCAGGTGAACGTGCTGGCGCCTGCCTCGCTCGCCGGCGCCGGGGAAGTCCAACTGGTATTGACCGCAAACGGCGTGGCCGCAAATCCGGTAACTCTGCAATGTCCGTAGTGGCATCCGCCTAAAGTCCGACGGAAATTCCGCCGATCTACTTACCGGAGGGCGAGCTTCGGAATCGGAATGGCCGGAAAGGATGAGATATCGGCGGGCGCGAAAACGCTGCTTGCAAGCGTAATCGTAACCGGCGCTGCCTGCCTCGCATTCAGTCTGGGCCAGTGGCACTGCACCGACTATACGCGCTTTTTCACGCTGCTCCTGGTTGCCGCTGTCGCTTCCCAAATCAAGCTGGGTGTTCCAGGCGCGGGAGATTCGACGCTCACGGCCACCCTGCTGGTTGTCTTTATTGCAATTCTGGAACTCAGCCTGGGAGAGTCTGTCGTCATCGCCCTGGCATCGGCGGCGGTGCAGGTCTATTGGCGCGCCCGGCGGAAACCACGGCTAATTCAACTTCTCTATAACGCCGCGAATTTTACAATTGCGGTGGTCGGGTCGAGCTTCCTTTATCGCGGCCTCGAATCGGCCCCGGTCCGTTTGGGCCAGCCGCTGATTTTGGCGTTAGCGGCCGGTACCTACTTCTGCCTGAATACGGTTCCGATTGCGGCTATCGTGGCTCTGACCGAAGGCGGCAACCCGCTCCACATCTGGCGGAAATCGCATTCCTGGTCGTTTGCGTATTATCTCGCCGGGGCCACTCTCGCCGGCATTTTCCATTTCTTTGTAGGCCGTGAAGGCTGGCAAATCACGCTGCTGTCTCTCCCGCTGGTCTATCTGTTCTACCGCTCCTACCAGGTTTATACCGAGCACATCCAGGCCTCTCAACGGCATGCCGAACAGGTTGCGGCCATGCACCTGCGAAGCATGGAGGTGCTGGCCGTGGCCGCCGAAGCCAAAGACGAGACCACCCACGACCATCTGCGGCGCGTCCAGACCTACGCCCTCGGAATCGGACGCGAGCTCGGCCTTTCCGAGATTGAACTGAAAGCTCTGCAGGCCGCCGCGATCCTGCATGACATCGGCAAGCTGGCCGTGCCGGAAGCGATCATCTCCAAGCCTGGAAAACTGACGCCCGAAGAGTTCGACATCATGAAAATCCACCCGATTGTCGGGGCGGAGATCGTCGAGTTGATGGAGTTCCCCTATCCTGTCGCGCCCCTGGTCCGCGCCCATCACGAGAAGTGGAACGGGACCGGATATCCGGACGGGTTGAAGGAGGAAGAAATCCCCTTGGGCGCCAGAATCCTCACGGCCGTCGATTGCCTGGATGGGTTGGCGTCGGACCGGCAGTACCGCCGCGCGATGCCGCTCGATGCCGCAATGGATATCCTGATGAAGGACTCCGGGACGGCTTTCGATCCAAAGGTAATCGAGGTATTGCGAAGGTGCTACCGGGAATTGGCGGCGGAGGCCGGCGCGAGCAGCGCCAACTGCACGCGCCTCTCCATCAACATGAAGGTGGAACGCGGCGCCGCGCCGGATGCCGGTTTCGAGGCTTCTCATCCCCCGCAGCCCGGCGGCGCCGATCCCGTGGAACAACGCCGGAGTTTTCTCGAGACTGCCTCGACGGTCCGGGCGGACGTACGCCGTGCTTTGGACCTGGTCCACTGGATGGGCGACGAGTTCCGCGCAGGAGAGATTCTGCAACTGGTTTCCGGCCGGCTGCAAAGCCTGCTGCCGCACGATGCGCTGGCGATTTTGCGCGCCGCCAACCGGCAGTTGCGCACCGTGTTTGCGTCGGGGCACGACCGGGATCTGCTGGCTACGCTGCGAATCGGCTTTGGCGCCGGGCTAACCGGCTGGGTGGCGGAGAACGCCAAGCCCCTGCTCAACGGCAACCCCGCCGTCGAGCCCGGAGCCGAACATTGGCCCCGCAAGACGGCCCTCCATTCGGCGCTTGCGGTGCCGGTGATGGATGGGGTGGGCCAGGTGACGGGAGTGCTGGCGCTCTATCAACGCGCCCCGGATGGCTTCCAGAAAAACCAGGTCCCAATGCTCGAGTCTGTGGCGCGCAGGCTGGTTCCGTTACTGGCCCGCGAAGAGGCGGCAACCGTTCCGGCCGGGGCGGCTACCGACCCAGCGACCGGGCTGCCCGATGGGATCGCCTTTTTTTCGGCGGCGGATGCAGCGGTTGTGGAGGCGGCCGCTTCCGGCGCCGCTTTGAGCCTGATTCTGATAGAAGTCTTTTGTCTCCACCAGATCCACAGTCAATTTGGACGGGCGGCGGGCGCGCGGGTCTTGAACGAGTTTGCGCAGCGCCTCCGCAGCGCCTTTCGCGGCTCCGATCTGATCGGCCGTCTGAGCGGTGAAGAATTCGCGGTCTTAGCGGTGGGCGCGGTGGGCGGCATGCTCGCCGGCCGGGCAGCCGATTTGGCCGCTAGCCTGACGGAGGGTTTCGGCTCATTATCTTCCGGCGTGCGGGTGAAGGCATGGGTGGGTGTCGCGGAGATGCCGCGGGATGGGCAATCGCTGGAGGAACTGCTGGCGGCGGCGGAGGCCCGCCTGGCATCGGGCGGACTGGCGGGCGGACTCGAAAAGCTCTGCGAGGTGACCCGCCACATACCGCGGGAGCAATCGGGGGAGCAGCCGGCGGCGTCACCCGAGGGGTCAAGCGCAGAGCTAGCGCCTAACGAAGCCTCCGGGCCCGTTCAAAGTCTTCCTTGAGCTTGAGGGTGATCTTGTCGGCCACATCCGCGCTCGCGCCCCGAAATTTCGCTCCGAGACTCTCCTGGGTGGTGGACCAGATCACATCGCCATCTTTATTCACCAACCGTACCGCGGCGGTGGCTTCGTGGCGGCGCTCGGCGGAGTGTTCCGACTCTCCCTCCCCGATGCCCAGCCCCGCGGTCAGGCCGCTGCCATAGCGCCCGCCGTTATGGCTGCCGATATTGCTGTGCCCGTTGATGTTGTCGAAAGTGCTGTGCACTTCAGTAAACACCAGGTCTTCGGCCGCGCCCCGCAGGATGGCGTCCGCGCGCTCCGGATTCTCCGTCAAAACGAAGAGCTTCGCGCCATCCAGAGCCGCGACCAGTATGTCGTGCATTTGGGCGGCCGTCTCTCCCCCGGTGAGCTTATCGACATATACCCGGCGAATGGTGCGCAATTGGCGCAATTCGGTCTCTTCCACAGTCGAGGGCGAACCCAAGGAGGCCACCGAATCCTGGCAAAACGCAGGCAACACCGTTGCCGCGATCACTACCGCGAATTTTCGCACGGCCTCGCTCTCCTATTGCCCGCTCCGGCGGGCATCGTCATCCTGGTAATCGACACGGCGGCCGGTCCGGGCCTCCAGGCTGGCCAGCAGCGGACGCACGTCGCCTTTGTTCACCCGGAAGACCAGGGCTTGTTGTTTATCTTCGTTATCTTTGTACTCGATGGTCACGAAATGCTTGCGCGATTTAGCCAGCAGCAGGGCCGGGGAAATCAGGACCGCCGCCACATACCGGCGGCTGACATTCTGGCCATATTCGAGGGCCTCGATCCGCAGATACGGAATCCGCACCTCCTCCCGCCCGCTGCGGAGCACCAGCGCCCCCATTTCCGAAAGATCGATTTGCGCGCTGTTTCTGGCGGTGATTCCGGGAATAGTGCTGCCAACCAGTTCCGTATGAAAACCCGGCTCGGCGGCCGGCGCCGCCCCGGTGAGCAGCATCGTGCCCACGAGGCCCAGGCAAAGACGAAACATCCTTGTGGGTAGTGGTTCCCGCGCCGGGGGATTATCAAGCTTTTTCGAACAGAACTGGAGTTGGAGGACGCGGTGGGCTCAGTATAATGCGGATGATGGCACAGGCGCCCCGCGGTGGCGGAGTAGTGCCGCAACGGAATGCCGCGTCTCGGCAGGCTTTATGGTCCGGGTCGTAACGATCGATCGGGAATACGGAAGCGGTGCGAGCGAGATCGCCCAAAAACTCGCGGAACGGTTGCGGTGGAAACTCTGGGACCAACGGCTCACAGCCGAGATCGCGCGGCTGCTGGAGTGCGATTCCCGGGTCGTCCAGGAGCGCGAAGAGCGTTGCGATCCACTGCGCCGCCGCTTGCTCAAGGCTTTCTGGCGCGGCAGTTTTGAAGGGGCGGACGATAGCGAGCGTTTCCGCACCGCCGATGCCGATTGCATTCGCGAAGCCGCGGAAACCGTGGTCCGCCAAGCGGCTTGGGAAGGCCAGTGCGTAATCGTGGGGCGCGGCTCGGCTTACTACTTACAGGACGATCCGGGCGCCTTTCACGTGTTTATCTACGCCCCGATCGAGTACAAAGTGGAACGCCTCAAAGCTCAGGGGCACAGCGAGGACGAAGCCTACCGGCTGGCGGAGACGGTCGACGGCGACCGCTCCGCCTATATCAAAAAATACTTCCAGGCCGATTGGCCGGCGGCCCGGCATTTCTACCACCTCATGCTGAACAGCGCCGTGGGGGAGGACGTAGTGGTAGACACGATCATGGATTGGATCAATCGTAAGAACGCGGCCGGTTAGTGTCTTTCCCGCGCCGCGGTGCCCGAACCCTCCCGATGCGGCGAGTAGCGATTCAGCTCGGCAATCAACTCACGCGCCGCGGCCGGCGGGCGCATGTTACTGGCGAGAATGTCGCGGTTCGACATCTTGTGACCGTAGAGTTGTTCGTTAGCACCTTGATCCGGCTTCACTACCGCGCCATTCAAGGAAATTCCGGCAAAGACGCCACGCGAACGCGACCAGGAAAGCATCTCGGCGCGCAGTTCGAGATCGGTTTCGGCTTGCGCCGTGCGCCCCACCGGCCCGGCCGCAACCGACGCATCGGCGCCGAGTTGGAATTTGTCGCTCATCAGCCGTTCCATGCCCCGCTGGTTCATGGCGAGCACGACCACGTCGGTGTCGGATCCGCCGATCTGAAATCCAAAGCTGCCGCCTGACATTGTGATCGCGGCGGGCGCTCCCCACTGCTGAGATCCGGGCCGGCGGCACATCGCGAACCCTTTACCGTACTCGCCGCCTACAATAAAAGCCCCTTTTTTCAGACCAGGCACGATCATGATGCAACGCGCCTTTTCGAGCAAGTCGTGTGGAATTCCCTTGTCCGGCGCCCCCATGATCTCCCGCAGAACCACGGCGGAATCCTGCAGACGATCCGCCGCTGTATCCGCCGCATACAATCCCGTGGCGCACATCGACAAGGAAGCAAAAGCTACCAAAAAACGCATGGAAAACTCCTCCGGGGTGCGTTATGAGCAAGTGTCTGGCCGGAATATGGCGGCCGGCCGGTGACCTGTTGGATAGATTACCGGTTCGCGTGTCCCAGAAACTTCAGGCGAACGTTGAAGGCGCGAGCCTGTCCTTTCCCATACGCCAGGAACTGCGGACTCCCCTTCACATTGTCCACATAGTTGGGATTCAAGCTGTTGGTGATGTTATCGAAGCCAAAGCGCCACGCCCATAAGTAGTGCGCGGCCCGGAATTTCCGTTCGAAATCGAGATTCACGTTCAGGTAAGCGGGCAGGCGGGCATCATTGGGGCTCCCAATCAGGAAGCCATTCTGATCCATAACGCTGAAGGGAAAGCCGGTGTGATACTCGACAAGATACACGGCCGAGGTTTCATGCGTGATAAACCGCAGCTTTGCGGGGAGCGCGCGGTTCGGCAGCGGCGCCCAACCCCACATGTGGAAGCGATTGGGCGCGTCCCACGCATACGGGCCAGGCGCCTGCATGGCAAAAACCGGATTCTCCAGGCTGTAATTCACCGCCGCATTGGAGCGGGCGGACGAGCGGGTGTAGCCGGCGAACCACTCGAAGCCGCCGGCGAAGGTGCGGCGTACACTCAATTCGGCCGCGTCGTAGCGGTCTTCGAGTGTGTTGGAGAGCCAGTAAACTACAGTGCCGGTTTCGGCCAGCGCCGCGGTGGGAGTCGCGGGCACATAGGTAAAGCCGTGCGCGCCGGTCCGCCGCATGTAGCTGGCCTTGCCATAGAGACCCCAGGGCAGCTTCCGTTCCACGCTGAAACTGGCGGTGCGGTAGTAAGGCGTTCGGAGCGACCGCTCGTCGATGGCGAACGAAGTCACCACCGGTCCGATGGGACCGAGTCCGGGCGGATAAAACGTCGCCAAACTTTCCTGTTGCGGCGCGGCGATGGATTGCAGACTGATCGGGTCATAGTAAATTCCCCAACCTGCCGAGAACTTCGTTCCGCTGAGAGCGGCGGGCGTCCAGGCCGCGGAGAAGCGCGGGGCCAGTTCCAAATCGCGCACAATCTCGTTCCATTCGATGCGCAGCCCCGTTTCCACGACCACGTCTTTCCGCGGCGCCCAGTGGTCCTGAACGAATTGCGCCGCCTCGAAATTTCCGCCGCCCACGAAGGGGCTTCCGGCGAACTGCACGTAGCGCGAAACCGAATCATCGTTGCGCAGAACTTCGTAGGGATGGCGCGCCACATCCTCGTGAAACGATTCCCGCTCGGCATCTACGCCGAACTTCAATTGATGCGCGCCCCACAAATGGAGGGTGGGGAGAAACAGGTTCGCCTGGCCCTGCTGCCGGTAATAATGCTCGTGCTGATTGACGAAGTAATTGCCCTGGCTGCCGAAGGGAGTGATTTCGAAAAGAGCGTCGCCCTGGGGCGTGCTGCGCAGCCGGCCGCGCGTATCGGCGAAGCCAAGCTCCAGCAATTCTCCGCCGCTGAAGTACGCCTGGTCGCGCAGCGAACTCATGAAGAAAACCTGGTTCTGGCTCAGGGTGGTCTCGATGGGATTGAGGAAACTGAGGCCCTGGTGAGAGAGATTATCGCGGTTGACCAGCAGAGTGGCGGAGAGAATGTTTGCCGGAGTGAGATTCACCTGAACGCGCGAGATGGAACTGCTCGAAAGACCGCTGGTACGGTTCTGGCCAGCGGGCAGGCCGCTGACGACATCGTTCGTGTAGAAATTGTCGAGGCCCTCGTGAAACCACGCGCGCCCCACGACAATCGGTCCGGAGACCTCGACTTGCGGGTTGAATTTGCTGATATGAAATCCATCCTGGGTGGAGAAGCCGGGAAAGAAGTTGGTGGCGCCGAAGCGAAAGCGGTCGTCGCCGTTTTTGGTTTTCAGATCCAGGACTCCGGTGGAGCCGCGCCCGTTTTCGGCGGAGTACCGGCTGCTATCGAGAGTCATGGATTGAATGGTGTCGATATTCAGGCGCGCGTCGAGCTCGCCGGTCACGGGATTGGAAAGGTTGAAGCCATCGAGGGTATAGCTGGTCTGATTAGTGTTGCCGCCATTGAAATGCGGGCGGCCGGAATTATCGGCCACCACCCCATCCAGGAGCGGAAGCGCGTTGCGGTAATCGCGCGATGCCGCATAGGGAATGGTTTCGATTTCAGTGTTGTACAGTTCTTTGTGTTCGGCGGGCTGCAGCGGATCGATGGCGGGGGAAGAAGCCTGGACATCGATGCGGTCGGAAAACTCGAGCACATGATTCAGAGTAACGGTGAGCGAGGCGGTTTCCGGGGTGAAGTCCCGTTGTTTTTGCTCGAAGACGTAGAAGCCCTGGCGCTGGACGCGGAGTTGGTAAGCGCCGGGTTGGTCGAGAGACAAGCTGAAATTGCCGGCCTGATCGGAGGAGGCCGCGGCGATGACTACCGAACCTCGTTCGGGGAGAAAGAGTTCGACGCGCGCACCCGCGACGGCGGCGCCGGTTTCATCGACCACTCTACCGGGAATCGTGAAGCCCGCGGGCTGGGCGTAAAGCGCGCCCGGAAGCAAGAGCAGAACAGCGCACCAATTCGCGATTCGAACCCGATCCCGCATTCCGTGGAGCCTGAATGAAACCGGTGGCTCTTCTCAAAGGATACACGGCGAGGGCAGGTAAACAAAAAGGCCTTGCCCGTGCCTGTACGCACGGGCAAAGCCCGGAGCATAGCGAAAGCCGGTTAGAACCGAATCAACCCTCGGATCTCCACGAAACGCGGCGAGCCGCCGGCGCCCAGGAAGGAACCCAGGATGCTGGTAGGCGGGCTGACGGTGTTGATGATCGAGCCGAAATTCGGGCTGGCGAGGTTGGCCACGGGCTGATCGAAATTCGGGTGGTTGAACAGGTTATACGCCTGCGCGCCGAAGCTGAACGTGACCCGCTCACCCAGTTTCACGTCCTTCATCAGGGCCGCATCGACATCGAAGAAGTGAGGGCCGTAGATGGAATTCCGGCCGATGGTTCCGAAACCGGCCGGAAAGGCGATGCCGGCGTTAGGCGCGAATTGAGTTGTGGTGAGACAGGGCGAATTGACCGCGTCGGTGCAGGTGTGGGGAATCGGCCCCAATGGCGTGGCGCGGAACGAAGCGCCGCCTCCGTTGTAGTTGTAAGGCGCTAACGCACCCGCGGCGGCTCCGTCTTCGATGGTAAACGGCAGGCCGGTGCGGTAGAACCAGTTGCTCGAAAGCGTCCAGCCTCCGAAGATGCGGCTCGGGCCCCATTTGAACCCGGCATGCCGGAACATGTCGGTCAGCACAAAAGTGGCGCTGAAGTAGTGGCGGACATCGTAATCCGAGTTGCCGTAGCTGGCCTGGAGACGATTTGGATCCTGCGGAGCCAGGATGCTCGAATTCGTAACCAGAGCGCCGAAAGGTTGCACGCCACCATTCGAAACGGTATCGAGCGCGTGGCTGTAGGTGTAGTTGAGGTTAAAGGTAAAACCGGCGGACAGACGGCGCTGCAGACTGACGGTCAATCCGTTGTAGCTGGCAACACCGGCCGACAGGAACTGTTGGACTTCGGCGAAGGCCGGGTTGGGCGCTGACGCGGGCAAGCCGGCAAAGCCGTTGGGGCATACCGAGGGCGGGCAATAGGCGTTCACCGCCGAATCGTTTATGGGGATGTGGATACCGTGCATGCCGGAATAGTTTAGGGTAAGCACGGTTTTTTGACCCAGCCCGCGTTCTACCTGGAAGTTCCATTTGTAGTATTCGGGATTGGGGAAGAAACTGGGGAAATTAAAGAAGTTCGGGGCAGAGAAGGCCGGAACCGACGCGGAGATCGAATTGAAGCTGCCGCCGTTCCTAAATTGAGACAACAAGGCCTGATTCGCCTGCGCCGCCTGGGCGAAAAGGCCGGTACCGATTCCGGGCGCGAAGGGGATTCCGGTATCGCCCGCAACGGTGAAGGCGTTGAGACCGGGCGAGTTGAATGCGGCATACTCGGACTGCAGGGCGAGGAACTCATCCGCGAAAACTCCGGCGCCCGCGCGGATGACGGTCTGGCCGTCGCGGTATGGCCGCCATGCGATGCCCACCCGCGGCTCCCAGATCATGGTTTGCGTGTTCTGGTAAGCATAGTGCTGGCCGGAGAGGATCATCTGATTGTAGGGAGTATCGGCCGCATTGGGGTTGGGCGCGGTAGTGAAAGTGTTGGCGAGGCGCGAGAAGCAATTGGCGTCGCAGGTGGGATTGGAGTAATGCTCAAGGCGCAGGTTCAGCGAAACCGTCAGCCGGCCGGTGGCTTTCCAATCGTCCGACAGATATCCGGCGATGGTCTGGAAACGAATGCCTTCTTCGTTAGCCGAAGGAAAACTCTGTTGGAGCGACGTACTTGGGCCGCCGCCGTTGAAGAAATCCGGAAGACTGGTGATAATGGCTCCGCTGGTGCTGTAGTTGCCGCCCTGGAAATCCAGGTCGGTCATGATGTCATGCAGCAAGCTGAAACCGGCGCGGAAGGTGTGCTTGCCCATGACATGAGACAGGTCGTCTACGACCGAAGTTTGAAACACGCGCCGGCCCTGCGGGAAGAAGAACGGGCCGGGCTCGCCGTTGACGCCGGTGGCAGTGAAGCTACCGTCGGCAAATTGCATGAAAGTGGGTAAGGCGGCGGCGGCGCCGGTTGGATTGGAAGGCTCAAAGACCGCGGCATAGAACCAGGTGGAGGCGTTGAACTGATTGACGGTGTTGGCGCCGAAGGTATGAGTTTCGGAGAGTTGCCCGGCCATCTGCGGTTGACGGCTGATGTCGTTGAACACGGAACCGAAGGGGCTGGTGTAAGTGGGCTGGAAGCCATTATCGCGCCACACGCGAATGTAGAAGCGATCGTTCGCGCCGATGGCATGGTCCACGCGCGCCGCCCACTGATACTCGGTATTGAGACTGGCGGGAGTGGAGCGGAACTGGAGAGCGCAGGGGGCGGAGCCGAGCAAGGGGCTAGTGAAACCGCCGCAGCCGCCATCGGGCGCCGGGGTGGCCACGCTCGCGCCGGGCGCGCCGTTATACACGGCAAAAAGTTGCTTATAGAACGGGATTTCGGAGGACAGGCCTTGCGCTACCAGGTTCGTCAGAGTGGCGGCCTGGAACTGCGGGCTGGGAATGAGATTCAAATTAGCGGCGGTCGGGTACAGGTTGTGGATGCCCTCGTAGTCGACGTCGAAGAAGGTGTGATTCTTCCAGATTGGCCCGTTGAGATTGGTCTGCCACTGATTGAAGTTATTGAAGGGAGTGGGCAGGCCCGACTGGTTGGAGAAAAACTGGTTGGCGTTTACCGCCCGGCCATTCCAGTTGTAAATGGCATCTCCATGGAAGGCATTGGTTCCCGATTTGGTGGTGTAGACAACCTGCGCGCCCGCGTACTGGCCGTATTGGGCCGAGTAGGCGTTGCTGACGACGTTGGCTTCGGCGATATCATTCGATCCGAGCATCAGGTTGGATGCGCCGCTGTTATTTAAGCTCAGGAAGGGATCGGTGAAATTGGTGCCGTTGATCAGGAACTGGTTGGAGGTGCCGGGCAGGCCGGTGGAGGAGAAGTTTCCGTACCCGGACTGCGTGTTCATCACCACGCCTGGCGCAGTCTGCGCAATATAAGTGAGATCGCCGCCGGGATTGGGCATGTTCAGGATGGTTTCGGCATTGTAACTGGTGGAGACGTCCGCGTTTTCGGTTTGCACGGCTTCGGTCGCTTCCGACACTTCCACGGTTTGCGTCGCGCTGGCAATCTGCAAGCGGAGATCCTCGGCGACCGGCTGTCCGGCAGTGACCACGATGCCGGTCCGCTGTTGCTGCTGGAAGCCGGAGGCAGTCACGCTGAGACTATAAGTTCCCGGTTGGACGAACGCGAAGCGGTAATTACCCGCCTGATTCGTCGTCGTGTTGGCGGAGACGTTTGTGTTGGTATTGGTCAGAGTGACAGCGGCGTTGGGTACGCCGGCGCCGCTGGGATCGGTGATGGTCCCAGTGACGTCGCCCGAGGTGATCGATTGCGCGCCGGCCCGCGGATTGAGAGCGAGAAACAGGCACGCGCCCAAGCACAACAGAAAAAGCTTTCGTAGCATATGGCGTGGGGAGGAGCAACTTAGGGACCAGCACTGTGAGTTGGTGCCCAGACGGGGCTTGACGGGGCTTGACGGGGCTTTGGGGGGAGATTCGGAATTTTCAAATACGAAACTGTGAAGGTATCTGTTATTTTTCTAACTATTTAGGGAGGGAATCGAATCTACGGAAGCAGTTGTCGGATATGGAATCTTGCAACAGATCTATGAATTCAGAGAGGAAAGGGACGATGGAGGTGGGAGGGAAAGGGGAACCGGGCGGATCCCGGGCAGCACATCGTAGTTTTCACCAAACCCGGCGCGAATCGAGGCCTGGCCGCTCGTTCCTGGAGAATACGCGATGCCAATGCGCGACTGAACAAAACGTCCACGCAACTAGTCCGTAGTGGAAATCGAATGATCGATTGAGGCGAGACCAGTGTTGGCATTTACGGAGTTGGGAAGCGCGGAAGAGATTGTGCCCATCGGAATCGCCACGGTTCCCGGCATAAGTCCGCCGCTTGGCAGCGTTAGCGCGGCTAGTGACGAGGACGCACCGGTTCGAATGCGACCTTTTCCGCTCCGCAAATCCGAATTTCCGGGGGAGGATTATTCCGAAAGCAGCACCCTGCACCAGTTGGGGCTGGTGCTTAGGGGGCTCCGATCCCACTATCTTCGAGCGCCGCCGCTACCCGCAGTACCAGCGAGTCCTGGAATGGGGCGGCGGCGATTTGCAACCCGAGGGGCAGGCCGGCGGGGCTGAGGCCGCAGGGGATGGAAATGGCCGGCACACCTAAGACGTTCATGGGGCGGCTGAACCGGGTGGCGAGCGAACGAACGGGTTCGTCAGATTGGCCGATCCGGATGGTGGTTTGGCCGAGGCGGGGCGCGGGGATCGGGGTTGCGGGAGTGATCAGACAGTCTACCTGGGACCAGACTGTTTGGAAATCTGACAGAAACCGGCGGCGCAGGCGCTGCGCGTTGATGTAATCGGTGGCGGGGAGGAGGCGGCCTTGTTCGAGCAAAGCGAGCACGTCGGCGCCGAAGAGATCCGGGCGGTCGAGATAGTTTTCAAACAAAGCGGCTGCTTCGGCCAGGAGAAGTACCTGGCCTACGGTGTTTACCGCTTCCAAATTTGGAAGAGTCACTGGGTGGATCCCGGCTCCGAGTGACTCGGCGCGGGCAACTGCGGCGCTGAGAGCTTGAGCGACTTCCGGATCGACATGCGCGGCGAGCCAGCTTTCGGGGACACCAATGCGGATGCCGCGAATGGAACAGGCGAGCGGGAGGGAGCGGTAAGCGGCGTCCGGACTTTCGACCGATGCCGGGTCGCGGCGGTCATGGCCGGCGATCACGCCGAGGACGGCGGCGGCATCGCGAACGGTGCGCGCGAGCGGGCCCACGTGATCGAGGGTGAAACCCAGGGTTTGCACGCCGTAGCGGCTGACCACGCCGTAAGTCGGCTTGAAGCCGGCGACTCCACAAAAGGATGCCGGGATGCGAATGGAGCCGCCGGTATCGGTACCGAGCGCGGCGAAGACGAATCCGGCGGCGACGGCGGCGCCGGAACCGCCGCTCGATCCGCCGGCGCTGTATGCGAGATTGCGGGGGTTGTGTACGACCCCGTAGTGGGGATTTTCGGAGGTGACGCCGTAGGCCAGCTCATGAAGATTCAATTTGCCGACGATGACGGCTCCGGCGGCTTCCAGCATTTCTACTACGGCGGCGCTGCGGGGGGCGGGCGCATCCTTATATATGCGCGCGCCGCCCGTGGTGCGGACGCCGCACAGATCGATCAGGTCTTTGAGGGCGACCGGGATGCCGTGCAGGGGGCCGCGGGAGGCGCCGGAGGCGAGTTCGCGATCGGCGTGGGCGGCACGGTCGAGCGCGTACTCGGGGAGAACTTTGATGAAAGAGTTGAGCGAGCTGTCCTCGCGGCCGATGCGGTCGAGGGCGGCGCGCGTGAGTTCAGTGGAGGAGACGCGGCGATCCCGCAGGGCTTGGGCGGCTTCGAGGAGGGTCACTGTTTTATCGACTCCGGCTCACGGCTATATTACTCGCGCGACTCCGCATCGGCACGGAAGATCGGGGCGGGGTCGAGGGTGGCGGGGAGCGCTTCGGCAAGCGGGCGAAAACGCGCTTCGAGGGTGGCGAGCGGTTCGAGAATCCGGTCCAGTTCGGGATTTTCGAGTTGGGAGCCGCGAGCGCGGGCGAGGGCTTTCCAGTCTGTAAGCGGCATGACCTGAGTTTACGACAGCGCGTCCTCCGCCGCGGGTTTTTGGGAGAGGGCGGAGGCCGCGCTGGCCTGGGCGCCGGCTAAGACGACCAGCGAGGCGACGAAGCTCCACAGAAGGATGAGGGCGGAGTGCTGAAACACGCCGTACTCGCGCGCGAGTTTGTCGCGCATGAGCGGGAACAACAGCAGGTTGACATACTTCATGGCTTCGAGCGCCAGGCCGGCCAGGATGGCCGAACGAACCACCTGCGCGGGGCGGATTTTGCAGTTGGGCAAGAGCCAGTAGAGCAGGAAGAGGGCGAGGATGGAGAACGGCACGGCGGCCAGTTTGAAGAGCAGCAAGTTGAGAAACGGGCGGGCAGCCGAGTGCGCGCCGGCCCAATCGGCGAGCCAGCCCTGATTGAGGGCGGTGAACATAAACGATGCGAGGGCGAGGCCGCCGCAGAGGAAGATCATGCCCAACGCCACGGCCTGATTGCGCAGGTAGGAGCGGTTCTGGGGGACGCCCCACGCGCGATTGAAGGCGACTTCGAGCGGCTCGAAAACGCCATTGGCGGTGACGAGGAGCAGCAGCATGGAGATCCATTCGATGGAGCCCGATGGCGGCAGGTTGCGACGGATGAAGGCGCCGAGATCGCCGGGAAGCGAATCGTTGAGCGCGAGGTAGATGGCCGCTTCGGCGGGGCGCGAGTGGAGGACATTGCGGCAGAAGGAAAGCATGACCAGCAAGAAGGGATAGAACGAGAGAAGGGCGCTGGAGGCGACCGCGAGCGCGTAGACGTGCGCTTCCGTCTGCATTAAATAGGTTACTACCGGGCGCGGGCGGGCGAGCCAATTTGGTTGGGCGGGGATCAAGCATACAGGTTAGCGCCAAGCGGGGCGCCGTAACCTGGCCGGATGCTGCTTCGCCTTAAGTCTTTTAAACCTAAGGAGAAAAGATGAAACTGTACGGTTTTTTGTGTGTGAGCTTACTGGCGGTTTCGGGGCTATTTGCGCAGGGGTCCCCGAGCCAAGCGGCTGCGTTGCAGCAGGCATATAACGGAATTAAGAACGACATCATGCAGGCGGCCGAGAAGATGCCGGACAGCGATTACAGCTTCCAGCCGACGATGCAGGAACGCTCATTTGGCGGATGGGTGGCGCATGTGGCGGACGCGCAGGAAGCGACATGCGCGCGGCTGGCGGGGACGCAGGCGGCCGGGCGGACCAATCCGAACGGCACAAAAACCGAGTTGCTGGACGCGCTGAAGAAATCCTTCGAGGCGTGCGATGCGGCCTATAACGGCACGACGGACGCGAACGCCAACGATGCGGTGCAATCGTTCCGCGGGCAAACCACGCGGCTTGCATCGCTGTGGGGTAACATCGGGCACGACCAGGAATGCTACGGCTCGATGGCGGTGTATCTGCGGCTGAAGAACGAAGTACCACCTTCGACGGAAATGATGGAAAAGATGCGGGGGAGAGGGAAGAAGAAGGAGTAACCGGGGCCGCGAATCGAGGGAACGCCGCGCGGTCACGCTGCGTCCGCATAGCATGCCAAACAGGCCGCACGGCAGGAAGAGGCGGCGCTCCCGCATTAGCCGGATAATCGAGCGGATCAGGCAGTACTTCCGGCGGGAGCCGGAAGATCCGTACGCGTTAGTGGGTGCGCGGAAAAAGCCGCGGCCGCCACATCGTTCGGGGGCCGCCGCCGAACCGCTGGATTGAAGGTTGCGCCGCGCGGCGGTGAGTGGGGGCCGGACTTCGATATAGTTCGATCCGATACGAATGACCGCGCCCGCCCGCACCGCCGCTTACGACATCCTGCGCAAGACTGAAGCCGGCGGCTATGCCTCCGATCTGCTGCGCGCGGCATCGCTCGACGCGCGGGATGCGGGCCTCGCTTCCCAAATCGTTTTCGGGGTTTTACGTTTCCGCGCGCAGCTCGATTTTCTGATCGGCCACTACGCGGGGCGCGCGCGCAAACTGGATGCGGAAGTGCGGACGGCGCTGCGCATGGGCATTTACCAGTTGCGCTACCTGGAGCGCGTTCCGGCGCACGCGGCCGTGGCCGATAGCGTGGAACTGGTGAAGCGCGCCCGCAAAGCTTCGGCCGCGGGTTTCGTGAATGCCGTATTGCGCAAAGTGGACCGCGCGCCGGTCGAGTGGCCGAACCGCGAGATCGAGCTTTCCTGCCCGGAATGGATGCTGGCCCGGTGGGAGCGGCAGTACGGCGCTGAAACCGCCGCGGGCATTGCGCGCGCCGCGCTTAGCGAACCCGAGACGTATGTGCGCATCACGCCCGCCGGCGCGCGCGTGCAGGATATCGGGGCGCAGTCGATCATCCCGCTGCTTGGGCTGGAACCGGGCGTCCGCTTTCTGGATTTGTGCGCCGCTCCCGGAAACAAAACCGCGCAAGCGCTGGAAGCGGGGGTCCGCACGGTGGCCTGCGATGTGCATTTGCACCGGCTTGTAGAAATGCGGAACCTGAACGTGCCCCTGGTAGTGCTGGATGGCACCCGGCCGCTGCCCTTTCGCTCCGGATTCGAGCGCGGCATCTTCGATCGCATCCTGGTGGACGCGCCGTGCTCGGGCACCGGAACGCTCGGGCGGAATCCGGAAATCAAATGGCGCCTGAAATCTGAAGACCTATTGGATCTGCAGCGACGCCAGGGGGCGCTGCTCGCGAACGCTCTCGAGGCGCTTTCGCCCGGCGGGCGGCTGGTTTATTCCACCTGCTCGCTCGAACTGGAAGAAAACGAAGGGGTGATTGCGCGGGTAACAGGCGATGGACGCCGTTGGGTTGTGAAGCGCGCCACGCATCGCATTCCCGGCCGCGACCCTGGGGATGGCTTTTTTGCCGCCGTGCTAGAATCGGTGAGGCCCGGAAATGATTGAAATCGTACCCTCCATTCTTTCCGCGGACTTCGCGCATCTGGGCGACGAGATCGCGCGGGTGGAACGGGGCGGCGCGCGCATGCTGCACCTGGACGTGATGGACGGCCACTTCGTGCCGAACATGACGATTGGTCCGCTGGTGGTCGAGTCGCTGCGCAAGACTACGCGCGCCCACCTGGATTGCCACCTGATGATTGAGAACCCGGAGCGGTACGTGAGGGCGTTTGCGCAAGCGGGCGCCGATTCGATTTCGATTCATCTGGAGGCGTGCCGGCATTTGGATGGGGTGCTTCACCAGATTCGCGCCGAAGGGGCAATGGCAGGGGTGGTGCTCAACCCCGCCACACCCGTGGCGCTGCTCGAAAATGCCATCGAAGTGGCGGATTACGTGCTGCTTATGAGCGTCAATCCCGGCTTCGGCGGGCAGGAATTGATCCCGTATGTGCTGGAAAAAGTCCGCGATCTGCGGGAGTTGCGGCAACGGAAGAGGAAGCCGGGGCTGCCGATTGAAATCGATGGCGGCGTCCACCTCGATAACCTCGGCGACGTGGTGCGAGCCGGCTGTGACTGGATCGTCACAGGGTCGGCTATCTTTCACAGCGCGGACGCGGAAGCCACAGTCCGCCAGATGCGGGAGATCGCAGCGAATGCGTTCGCTGTGCGGGTTTAGTTGGAACCGCGGCCGCTCCCGAACGGCCGCGGGTGAAGTTTAGGACTTGGGTGACTTAATGCAGCTTGATCATACGTTGCGGTACACGCTGGCGCTGGGAGCGCTGGCCGGCTTATTCAGCTCGTGCGGGTTGAAACGGCATCCTTACGAAAACCCGATTACGAAGGATACGCAGCAACCGGATAAGGTGCTCTTCGATAAGGCTGTGCACGATATGGAGCACAGCCGGTACGAAATCGCACGCCTTACCCTACAAACCCTGATCAACACCTACGACACGAGCGAGTACCTGGCGAAGGCCAAGCTCGCCATTGCCGATAGCTGGTACAAAGAGGGCGGGGCGCATGGCCTGGCGCAGGCTGAGGCCGAATACAAGGACTTCATCCTCTTTTATCCGCAGATGGAGGAATCGGCCGAAGCGCAGGAGCGGGTGTGCGATATCCACTACCGGCAGATGGAAAAGCCCGACCGCGATACAAACCAGGCGCTGCGCGCGCAGGAGGAGTGCAAAGAACTCATCCTCCACTACCCGAACAGCAAGTATGCGCCGGTGGCGCAGCAGCGGCTGCGCGAGATCCAGGAAGTGCTGGCGCAGAACGAATTCCGGGTGGGCGAATTCTACAAGCAGCGGGGCAGTTATCCGGCCGCCGCAAACCGGCTGCAGGCGCTGGCGGACCATTATCCGCTGTTCAGCGACAACGACCAGGCGCTGTGGGACCTGGCGGATGCGTATCACAAAATGGGCGACCGCTTCGAAAATCAGGAAGCCGCGGCTTACTCGCGCATCGTGAGAGATTACCCGCTGAGCGGGTGGGCGAATAACGCCAAAGAGCGCTTACGAGCGATGAACCGGCCGGTGCCGGCGGCCGATCCGGAAGCGCTGGCATTGGAGAAATACAATCTGGAGAATCGCGGCAAGAAGGGATTTTTGGCTAAGGCGATCGAGCCGTTTGAAAGCCGCCCGGATACGCGCATGGCGGCGAAAACGGGCAATCCCAATATGCAGACCTTCCAGCCAACCGTGCCGGTCAGCGTTCCGCCGCCGAACGGGCCGGCCCCGGCTCCGGGTAACAACACGGTGGGAGCGGAAGTTTCCGCGGCCGTGGTGAATAACACGACCGCGCTCGATCAGGGGAAGGACGCGCGCGCCGTGCCACCGGGGCAAACCGGCGCGGCCACGCCTGCCGCCGGGGGAGCCACGGAGAGCGCGCAGGCGACGGCGCAGCAACCGCTGCCCACCAACCACCCGGTGAAACTGAAGAAGCAGAAGAAGAGCAAGAAAGCCAAGCCGGCGCCGGCCGCCGAGACGAGCGCCCCGGCTCCACCGGCCGCGCAAACCCAGCAATGAGCCGCATCCTGTTAGTGGATGACAGCCCGCACGCGCAACGCCTCGGTGAACGGATACTGACCGGCGAAGGTTTCGAAGTGGTCACCGTCAGCAGCGGCGACGCCGCGCTGATCCGCCTGGATGACGTAGACCCGGATGTGGTGGTGGCCGATACCGTAATGCCGGGACGCAACGGCTACGATATCTGCCACTATCTGAAACTCAGCCCGCGGCATCGCCATGTGCGGGTGATTCTCACCGCCGGCATGCTCGATCCACTCGATGAAGCCGAGTGGAAACGGGTAGGCGCCGACGGCGCGCTGCGCAAACCGTTCGAAGCCACCGCCCTGGTCACAGCCGTCAAGCCGCTGGCGGAAGCGGTAGCCGCCGACCGAGCGCTGAAGGGCATGCCCTCGCGCGGTTCCATACCGGATGTGAAGCCGGCCCGCCCCAAGGCCAGCGGACCCTTCGTGACGGTTCTCGATGCGGAGCGGGTGCGCGCCGCCGTCACGATTGCGCTCGATGCCGCCATGGAGAGCATGGTCGATGAGATCACTCGGCGGGTAATCGAGACGCTTACCCCGAAACCATCGGAAACAGCTCCCGTCGAAGCGCCCGCGCAAAGTCCTTACCAAACCGCCGCCGAACCCGCCGCGCAGCCCGAGGCGGCCGCAACCGAACCTGTGGTGAAGCCCACGCCGCCCGCCGCGGAACCGGTGGCGAAGCCGGCAGCCACGCCGGTTCCGCCGCTTCCAGAAACCGTTCGCCGCGTCACACCCGTCCGCGTCCGCTCCGGCTCCATTCTCGGCCTCGACCTGCCGCCGCTCCATTCCGAAACCAAACCCGCTCCGCCGAAATCCAATTAAGCCGCCATGCCCGACAATTCCTTCGACGTCGTTTCCAAAATCGAAATGCCCGAGGTGGTCAACGCCATCCAGCAGGCGCTCAAAGAGATTACGCAGCGCTTCGATCTCAAAGACTCCCACTCCAATATCGAGCTGAACGAGAAGGACAATAAGATTACACTCACCAGCAAGGACGAGTTCAAGCTCAAGGCGGTAAACGAGATTCTGGAAGGCAAGCTGGTGAAGCGCAAGGTGCCGCTCAAAGGTCTGTCGTATGGCCCTATCGTGCCCGCGGCCGGCGCGACCGTGCGGCAGGAGATCACGCTGCAGCAGGGGATTTCGACCGAGAAGGCACGCGAAATCGTCAAGAAAATCAAGGACAGCAAACTGAAGGCCCAGGCCTCGATTCAAGGCGATTTCGTGCGCGTCTCCAGCCGCGACCGCGACATTCTGCAAAACGTGATCAAGCTGCTGCGCGACACCGATTTCGGCATCGATATGCAGTTCACCAACTACCGCACGTTCTGATTGTGGCGCGCCGAATCGAAACCTACTTTGTGCCGGGTCCCGCCGGACGCCTGGAAGCCCTGCTCGAAGAACCGGAAGACGGGGAGCCGCGCTTCGCCGCGGTAGTGTGTCATCCGCATCCGCTGCATGGCGGAACGATGCACAACAAAGTAGTATTTCGCCTGGCGCGCGGGCTACGGCGGGCCGGAGCCGTGGTACTGCGCTTCAATTTTCGGGGCGTGGGGGCGAGCGAAGGCGAGCATGCGCACATGACCGGTGAAGTGGAAGACGCCCGCGCCGCCCTCGATTGGCTGCGGAGCCGCTATCCTTGGCTGGGCTTCGTATTGGCGGGTTTTTCGTTTGGCGCGCGCGTAATTCTTACGCTCGGCTGCCAGATGGCGCAGGACCAGCCACACCCCGCGTTCCTGATGGCGGCGGGCTTCCCGACGCGCCTGCCGGTAGCGGCGGATCTGCTGGAGCAATGCCGCACCCCCAAGATTTTTCTGCAAAGCACCCACGACCAGTTCGGCCCGCGCGAGGAATTGGAAGCGGCCTACGGCAAATTCGCCGCGCCGAAGAGCCTGATCTGGATCGAATCCGAGGACCACTTCTTCGCGGGCGCGCTGGAGGAGTTGGAAGAGCGGGCGCGCGAAGCGGCGCTCATGCCTGTGCCGTCTTGATAGGCAGCGCGATTCCGGCGACGGTGAGGAAGACGCGATCGGCCCGCGCGGCCGCGCGCTGGTTCACAAGCCCCTGCAGATCGCGGAAGCGGCGGGCCACTTCGTTTTCCGGCACAATTCCCGCGCCTACTTCATTCGAAACCAGGATCACGTCCGTAGCGGCGGCCACCCCGGCGAGGGCGTCGATCTGAGCCGCGGCGCAGCTTTCGAGTTCTTCCACCGGCCGGTCGCGCCGCTCCCACATCAGGTTGCTCAGCCACACGGTGAGGCAATCGATCAAGACGATAGCGGCCGCAGGCGGCGCGCAGCGCGCCGCCCGCGCCAGATCGAGCGGCTCTTCAATGGTAATCCAATGCTCCGGCCGGTCCGCGCGGTGCCGCTCGATGCGCCCGCGCATCTCGTCATCCTCCGCGCGGGCGGTAGCGATGTAGGCGACGGCGGATTTGGCACAGAGCGATTGCGCGAACCGGGATTTCCCGCTGCGCGCGCCGCCGATGACGAGAGTCAACATCCGATTACCCGATGCGCGCAATTTCCTCGTCCGGCTTGCGGACGGTTTTGACGCCATGGAACGCCGCTTTCAGCAGCGGCGGCGCGAGCAGCGTGGTGGCTACGGACATGAAGACGATTATCCCGTAGACGCTCTGCTTCATCACGCCCACGCTCAATCCGATCTGCGCCACCACCATGCCGACCTCGCCATGTGGAATCATGCCGACACCCACGCGCAGGGCAGTGATCCGGCCCACGTGCAGGGAGGCGAGGCTGCAGGCCGTGAATTTCGCGGCCACGGCCGCGAGCGCAATGGAGATGGCCATGAGCAGCACCGTCCTGGTGGCGAAAACCGAAACATCGAACCGCAGCCCGATGCCGGCCAGGAAGAACGGAACCAGCAGTTCGGTTACTCCATTGGCGAGCTCGTGCACGCGGCGGTCCACGCTTTCACCCAACGCCAGCCCCGCCAGAAATGCGCCCACAATGGCGGCGACTCCGGCATAGACCGCCAGCAGAGCCAGCGCGAACAGCAGCGTCATCGCCAGGGCGAACTCACCCTCCGCGAGGCGGACGCGGGCCTGAACCCGGGGTATCACCCGCCGCACCGTCCGCTGGCCGATGGTCGCCATAAAGACGGTGAAGAGAATGGCGATACCGCTGGTGATCGCGATATCGAGGTAATTCACCTGGCCGTGAGCGAAGCTGGTCACAATCGAGAGGACGATCAGACCGAGGACGTCATCGGCTACGGCCGCGGCCAGAATAATTTTGGCGGCGCGCGTATCGAGGAGCTGCCGCGCGGCCAGAACCTGGGCCGTAATGCCTACGCTGGTGGCCACCATGGCGGCTCCGGTGAAGATGCTTTCATTGCGGGGCATGCCCCAGAGCGCGGTGATACCCCAACCGGCAAGGAACGAGAACACCACACCCGAGGCCGCCACCCCCACGGCTGTGCCACCCACCCGCATCAGCTCGGAGGCGCGCACTTCGAGACCAATGCCGAACAGCAGGAACATCACTCCCAGATCCGAGAGGATGCCCAGCACCTGGTTAGGTTCCATCCAGCCGAGCACGTGCGGGCCGATCAGCACGCCGGCCAGGATCTCACCGACAATGCCGGGCTGGCCAAGCCGCTCGAATATTTCCGAGAGCAGCTTGGCGGAAGCGAACACTACCAGCATGTCGAGCGGCACCTGGGCCCCCTCAGGCATGCCTTCATTATCCGAAAGGGCGAAGGCATCCAGAGTACAATTCGCGAGTTGGTGTGTGCGAACTCTGCCGCACAGTTCGTTTTACGCCGCGGAGCGGCTCAGAGCTGGGCGCGGATCACCGGCGTGCCAGCCGGCTGGGAAGCAGGCTGCCCGGCGCCGGGCTGGGTTTCGAGCGTGACCTCTATAGAAGCGATTGCGGCGAGGTCCACTGTCTCTTTGTAAACGTGCAGCGCGGTGCTGTCCGCCGTGCCCGCAAACACTCCCGCGGGCCGCGGCATGCCGTGCCTGGGCACAAGCCACATCTGGTAGACTTTGCCGGGCGCGGCGGGAGCCAGACCATACGCCACCAGCAGGATGCCTTGCGATTGGCTGGCGAAGATGGCGCCTTCGAGCGGATGTTCGCCGCCGAATGAGAACACCCGTGTATCGGGAGCGCGCAGAATCACGAGGGCTTCGTTCGACCGCGTGAGCGCGATGGATTGCGTGCGGAGTTGTTCGCGGGCGAGGGCGATCTGGCGGGCAAGGTCCACCTCGCGGCCGTGGAAGAAGGCGGCGGCAAAGAGAGCGACGGCCAGGCACCCGATGGAAGCGATCATGAAAAGCGCCGCGCCCCATCCCGTGCGTCGCGGCGGGCCGGAGGCGTGTTGGGAGTCCATGCCGGAAGTATAGCGAGCGCGGGCGTCGCGAACGCGCGCGCTTGATCAAAATTTCACGCGCGGCGGAGAGTCGCGGCAGGAAAGCGAGCGAATCGCAGAGCCATGTGCATTTTTTTCTTGACTTTCGTAGTGAACGACTTTATATATGAATCACATTGCGGTTTTTCCAAATCGCAAAATTCGATGTTAGGGAGAATCAATCGATGAAGAGCGCAACCAAGAAAGCTGCCCCGAAGAAAAAAGCTGCTCCGAAGAAAAAGAAGTAGCTCGGGCGCGCCCTACTAAGGGCAAGGTTCACTCCGAGGCCCCGATTTCCGGGGCCTTTTTCATTTTTAGAGATGTTCCCCTCCGAATTTTTCCCCTTTCCCAATTCCGCATCCGGGCAACGAGCGCGCAGGCGATTTTCCGTGGGATAGCGGGGAGAACGCGCCGGCACGTTCGATGGAGCGCAGCGCGGCGAGGTTCACTTCGTAACGTTGGCACTGAACTGGCGAGAGAAGAAGCGCGCGCCGGCCGGCACGGAGCGCCGATCCGAAAAAGGCGCCCGGCGGTGGATCTCCAGCCGGCCGCTCCTTCGAAGAAGCGCACGCCGGGCTGCGGCCGGTGGGCCGGATGGCATCCGGTCCGCAAATTGCCGGCCTGCCTCACAAACGGAGGGGGTTCACGGAGAGTCGCGGCTCCGAAGTTAGCCCGAGCAGAGCGGCGAGCGCCGGCGAGTGGTTTTCGGGATCGCAACGGCGCCTGTACCACTCGGGTTTCGGAGGTAGTAACTGCGGCGGGGCTATTCCTCGGGCAGTTCCCCGGTATCTTCGGCGCGGTTTTCGAACTTTGTCTGCGAATGCAGAAAGACGAGGTTGACGGTGCCCACGGGACCATTGCGCTGTTTGGCGATGATCAGCTCCGCCAGACCGCGCAAGTCTTCGCGATCGCGCCGGTAGACCTCTTCGCGGAAGATGAAACCCACCAGGTCGGCATCCTGCTCGATCGAGCCGGATTCGCGCAAATCGCTCAACTGCGGGCGATGGTCGCCCTGGCGGCTCTCGACGGCGCGGCTCAATTGGGAAAGCACCAGCATGGGGACTTGCAGCTCCTTGGCCAGCAGCTTCATGCCGCGAGACAGCGCGCTCACTTCCTGGTTACGGTTCTCGAAGCGGCCGCGTCCGCTCATCAACTGGAGGTAATCCACGATCACCAGCTTGGGTTCGCGGCCTTCGGCCTGCAGGCGGCGCAGCTTGGCGTGCATGTCCATGATGTTGATGCTGGCGGTGTCGTCGATATAGAGCGGGGCCTCCACCAGCTCGTGCAGCGCCTGGTTCAGCTTTCGCCGTTCCTCCTGGTTGAGGTAGCCGGCGCGGAACTTCTGGCTGTCGACGCGCGCCGCCGCGCAGAGCATGCGCGTGAGCAGCGACTCCTTCGACATTTCCAGGGAAAATATGGCCACCGTCTGCTTCAGTTTCAGCGCCACGTGCTGGGCGATGTTGAGGGCCAGGGCGGTTTTTCCCATCGAGGGGCGCGCGGCGAGGATGATGAGGTCGCCGGGGTGCATCCCACCGCTGTATTCATCGAACTTGGTGAATCCGGTGCTGATGCCCTTGATGCGCTTGCTGGGATCGAGGAACGCACTGAGGCCGCCCTCGTAGGTTTCCACGATCTGCCGCGGATTCTGCAGGCCGGCCTTGACCCGCGCCTCTCCCAGCTTGAGCAGTGTTTCCTCGGCGCCGGCCAGAATCTGGTCCGGGTTCTCTTCGCCCAGGAGGCAGCGATCGATCATGTGCTGCGAGGTGAAGATGATGCGCCGGAGGACGCTCTTGTCCTTGACGATGCGGATGTAACTATCCACGTTGGGGATCTGCGGCAGTCCGTCATCGAGGGAAACGAGGTAGGTGAGGCCGTCGCAGGCTTCGAGCTCGTTGAACTTCATCAGCTCGTTGGCCAGGGTGATGCGGTCGATACGCTCGCCGCGCTCGTGCAGCTCGCCCATGCGGCGGAAGATGCGCCGGTGCTTCTCCAGGCTGAAATCGTCCGGATCGAGCGCGCCGGCGGCCTGGATGTACAGGGCATCGTCCAGCAGGATGGAGCCGAGCACGAAGCGCTCGGCATCCAGATTGGTGGGTAGACCTTTCTCAGTGGTGGTGGCGGACATGCAGAACCCGAATACCGAAGCTTACCGTTACTCCCCGGCGGAACGATCCGAAAATTTCGCGCCGCAATTTAAGCTACTTAGGCTCTGGAGAAAGCTGTGCGAAAAGCTACGTCCGGCCGGCACGGCCAAGTGCTTGTGCATCAATTGCTCCCATGGCTGTTTCCACGTTTTTCCACAGCCGGCCGGCAGCCGGGGAAAACGCCAGCCGCTATTTCTGTTTTAGGATAATTTCAACGGGAAAGCCAGCACTTTCCTCTCAGGCACACGGCAGGCTGGCCGGAAAACGGCGCCGGCCTCCGGCTGCCCACCCCGCCCGCGGCATTCGAAAAGGTACAATCAATGATCCTATGGGCCGATTCTTCGAGAACACCTGTTGTGTCACGCTCCTGTTGCTTGCGATTACGATTGCCCAAGCGGCTCCGCCCGACCGGATCGCTCGTCCGATCGATAGCAGGCGCACACGGATTATCCCCGGCCATCCGCACAGCGCGGCCCGGCCGCGGTTCGATGCGGGCGCCGCCGATCCGGATTTCAATTCGGATTCGCCTGCAAGAAACGGCGGGGGTGCCGGCGCTGGTCACAGGCTTCAGCATCGATGGGGTGGCGCAACCGCTGGCGGAATTCAATTTCAGCCTGACGGCGACGCCGCTCGAAGTGAGGCAGAATCCGGCGGCGGACGCTTCCTGCCAGCGGGCGGCGCGGGTACACGTGGCTGAGACCAGCGGTTTTGAAAACAGCATTTCCAGGCTGCTGGCGGGAAGCACGGATCTGACATCGCAGATTGCCGCAATTTTCGGGGCCACGCGCCTGGAGGCGTGGGGATCGCTTAGGGGCACGATTTGCTTCGGCGGAATCGCGCCGCCGGCGACGATTACGTTGACGGCCGACGGCGCGGGTTACGAGCCGGGGGTCTACAACGCGACGATCGTGATTGAATCGATGAACGCGCAGCCGCAGCAGATCGCGGTGCCGGCGATGTTTGTGCTGGGCGGCAGTTCATCGGGCACGGCGATCTCCGGCGTCACTAATGGGGCGAACCAGCAGACGGTCGCCAGTCCGGGAATGGTGCTGGCGATTTTCGGCTCGAATTTGGCGAACACCACAGTCGTACCGGCCGCCAACCCGATGCCGTATTCGGCGGCGGGCGTTTCGGCGACGGTGAACGGTGTGGTGGCGCGGGTCTTGTTGTTCGTGTCGCCGACACTGGTCAAGGTTCAGGTTCCGTATACGGTGGGGGTTGGACCGGGTGTAGTGGGGATCAATAATAACGGGCAGATCGCCGGCTTTCCGATCGAACTGGCAGCCGGCATTGCCGCAATCGGTGGCGATGCTGCCGGGCTCTGTCGGAATCGCAAGCGTGAATTTTGTGACGCCGGCCACAATTCCGGCGGGGCCGCAGCCAGTGGTGCTGACCGTCGGCGGAGTGGCGAGCCCTCCGGTGAACGTGATGGTGACGGCGGCCGCCGGCGGGCAGCGATTGGCGTAGCCCCATCAGTGTGACAAAGTGATACATGGCCGCGACGGGCATCATTGTGGTCACCTATAATTCCGCCGCGGCGATCGGCGCTTGCCTGGAAGCGGCGCAAAAGACCGGCGCCGAGATCGTGGTGGTAGACAACGCTTCCGCCGATGGCACGCGCGGGGAGGTGGAACGGCGCGGTGTTCGTTTGATTGCGAATTCCACCAATCGCGGTTTTGCGGCAGCGGTGAATCAGGGATTCCGCGCCTTGGAGTGCCCCTACGTGTTGCTGCTGAATCCGGACGTGGTGCTGACCACGGGCCTTGAACGGCTGCGCGAAGCCTGCGGCCGTCCGGGCGCGGCGGGGGCGGGCGGCATGCTGGTGGATCCCGCGGGGAGGCCGCAGAACGGCTTCATGGTGCGCCGGTTACCAACTCCGGCCATGCTCACAATGGAAGCACTCGTGCTAAACCGGCTCTGGCCCGGCAACCCGTGGAATCGCGCTTATCGATATATAGGACTGGATCACACGGTAGAGCAGAGGGTGGAGCAACCGGCGGGGGCGCTGCTGATGATCCGGCGGGCGGTATGGGAACAACTCGGGGGATTCGACGAACATTTCTGGCCGATATGGTTTGAGGATGTGGATTTTTGCCGGAGGGCGCTGGATGCGGGGTATCACTTCGTTTACGTGCCGCAGGTCGCGGCGCGGCACACCGGAGGGCATTCGATCGCACCTTTAACTGTGGAGATGCGGCGCGTTTATTGGTATCGTAGTTTACTTAGTTACAGCGTCCGGCACTTCCGTCCGGCGGGTAAGCGGGCGGTGTGTCTGGCCGTGATCGCAGGCTCTTTGCTTCGCGCGCCCTTTGAAGCGGCGTTCGGGCGGAGCTTTCGGCCCCTGGCAGCATATTGGAAAGTGGCGCGGCTGGCCGGCGCATGTTTGGCGGGCGGCCGTTCCTGCTGTCCCTGATCGTTCGGGTAGAAGAGCGCGTTTTCGGGTAGTTCCGTGTTTCAATTCGGCAGTTTTCTGGTTCTCGTTCATGGTCCACAACGACTTGGTTTCGGTCACGATCGTGACGTACAATAGCGGCCCTTTTATCCGGCGTTGTCTGGAATCGGTGCTCGAGCAGGATTACGGCGGCAAGGAAATCATCGTGGTGGACAACGCTTCTTCCGACGGCACCACCGATATCCTGGAACAGTTCGAAAACCGCTGCCAGATTTACTACAACCAGGAAAACATCGGATTCGCGGCCGCGCAGAACCAGGCGATCGGGCTTTCGCGGGGCCGCTGGGTGCTGACGCTCAACCCGGACGTGCTGCTGCTGCCCGGCTTCATCCAAAGGCTGGTGGACGCGGCGCAATGGGACGAGCGCATCGGCGCCGTGTGCGGGAAGCTGCTGGCCATGACGCCGCATTTCGAAATTCCGCGGAAACCGATTGTGGATTCTACCGGCATCTATTTCAACCCCATGCTGCGCCATCTGGACCGGGGGAGCCGCGAAGTAGACAATGGCCACTACCTGCAATATGAATACGTCTTCGGAGCCACGGCAGCGGCGGCGCTGTACCGGCGCGCGATGATCGACGATGTTTCGATCGGCGGGGAATTTTTCGACTCGGATTTTTTCGTTTACCGCGAGGATGCCGACGTCGCCTGGCGCGCGCAGTTGATGGGCTGGAAGTGCCTGTACGTTCCCTACGCGCGCGGGTATCACGTGCGCAAAGTGCTGCCCGGCAACCGGCGGGCGCTGCCAGCCGAAATCAACATGCACTCGGTGAAGAACCGGTTTCTGATGCGCGCCAAGAATATTTCGGCGGACCTCTACCGGCGCAACTGGTTTTCGATCACGGTGCGGGATGTGATTGTGGTGGCCTGCTGCCTGGCGCGGGAACATACGTCGCTCAAAGCGTTTTGGCATCTGGCGAAGAACTGGAAGCGGATTTTGGAAAAAAGGCGGGCCATCCAGGCGCGCCGCGCGGTGGATGACGAGTACATCGCAAGCTGGTTCCGGTACAAGCCGGTGAGCAAGCAGGTTCCGGAGCGCGCGGCTGCCGTTGGCCAAACCGCCCGGGCTGAGGCCGGCGCCCCACGCGTGCGCCGCCGCTGATTTCCGGGGTTCGCGTGCGCATCGCGCTCGTGGGGACGCGCGGCATTCCGGCCAACTACGGCGGGTTCGAAACGTTTGCCGAAGAGCTTTCGGCGCGCCTGGCGGCGCGCGGGCACGAGGTTACGGTTTATTGCCGCGAGCGGTTTGCCGGCGAATTCTACCGGGGAGTGCGGCTGCGGTATCTTCCCACCATCCGGCATAAATATTTCGACACCATCGCGCACACGCTGATTTCGACCGCGGACATGGTGTGGCGGCGAATTTTGGGGCACAGAGTAGATGCCGCCCTTTACTGCAATGGCGCGAACGCCATCTTCACGTTTCTGCCGCGTCTGGCCGGGATTCCCACGGCATTGAATGTGGATGGGCTCGAACGGAAGCGGAAGAAATGGAACCGGCTGGCCAAAGCCTGGTACCTGCTTTCGGAATGGCTGGCGACGTTTTGTCCGGCGGTGGTGATTACCGATGCCCGCGCCATTCAGGATTATTACCAGCACCGGTATCGCAAAGCCAGCGTGTTCATACCCTACGGCGCGGAGGTGGGGCGGGTAACCAGCCGGAGCGTGCTGGATAAGCTGGCACTGGAGCCGGGCCGCTACTTCCTGTATGTAAGCCGGATGGAGCCGGAGAATCACGCGCTCGAAGTGCGCCAGGCTTTCGAAACCGTGGAGACGGATTACAAGCTGGCGCTGGTGGGCGATGCGCCCTACGCGCGCGAATATATCCAGCGGGTGCGCGACACGAGCGATCGCCGCGTGCTGATTCCGGGCGCGATCTACGGAGAGGGCTATCACGAACTCGGGTCTCACTGCTTCGCCTACATTCACGCCACCGAAGTGGGCGGGACACACCCGGCGCTGATCGAAGCCATGGGCCGCGGCGCGCTGGTGCTATACCGGAACACCGTGGAGAATGCGGAAGTTTGCGGCGATGCCGGGGTTCCGTTTGAACCGGCGGAGCTGGCGGCGAAGATGCGGTCGGTTTTGCAGATGAGCGAGGCGGAGCGCGAGGCGCTGCGCCGGAAGGCGATGGAGCGGGTGCGCGAGCGGTATTCGTGGGACGCAGTGACGGACGCGTACGAGAGACTGCTGACGGGGCTGGCCTTGAACGGAAGATAATAGGTTTGGAAACGCGAGTGCCTACCTCGTAATGAGTGTGTTAGCGCCGCATTCTGTTGATTGACGACGATCCCGTGGACCGGGAAATCCTGCGTTACCGTCTGTTTGAGAGCGGCAGCGAGTTCGAGTATCAAACCGCCGAAAGCGGACGCAAGGGTCTGGAATTACTTCGTTCCTGGAAGCCGGATTGCGTGCTCTTAGACCTGAATCTCCCGGATCTGGAGAGGCTGGATCTTTTGCGCGGCGCGCTCGCGCAGAGCACGGCGGCGCCGATCATCGTAATTACAGCGCATGGCAGCGAGCAGATCGCGGCGGAGGCGATGCGCAACGGGGCGGCCGGTTACCTGATAAAGGGATCGCTCAACGGCAACGCGCGCACTCGATCGACCGTGTTCTGGAACGGGAGGCTCTGCGCCGCAAAATTGAAGAGCAGCGGTTGCACATCGAGCAGCGGAACCGGAAACTGGAAGAGGAGCTAATGCGGGAGCGCGCAGCCCGCGAAGGCGCCGAAGAGAGTGAAAATCGCTATCGAACTTTGGCGGAAGCCATTCCACAAATGGAACCTGCTGCGCGCCGTGCCGGCGACCCGCGGTGGAGAGATTTTGAAGTGGCTGGGCACGTTCACCGATTTAGAAGAACAGAAACGTGCGGCGCAGTTGCTGGGACAGCGGCAGAAGCTGGAGAGCATCGGTTTGCTGGCCGGGCGACAATGGCTGCGGCATGGATGAGGTCACGAAGGCGAAGATTTTCGATCCCTTTTTCACCACGAAGTTCACCGGACGGGGTTTGGGGCTGGCCGCGGTTCAGGGAATTGTGCGCAACCGGATAGACGGGGAGGGGCTCGGTTGGCGTACTGCGAAATTTCGCTGGCGCCGCCGCCGGGCAGACTTCGCCGGTGAGTTTTTGCGCTTCCACCGGTGAAGTTCACCGGCGCGAGCCGCTGGCCCAACCTATTTATATTTGCGTAAGACGGCGATCAACCGGCCTTGAATTTGCACCTCGCGCGCCGGGACAATGATGGGCCGGAGGGCGGCATTCGCGGGTTGGAGGCGGATCTGATCGCCCGGCTCGCGATAGAGGCGTTTGAGCGTGGTTTCGCTGCCGCCCACCAGGGCGACCACGATATCGCCATCGCGAACCTCGGGCGTCTTTTCGAGAAGGATCAGGTCGCCATCGCAGATGTGATCCTCGATCATGGAATTGCCGCGAACCTCCAGGGCGTAGGTGTTCCTGTCGCCGGCAAAATCGGCGAAATTCAATGTTTCGCGCTGCTCGACAGACTCGACCGGCGACCCGGCCGCAATCCGGCCCAGCAGCGGCACTTCCAGGTGCGGTCTGGCGCGGCGCTGCTCCTGGAGGTATTTCGGCGCCAGTTCGAGGGACCGGCTCTGGTTGAAGCCGCGCTTCAGATAGGCTTTCGCTTCGAGCGCCGCGATGTGCTTGTGTACCGTGGCCAGAGATGCGAGCTCCAGGCCGCGCGCAATTTCTTCATAACTGGGGCAATAGCCGTTTTCGTCCTGGAAGCGGGCGATGAAATCGAGTACCTGTTTCTGTCTTTTGGTGAGCGGCATAAGCTACCTATTTTATTTTCGGCGAATAAAAAGAGAAAATGCAAGTCTAAAGTTTGCGGCCGGCCGGACCGATAGAGAGAACGAGATGCCGCTGATCTCCTTACGCAAGAGTAGCCGCGAAGCGGAGCAGGATCTAACTCCGCGAAGCGTGGCCGAGGAATGCTACGTTGCCGCCCTCGATAATCTCGCGCAGTACGCGATTGAACTCGAGGAAACCACAACCAAGGCCTACCAGGGCTACCTGAAAGATCTGGCACGCGAGGTGGAGGGGGGCACGCCGCAGGCGCTCGCGGAGAGCCAGGGAACTTTGCGGGGCCTGCTGCGGGACTACAAGGACCGGGCCGCGGCCTATATAAGCTCGCTGCGGGAGGAGTTAAGCCGGACTGCCTCAGGCTTGCAACGCCTGATCGAGACGCTTACGCAAAGCGATGGCAACCACGAATCGCGTTTGATGGCGGCGGTGAAACAGCTTCGGGAATTGGCTCAATCGCCCATGGCCAAACCGGTGGCCGAAGCGCTGCGAGCGGCGAGCGATTCGATTGCGGAGGAACTGGAAAAATTCCGGGAGCAGCAGCAGCTAACGGTATCGCAGCTTCTGGCCGAGATCAGTCTGCTCCACCGCAGGATCGATGCGCTGGAATCGGCCTCGTCGGCGGAGGACTTAACCAAACTGTTCAGCCGGCAGGAGATGGAGCGGCGCCTCCGTGTGACGGTAGCCGGGGGGGCGCTGGTGCTGATCAAAGTAGACGGGCTAAAGCGGGCTGCGCTGCAATTCAATGCCGATGTAGCCCGGCAACTGGCAGCGGCATTTGTGAAGCGGCTGCGCAACAACCTGAAGCCCGGGGCGGTGGTTGGAAGGTGGTCGGAGGAGGGTTTCCTGATTCATCTGCCCGCGTCATGCGGCGAAACGGAAGAGATCGCGAAATGGATTCGGGAACATGTCGCCGGTTCCTACGCCTGCCTGTTGGGCGGCAAGATTGTACGGCCGGCCGTGCAGGCCACCGTGGAGGTAATCCATGCAATTTCGGGCGGCTCGGCAATGGAGCAGATTATCGGGAGAATCGGGGAATACTTTGATCCGCAGGCGGGCTAGGGCGATGCGGGCTTTCCTATAATGAAGACTTCATGCCCGCCGAACTGGTTTGTTTTACGAAGAAATGCCGCGCGCGATTTCCGATTACCGACATAATTTACAACTGCCCGGAATGCGGCGGGCTGTTGGAAACGGCGTACGAAGCGCCGGAACAATCGGCGCCGATGCTGAAGCGAACGTGGCGGGAACGGCGGACCTCGAATACACCGCTTGACCAAAGCGGGGTGTGGCGCTACCGGGAATTCATTCCGTTTCTGGCCTCGTACCAGTGCGTGGTAACGCTGCGCGAGGGCAACACACCTCTTCTCGAGGCACGGCGGGCGGCGCAGTATGGCGGACTCGACCGCCTCGTGTTCAAACACCAGGGATACAATCCAACCGGTTCGTTCAAAGATAACGGG
>DATGKM010000182.1:0-53198 GCA_035294665.1 Bryobacteraceae bacterium | reverse complement strand
CTCGCCGTGCGCTTCCTTTTCCTGTTTGGATTTCTCCAGGGCGCGGACCTGCTGCTCGGTCAGCACCAGGCCCGCATTTTGCGCCTGCCGTGCTTCCAGCGCCTTCAGCCTTCGTGCGCAGGTCTGCGGATCGTTGCGCAGCCAGATACTGCGTACCCCCGTGGGCGAGACGAACTGCCCGCGTTTGGTCAGTTCGTTGGCCACCCGAACCTGTCCCAAGGCCGGCTTTTCTATGGCCATCTCGATCACCGCCTGCTCGATCGCCGGCTCCACCCGATTCTTCGACAGGCCACGAGTACAGCTCAGCCTCGGCTTCCCATCTGCCATACTGAAGAATTCACCGGCGATGCATACCCGCCCAAGCCTGCTGTCGCGGGCCGCTCTCGGCCTTACCTTTGCCTCCGCCGCCATCATATTGTTCTCCATCGCCGCCTCCCAGATTTTCCTCGCTCTGGCCGTCGTTTGCCTGCTTCTTTCCGGCGATCCGCTTCGTCTGCCCCGCATTAAATGGCTGCTCGCCATATTCATGCTCGGCACGGTGATCTCTCTGGCGCTCTCCCCGCAGCCCTCGCTCGGCCTGCCCCAAATCCGCAAGTTTTATGTCTTTCTCGAATTGCTGGTGGTCTTCTCCTGCCTCCGCGATATCGCCCCTATCCGCTGGCTCTTCCTCGCCTGGGCGGTCTTCGGCAGCATCGCCGCCCTGCGCGGTGTCTACCAGTTCGCCGCCAAAATTCAGCAGGCCGGCCAGGCTGGAAAAAACACCTACGATTACTACATCGCCGAGCGGATTACCGGGTTCACCAATCACTGGGTCACGTTCTCAGCCGAGCAGATGTACGCCCTCATCATGCTCGGCGCCTTCCTGCTGTTCGCGCCCGCCATCGCCAAACGCAGGTGGATTTGGATTTCCGCGGCCGCCCTCATTGCTCTCGCCGTCCTTCTCGCCGAAACCCGCGGCGTCTGGATCGGCTCCGCCGTCGCCGCGCTGTATCTCGTCTGGCACTGGAACCGCAAACTGGTGTTTGCCGTGCCGGCCCTGGCTCTCATCGTCTTCCTGGTCTCCCCGGCGCAGATCCGCGGCCGTTTCGAATCCCTCGTCCGTCCCCGCGAATCCGATTCCAATGCCTTTCGCCTGGTGGTCTGGCGCACCGGCCTGCGCATGATCCGCGCTCACCCCTTGCTCGGCCTCGGCCCCGAAGGGCCGCATTATCGCTTCGATGAATTCGTCGCGCCCGATACCCCCCGTCCCCTGCCCGATGGCTGGTACGGCCACCTCCATAACATCTATTTGCAGTACGCCGCCGAACGCGGCATCCCCACCATGCTCGTCATGATGTGGCTCATCGCCCGCTCCGTCCTCGATTTCCACCGCCGCCTGGCCAAGCTTCCGCCCGGCCGCGGCAACCGCCGCTTCCTCCTCTATGGCGCCATCGCCGTAATCCTCGCCACCCTTACCGAAGGCCTGGTCGACTACAATCTCGGCGATAGCGAAGTCTTGACCATGTTCCTCGTTGTCCTCGCCTGCGGATATCTCGCCTTGGAGCCCGATCTTGCCTTCGACTGACCTGGACCGCGCCATCGATGCCGCCTGGTCCAAAGCCTCCGCCGTGCCCGGCTATATCGGGGGCCGCGAGTTCCGCGCCCTGGCCGCGCTGTTCGTCAGCGCTCCCAAACAAGGCGTTTCCGTCGAAATCGGCAGCTTCAAAGGCAAATCCACCGTCGGTCTGGCCGCTCTTTCCGCTCACTTCAGCCTGGGCCCGATCGTCAGCATCGATCCACACAGCGCCCCATCCGTTACCGATCCCGATCTCGGCGAGCAGCCCTCCTCCTTCCCCGGCTTCCTCGCTGCGCTCGAACAGTCCGGTACCCGCGGCCATGTCGAAATTCATCGCGCCGCCTCCCGCGACGTGGCGCCCGGCTGGAACCGCCCTATCCGCTTCCTGTGGATCGATGGCGACCACACCTACGCCGGCGCCAAATCCGATTTCGACCTGTTCGCGCCGCACCTGCTCCCAGGCGGCATCGTCGCCCTGCACGATACTCTGCACGAATTCGAAGGCCCCATCCGGGTGTTTGTCGAAGATATGCTGCGCTCCCCCCGCTTCGGCCCCGCCGGCCTCCTCCACTCCATCGGTTGGGCGCAATACTGCCCCCGCAATGCCGCCCGCTTTCGCGACCAGCGCGAACGCCTCGCCCGCCGCGCCCAGAAATTAATCCCGCTCGTCGCCGGCGGCCGCCGCGTCGCCGGACTCGCCAAATACCGCTGGAAACTGCTCTGCGCCGCCATTCCTCACCCGATCCTTTCCGCCGCCGAACTGCAGCACCTCCTCGCGCGCCACGAGTCATGAATTCGGATCCACCACGGTGCGCGCCCTTTCAGTCGTACATCGAGCTGCTGCGGCTCTTTATTGCCCATCGCGAAGCTGTCGTCGAAAGCATAGAGTCCCTTCTGAACGCCCAGCGAAAGCCCGCCTCCTACCTGCGGGACCAGTCTCTTTTATCCCGCCATTTCGAAAATTGCTTCTTTGCGCGCCCTGTCCTGACTGCCGGCCAGACTCGCCTCGGACGCCAACTGGAACAAGCGCACTGGGCCGCGGGATTCCAACCGCGCCAGGTCCACTATCTCCATAACGACCTGTTTCATCCGGCCGAGCTGATGATTCGCGCCTTTCACTGCTGGCAGCAGACACGCTGGCCGGGCCGTAACGGCCGCCTGCATTACGCGCACACGCTGTTCCATTTGTATCTCGTCCGCTGTCTCGCCTTCCTGAGTATGCGCGTCTGGGACGGGGACCCGCGTGCCGCCGGCGGACGGCTCGCGGAATTGCAAAACGTGCTCGATGAGCTCTGGAAAAGCTCGCCGGCCGGTCAGCCCGCCTTCGTGCGCGATGCGCGCTGGCTGATTCCCCTGGCGCAGAGCCTCATTACCGATAACTTGGCCCCTTACTTCGAGGTCGCCCGGCAGGTCGCCGGGACACTCCCGGAACCGGACAGGCTCGAAGTCTCTAGGGCCCACGTTCGCATGCTCGGCGGCCATCTGACCTCGCAGATCCGCCGTTACTGCACCAGGGATGGCCTCGCTGTCGAAGATCCGAGCGTTGCGGTTCGCACGCGCACCTCCAATGCGCTCGATTTGGCGCTGCTGGTTCAAGGTCTCGTGGAATTGCTCAGAGCCTATGACCGCACCCTGCGGAGCGGCGATCAACACCCGGTGTGGAGCGGCGATCCACGGATGCGGCGCGCACTGGCGGGTGCAATCTTTCAGGGCATCTCTCCCGATCCCGAGCTGTTTCTGAATCGCCTCGGACTGTTGCGCCCCTACAGCATGATGGAACACGTTTTCATCGCCCCTCGTGCGGCACCCGAAGGCCGCGCCGTTTATTCGCCCGCGGGCGAGCGGCATGTGCGGCTGCTCGAAGAGTACGGCGCGCTGATGGGCCGCTTAATCGAACCGTTGCGCCAGGATTTCCCGCGCTTCCGGCCCGTTCCCGGCAGCTTTTCTCCATACGGAGTGATCTTCGGGTTGCCCTCCAATCTGATCGAGCACATGGCGCTCAAAACCTTGGAGCGCGATGCCGAAACGCGATTCAGCCTGGAAGACGTCTTTGACGATGTCTTTGACGACGAGAACACCGGCGCGGCAAAGCTCGCCTGGGTGAACGGCTGGCGGAGGCTACCCCACGTCGCCCCCGAAGCGCAAAGACAGTACGACTACCCGCAACAGTTCGCCGAAGAGATTTACAGCCGCATCGGGCAAGAGCTCAGGCGCGACTCCGCCGGCTCCGGAACCGGCCGCCTGTATATCGTGCCCGGCGATAATCCGGATACGGATTCGAAGGCCTCTTCGATTCCCGAATTGCCGGCCGGCTACTTCCGCTCTTCGGACACACAGCTTGTCGAGGCGCGCCAGGCCGAGCCTTGCGACCGCGAGCAACTCTTAGCCGAGCGGCAGGAAGGCCATTTCCTGGTCAGTTGCGAAACCCCCGGCGGGTGGACCGCCCTCAAGAAAAGCCTGCTAACCGAGGTCCTGGCAGCGGGCCGCGATGCCAGGATCACGGGGCTTCCACCCGCCGCGGCTCAGGTACTACGGCTCATGTGCGCCGATCTGGTGGCGCCGGAGAACATGGCCGATCAGACAAGCGCGCCTCCAGCGATCGGGAAAGCCTGAGCCGCGGGACAGCGATCCACGCAAGAGGCCAAAAACAGCCCCGCCGCCAGCCAGTCACGCCACTTTTCCAACTTTCTACCGCCCCTATCTCCTAGCCCACCAGTGACTTGCCCGAATCCGCGCATCCGCCACCCACGCCCGGCCGCCTGCCTCGCTGAGATAATTAAGCTGAGTGCTGTCGCAAACGACTCCCCGATCGCCCGCCGTGCCCGCCGCGCCCAAATTCTGCCCAAACGAACCCACTTTCCCGCCCCGGCCGTTCCCGCCAGATTGGCTTTGTTCGTTCCGTTTTTGGCCACACAACCCGTCCCAAAATTGGGTTCGTTCCGCGCGTTTCGCCTCTCCTTCGCCTGCCACACCCCTGCCCTCAGCCCCCAGCCGCCAACGTGATAAACTCCTCACGAACTCATGACTGAACTCGCCAGTTTCACCATTCGCGACGGCGTTGCCGTCATCGCCGTGAACAATCCGCCCGTCAATGCGCTCAGCCCCGGCGTGCCGGAGGCCATCCAGGCCCACATCGAATCCGCGGCCACCGATCCCGCGGTTCGCGCCATCGTCATAATCGGCGGCGGACGCACCTTCATCGCCGGCGCCGATATCCGCGAACTGGAAGCCGCCGCTTCCGCCGCTTCGCCCGCGCCGCCCCGCCTCCATCCCATGCTGCGCGCCATCGAAGATTCCCCGAAACCGGTCGTTATGGCCATCCACGGTACCGCGCTCGGCGGCGGCCTGGAAGTCGCCATGGCCGGCCATTACCGGCTCGCCTCCCCGGACGCTCAGATGGGCCAGCCGGAAGTCAATCTCGGCATCATCCCCGGCGCCGAGGGCACCCAGCGCCTCCCCCGTCTCGTCGGCGTCCCCGCAGCCATCGAGATGTGCGTCTCCGGCGCCCCCATCAACGCCGCGGCCGCCCTCAAATTGGGTTTGATTGATCAAATCGTGGAAGGCGACCTCCTCATTGGCGCCATCGCCTTTGCCCGCCAGGCCGCGCAGTCCGGCCTGCTCCCCCAAACCCGCAATCGCCGTGACAAACTCGGCACTCTGGCATCCAACGCCGCTGTCCTCGCCGCCGGCCGCGAGCAGGCCCGCAAGACCAGGCGCAACCAGATTGCCCCTCTCCGCGCCATCGAAGCCATCGAAGCCGCCATCTCTCTCCCCTTCGACCAAGGCTCCCAAAAAGAGCGCGAAATCATCACCGAACTGCTCGCCTCCGATCAGTGCCGCGCTCTCATCCACGCTTTCTTTGCCGAGCGGGCCGTCTCCAAAATTCCCGATATTCCCAAAGACACCCCTACCTTCCCCATCCGCCGCGCGGCCGTTGTCGGCGCCGGCACCATGGGCGGCGGCATCTCCATGGCTCTCGCCAACGCCGGTATCGAGGTCCTGCTCAAAGATGCCGATCAGCCCGCTCTCGATCGCGGCCTCGCTACCATCCAGAAGAATTACGACAACTCCGTCCGCCGTGGCCGCCTCACCCACGAAACCGTCGCCCAGCGCATGGCCCTCATCCGTCCTCAAACCTCCTATGCCGGCTTCGAGTCCGCCGACATCATTATCGAAGCGGTCTTCGAAAGCATGGCCCTTAAAAAGCAAATCTTCACCGAACTCGATCGCCTCGCCCGCCCCGAATGCATCCTCGCCTCCAACACCTCCACTCTCAACATCGACGAAATCGCCTCCGCGACCGGCCGTCCCCACATGGTTGTGGGCCTCCACTTCTTCAGTCCCGCCAATGTCATGCGCCTGGTGGAAATTGTGCGCGGCAAAGCCACCGGCCGCGAGGTCGTTGCTACCTGTCTCGCCCTCACCAAAACCCTGCGCAAGGTTGGCGTCGTCGTCGGCAACTGCCGCGGTTTCGTGGGCAATCGCATGATGTTCCCCTACATGCGCGAAGCCCAGTTCCTGGTCGAAGAAGGCGCCACGCCCGCCCACGTGGATAAGGTCCTCTACGATTGGGGCATGGCCATGGGCATTTTCGCTGTCGACGACATGGCCGGCATCGATGTCGGCTGGCGCGTCCGCCAGGAGTACAAGCACCTCGAAAAGCCCGGCATCCGCCAGCCGCTCATCGTCGATAAGCTCGTCGAAATGGGCCGGCTCGGCCAGAAAACCGCCGGCGGCTGGTATCGCTACGATGAGCAGCGCAAACCCATCCCCGATCCCGGCATTGAAGACCTCATCCGGAAAACCGCCACGGCAGCGGGCATTCCCCAGCGCCGGATCTCGGACGGCGAAATTCTCGAGCGCTGCATTTATTCCATGATCAACGAAGGCGCGCGCATCCTCGAAGAAGGTTATGCCCTGCGTGCCTCCGATATCGATACCGTCTACCTCACCGGCTATGGTTTTCCCGCTTACCGCGGCGGCCCCATGTGGTACGCCGATACCGTTGGTTTGAAAACCATTTACGAGCGCGTGGGTTCGTTCCGGCAACAATTCGGCGAACTCTGGGAACCGGCCCCGCTGCTGGCCCGCCTGGCCGCCGAGGGCCGCACGTTCGCCAGTCTGGACGCGGAGAAAGCGAGGCAGGAAAGTGCCGGCGCGCGCTGAAGCAGCTCCAGTCCGCCACGTCCGTATCGCCCCCAGTGAGGTGGTCATCGAGCGCGCTCCCGGCGGCATCGTTTACGCGCGCTCGCCCCAGCCCCTTGGCCCCTATCCCGAAAAGCTCACCGGCCGCCTCGATCATTGGGCCGCCGTAGCCCCCGACCGCGCCTTCATCGCCAAGCGCGCCCCCACCGGCGAATGGCGCCGCCTCACCTACGCCGAAGCGCGCGAAAAAGGCCGCTCCATCGCCCAGTCCCTGCTCAACCGCGGCCTCTCTGCCGATCGCCCCATCGCCATCCTCTCCGGCAACGATCTCGAACACGCCTTGCTCGGCATCGGCGCCCTCTATGCCGGCATTCCCTACGCCCCCATCTCGCCGGCCTATTCGCTGGTTTCGACCGATTTCGCCAAACTGCGCCACATCCTGCAATTGCTCACGCCCGGCATGGTTTTCGCCGCCCGCGGCGCGCAGTTCCAGCGCGCCATTAACGCCGTAGTCCCCGATGACGCCGAACTCGTGGTCGCCGCCGATCCGCTGCCGGGCGCAACTTTATTCTCCGATCTCCTCGCCACCACTCCCGGCCCGTCGCTCGAAGCCGCTTCCGCCAAAATCACCGGCGATACCATCGCCAAGATTCTCTTTACTTCCGGCTCCACCGGTATGCCGAAAGGCGTCATCAACACCCATCGCATGTGGTCCAGCAATCAGGAAATGGCTCGCGCCATGTTTCCGTTCGTGGACGATGAGCCGCCGGTGCTGGTCGATTGGCTCCCCTGGAACCACACCTTCGCCGGCAATTCCGATGTCGGTCTGGTCCTTTACAACGGCGGCAGCTATTACATCGATGAAGGCAAGCCCACGCCCAGCCACTTCCACGAAACCGTTCGTAACCTGAAAGAAATCGCCCCCACCATCTACCTCAACGTGCCCAAAGGCTTCGAAGCGCTCGCCGAGGCGCTGCGCCACGATGCCGCTCTCCGCCGGAACTTCTTCAGCCGCCTGCGGCTCATGTATTACGCCGGCGCCGGCCTCTCGCAGCCCGTCTGGGACGCGCTCGAATCGCTTTCCATCGAAACGTGCGGCGAAAAGATCCTCATGCTCGCCGGCCTGGGCTCCACCGAAACCGCTCCGCATGCGCTCTTCGCCGATCGCGAACAGGCCAGCCAGGCCGGTCATGTGGGCGTGCCCGCGCGCGGCGTGGAACTGAAGCTGGTCCCCGTCGGCGAAAAGCTCGAAGCCCGCCTGCGCGGCCCCAATATCACACCCGGCTATTGGCGCCAGCCCGAACTCACCCGCGCCGCTTTCGATGAAGAAGGTTTTTACAAGCTTGGTGACGCCCTTCGTTTCGTCGATGAAAGCGACCCCCGCAAGGGCTTCGTTTTCGACGGCCGCATCGCCGAAGACTTCAAGCTTTCCACCGGCACCTGGGTCAGTGTCGGGCCGCTGCGCGCCGCCTTCCTCCGCCACTTCGCTCCGTTCGCGCAGGATGTCGTCATCGCCGGCCACGATCGCGATTACATTGCCGCCCTGATCTTCCCCGATCTCGATGCCTGCCGCCGCCATGTCCCCGAAATCGCCGCCGGCGCGCCCGCTTCCGAACTGCTGGCCGGCGCCGCCATCCGCTCCTTATTCGAACAACGTCTCCGCGAATTCGCCCGCGCTTCCACCGGCAGCTCCAACCGCATCGCCGCCGCCATCCTGCTCGATACGCCCCCTTCCATCGATGCCCACGAAATCACCGACAAGGGTTCGCTCAATCAAGGCGCCATCCTGCGCCACCGCGCAGCCATCGTGGAAGAGTTATATCGCGGTTCGCCGCGCGTCTTAACCATTGGAGAAAAATCATGAGTTCTCAGCCCATTCCGGCCGCCGGCCAGCGCCCCGTCTCCGTCTTTAAAGGTGCCACCGACAATGCCAAACGCCCCGTTATGGAAATGACGCTGCTCGAACCCCCTCCCGATCGACTCGATGACACCGCGTTGCTCACCAACGATTGCCGCCTGGAAAACGATCCTTATGGCGAAGACCGCATCGCCTTCGAAGCGCGCGGCGGCGGCTCGCGGAGCTTATTCTGAGGAACTCCCATGGCCCTTACTCGCCAAACCATGACCGATGAGCAGCGCAAGTCCGTGGCGCTCGAATATCTGAAAGCCTTCGATAACGGCGGCGTCACTTCCACCGGCGGCTCCATCCTGGATCTGTTCGCGTCCGACGCCCAGGTCTGGTTCCCGAAATGGGGCCTCGCCAACGGCAAAGATCAGATTGGCAAGATGTTCGGCGAAGTGGGCGCCACCATCAAATCCATCACGCACCACTATTCGCATCTCAACTGGATCTTCTCCGGTTCCGACACCATCGTCTGCGAAGGCACCAGCCACGGCGAGCACATCGACGGTCACTGGCGCGCCGGCCACCCCGAATGGGCCGCCGGCCGGTGGTGCGACGTCTTCGAAATCCGCGACTGGCTCATCCAGCGCTGCTTCATCTACCTCGATCCCGACTACGCCGCCAAAGACACCGCCCGGTACCCCTGGCTCCGGAATCTAAAATGACGCGCAACGCCAAACTGAGAGAGCTTACTTCACCTTCTTCATCCAAGCCAGGATCGGGCCGGAAACCGTCTGGTCCGCGGTGTCGATGGAAAATACTTCCGACATGTGGCTTTCGCCCTTTTCAAACAGCATGGTGGGGCAGTGGTCCGGACCCAGCTTGCACAGATGGTCGTGCAACGTCTGGAAGAACGGGCTCATGGCGCCGTCGATGCCCGGATCGAGTTCCGCCGTGGCGAACAGCAGTTTTACCTTGGTTTTTTCGAACTCCGGCAAGGTCGAGCGCGCCAGTTGGGTGGCCGCATCGGGAGGTTGAGGACCGCCGAAACCCCGTCCGGCTGGAGGCCGCGGATCGGCCCGGCTCGGACCGGCAATCAGCCCCGGTTTGGCATTTTCGCCCCCTTCGCCACACGCCGCGCCCATCCCCGCCAGCGGATTGCCGCCCAGCCCGCGGCCGCGTCCCGCTCCGGCCACTTCGAGCGGCGCAATGTTCCATTGGCCCGACATGAAGATTGCGCCCTTGACGCCTACACCTTTCGGCCCCCATACCTCCGGCCGGCCGATATAGGTGCCCAACGGCCCGTTGCCCGCCGACTGCGCCCAGATGAACATCCGCTCGGGGTTGCCCCGATACCTGGCAATATTCGCTTCCACCCACTGGATCATGGCCGAAACGTCTTTGGCGGGGTCGTCCCAGTTCTTGCCCGGGTGGCGCTGCATCAGGACCACTACCATGCCGTTCTTCGTTCCCCAGCGGCCGATGTTGTCGTAAAACGCATTGGACTCGCGGTTCTGCTGCTCGATCTTATTGCCGGCCCCGCCCGGCACATACATCAACACCGTGCGGTTTCGAGGCCCTTGTTCCGCCGTGAAAATGTCGATCACATCCTTCGGATTGGGGCCAAAGGAAACGTCCCGCGCGATGCTCACGCCGGGATAGAGCGGCGTCTGGCTGCTGTTGATATCGTTGGCCGGCATGAGCGGCCGGTATAACTTGGCCGTGCACGGCGGATCGACAATCTGCCCGATTTTGCGAAGCTGGGCTTCAATCTCGGGCGGCACCTGCGCGTGGACGATACCGGCCGCCAGGATCAACGCCAGCGACGCCAGACGGAGCGGGCTTCTCTCAATGGAATTCATGTCTGTGCATTGTAATCGAGATCGCCCGCGGCCGGAAGACCCGGGCCCACGCTATCCCGCGCTATGGCAGCAACGCTAAGGCCGGGATCAGGCTATCGGCTCTGGGAGAACCCTCCCCCGTAATGAAGTCGTACTGCTTCTTGGCGAAGCAGACCGGCCCGCAACCGCCGTTAGAGCCCAGAGTAATGTCGTGGAGGTTCGCTCCGTAAGCGCTGCTGTAAATCGCTGGCAGAACCGATGCCGCGCTCAATGGCGATTTGCCGGCGAGCGCCCGCACCGCATCGACAATCGCGATCAGCGCCGCCCACTGCGGCGCGGCGGCGCTGGTGCCGCCAACCTCTATCCATCCGCTGTAACCGTAGGTGTCGTACACCGGCACGCCCGTGGCTGGATCGGAGTCGTAGGCCACATCGGGCACGCCGCGGGTTTTGCCCAACAGTAGCGCCAGCGGCATCAGGTTCTGCTGATAGACCGGCTTGGCCTCGTAGGCGCTGAGGCCGCCGCCGCTGCCGCTCCAGGCCAGTTCGCCCAGGTAAGTCCCATTCCAGAGATAGAGAGACGTGCCGCCCACGCCGATCACATGCGGCGAAGCGGCGGGGTACTCGACGCCGTGCCCGCTGTCGCCGGAAGACGCGAGGAACGTAACATGCGCGCTATTGAAATGGATGTCGTCCAGGAGTTCGCCGGCATATTCCGGCCCTCCCCAACTCATCGAAACCACGCTTGCTCCATTGGCCACCGCCACATCCACCGCGTGGAACAGGTCCGAAGAGTTGTTGGTGGCCGCTTCCACCAGCAGAATTTTCGCTTGCGGAGCGATGGCGTGGGCCCACTCCACATCCAGCGACTGTTCCAGCCCCCAATTGGTGGCGCCCTTGGGCTGCGTGCCCGAGGCATAGATCTTCTCGAAACAGCCATTGGCCGTAGTGCAGGCGGGCAGCGAAAACTGGGTGGTGAACACGGCCAGATCCGATTCCAGATTCGGATCGTCGAAAGCGTCCACGATCGCAATCGTCTGCCCCGCGCCCTGGTTGGCCACCGCGGAGAAGCCGTACGCTTTCCTCATCTGCGCGGGCGCAATCCCGATGGGGTCGGTGAACTGCCCGTAAACGTGTACGGGCGGAGACGTAAAGACGTGGCCGGCGCCTTGCGCGCCGGCGAGCCTGACGCCCGCCAGCAGAATGCCGCAGCAGATGGCCAGTTGGGAGAGATTCGAAAAGTGCATGTGAGTGGATAAGTGCATGTGAGTTCTCTCACGGTTCACGATCTGTACAACCTTACCATGTCTGTCCCGAGAACGGCCTCACCTGTTTGTACCTACGCTGTCTAGCTTGGCTATAATCCGCGGGACGTTTGTCCGGCGGCCGCCGGCCCTGTCGTAGGATGGAAGCGATGCGGTACATCCTGGTGGGCACGGCGGGGCACATCGATCATGGAAAGACCTCGCTGGTGCGGGCCCTGACGGGCATCGATACCGACCGCCTGGAGGAGGAGAAACGCCGGGGCATCACGATCGATCTGGGTTTTGCCCACCTGCAACTCACACCCGATCTGCAATTAGGCTTTGTGGATGTGCCGGGGCACGAGCGGTTCGTGAAAAACATGCTGGCCGGCATCGGCGGTATCGACCTGGTGCTGTTCGTGGTGGCAGCGGATGAATCGATCAAACCGCAGACCCGCGAGCATTTCGATATCTGCCGCCTGCTCGGAATTCCGCGCGGCGTGATTGCGCTGACCAAGGCCGACCTGGTGGATCGCGAGATTCTCGATCTGGTGCGCTTGGAAATGGAAGAGTTGGTGGCCGGCTCGTTTCTGGAGGGCGCGCCGGTGGTTCCGGTCAGTTCGACCACCGGCCAGGGGCTCGCCGAATTGCGAAAGGCGCTCGAAAACGCGGCGCGCGCATCGCGCCCGGCGCGCAGCAGCGCCGGACATTTCCGGTTACCGATCGACCGCGTGTTTTCGGTAAAGGGCTTTGGGACGGTGGTCACCGGCACTCTCTTTTCGGGCAGCGTCGCCAAGGATCGGGAGGTTGAGGTATACCCTTCCGGGCGGCGGCTGCGCGTGCGCGGAGTGCAGGTGCACGGCGCTTCGGCCGGGCGGGCCCTTGCGGGGCAGCGCACCGCCCTGAACCTGGCCGATATCGATCCGGCGGAACTGCGGCGCGGGGATGTGCTCTCCGAGCCGGGCCGCTTCCGCGCCGCCACCCGATTCGATTGCCGCCTGGATTTGCTCCCTTCCGCCAAACCCCTGAGGAACCGCGCGCCGGTGCACTTTCATTCGGGCACGGCCGAAATCGAAGCTGAAATCCGCTTGCTCGAAAGCGCTCTGGAATCGAACGGCGCGTCGAGCGGCCCGGCCGCTTTGCAGCCCGGAGCGAGCGGTTATGTGCGCGTGGTCCTGCGCGAGCCGGCGCTTCTGCTGCCCGGCGACCGCTTCATCATCCGCATGTTTTCGCCAGTGGTGACCATTGGCGGCGGCGCCGTCCTGGATATCGGGGAGCGCCGCTATAAAGGAGATGGCGGCGCAAGGGAACGCCTGCGCGTTTTGGAAGGCAGCGATCTCTCCGCGCGCGTCGCGCTTCTGGTGAAGGAAGCGCCGTTCGGTTTGGGGATCGCGGACCTGGTTGCCCGCACCGGTCTCGCCCAGGCGGAAATCGAAGCCGCCGCGACGTCCGTGGCTGTGCTCGCGCAACCGGCGCCCTGGTATGTCGATCGTGCCTGGTTCCAAGCGCTGCGGAAGGAGTCGGTGAAAGTGGTGGGCGAGTTTCATCGGCAAAATCCGCTTCTGCCCGGAATTCCCCGGCAGGATCTGCGCGCGCGCCTGTTCCCCGAGCACCGCGGGGGTCCGGCCGCGCCTGGGTTCCTGCTGGATGCCGCGCTGAACGGAGTCCGGGAGTTGGTCTCCGAGGGAGAGATCGTGCGCGCCCGCTCCCATAAGCTGGTTTTGAAAGAGGATGAAGAGCAGGCGCGCGCCGCCATCGAGCGGGCCTTCGAGAAGGCCGGCCTGGCTACGCCCGCGGTGGCCGAGGTGCTGGCGGGATCCGGCGTGGAGCCGTCGCGCGCCCGCTCCCTGCTGCAAATTCTCTTGCGCGAGCGCCGCTTGGTGCGCGTCAGCGAGGAGTTGGTATTCCACCATTCCGCGCTCGAGGGCCTGCGCCAGTTGCTGGCCGCGCGCAAAGCCACCCGTTTCACGGTGGCCGCCTTCAAGGACTGGACCGGCGTGTCCCGAAAGTACGCCATTCCGCTGCTCGAATACCTCGATCGCGAGCGCGTCACCCGCCGCGAAGGCGAAGAACGGCTGGTGCTCTGAGCGTGTTCCGGGGCAAGTGTTCCGGATCAGGCGGCCCGGGCGACCGGCGGAGACCGGATTATTTCTGTTCGGCCGGGGTCGTGGTGGCCGGACCTTCGCCTACGATCTCCAGCGTGCACTCTTCGTCTTTGGCGCCGTCGTAATGGACCTGCTTCGCATAATGGGTCACATAGCTGCCTGCGGGAACCGGCACGGTCGAATCGGGATCGTACTTCGTTCCGGTGCCTACCCACCAGGTGCCGGCGACGACAAAGATGTAGCGGTCGTTGGGATGAAAATGCGGCCGGCTCATGTGGTGCGGATACCACTTAGTCAGTTCCACGTAGATTCCGGGCTTGCTGGGATCGCCCGCCAGAATGGCCGTGGCGTTGCCGTTGCCTTCCCTCCATTTGATCTGGTTGGGATGCTCGATCATGATTGCGGCGGGGTTGAGATCGGCTTTCACCGGCGTCATGGCGGCGAACAGTGCCGCCGCTCCGGCAACCTGGAAAATGCGCCGCCAACAACAGGCGTTCATGCTTTGTCCTCCTTCGGGGAAACCCTGGCGATCGCTTGCTCCGCGGGGCTTACTCTTTGGAGCTAACGCATAACGGATTCTACCACCCGCAACGCGCGCCTTGTATTATGTAGAGATATGAAGCTCGCCGTCGTATTTTTGCCGTTGTTTGCCTTGGGAATCGCCCAGGCTCAGGATATGCCGGATGGCAAAGGAAAAGACCTGATTATGCAGATCTGCACCGATTGCCACGGCGCGGACGTCATTACAGCCCAGCACAACACGAAAGACGGCTGGGCGTCGATTGTGGATTCGATGGTGAGCCGCGGCGCCAGCGGCACCAAGGAACAACTCGACACCATCGTCGACTATCTGACGAAGAACTTCGGCCCGCAGAAGGACGACGCAGCTAAGAAACAGTAAGAAGCGATCGCGCGACGGCGGCCGCACCGATACGGGCTATCCGTTGGAATCGAAGATTCCGCGGATGGCCTCGAACCCCTTTTCTTCATCGCCGCCTCTCCGCCAGGGAGCGAGTTCGCGGCGCATCTTTTGCAGCGTCATGCTCTGAATGACGACGTGTCCCGGTCCGGTCAATGAAGCCAGGAAGAGTCCTTCACCGCCGAACAGGGCCGTCTTGATGCCGCCGGCGAATTGGATATCGTAGTCCACCGATTCGTCGAAGGCCACGATGCAGCCGCTATCCACCTGCAGGGCCTCGCCGGGTTGGAGATCGAACTCCACGAAATCGCCGCCGGCGTGAATGAAGACGGCGCCCGGGCCGGTGAACTTTTCCAGGATGAAGCCTTCGCCGCCGAAGAAGCCCGCGCCCAGCCGCTTCACCAAGGCGACATTGAACTGTACGCTCGATTCGGCGAAGAGAAACGCATCGCGCTGGGCGAGGATCGATTGGCCGGGTTGCAGCTCGAAGACCTGAATGCGGCCGGGATAGGTGCCGGCGAAGCCCAGTTCGCCCGGGCTATCCGCGCGGAAGTAGGTAACGAACAGGGATTCGCCGGTAACCGCCCGGCGGAAAGCTCCCATTAACTTTTCGCCCAGAGTGGCGCCGGTCATGCGCGTGTCCCATTGAACGCTGGCCGTTTTATAGATCATGCGGCCGGCTTCGGCGTAGAGCTCCTGCCCAGGCTGAAGGCGCACGCGCGCAATCTGCAGATTGTCGCCCTGGATGGTGTAATCGAGAGGCGCCGTGACAACGGGGGCAGCGGCCGGAGCAGCGGCCGCGTTTTCGGGGCGTGAACCGGCGCCTGAAGCCGCGCCGCAGGTGCTGCAAAACCGGGCATCCACGGCGAGCTGCGAGCCGCAGTTGGTGCAAAAAGCCATAGCCTGCAATTGTAGCTCCCGGATTCCGGGGGACGGTTTCGTAAGATGACCCGATGCCGGTAGTGGACTTCGTGACGCGGCTCTTCACGGCGCTGGTGTTGGGCGCGATCGTCGGGTTGGAACGGCAGTGGCGGCAGCGCATGGCCGGAGCCACCGATGGAGTGAAAGCAGTGTAGAGAAAAGGGTCTGTAGAGAAAAGGGGGCGTCGCGGGTCTTTGGGATGGACCCGGATGAAATTCGCCGATCGCCTGCTCTTTCTCGCCGGCGCCCTGCTAGTGGCCGCTTTTTATCTCTCCCTGGTGTGGCCGGGCTTCTCTGTATATTTCACTCCGGACGACACCATAAACCTGTACAAGCCCTGGGCCTTCCCGCTACGCGAACTGATCCTGGCGAACCTGGTGTTTTTCCGCGCCGCGCCCATTTGCCGCCCATTAGGCGGCGCGTCTATAGCCTGCTGGCCATCTGGATTGCCTTATTCGCCATTGCGTGGCTTTCGCGCTTGCGCGTCTTGCGGTTTTCCTGGCTGTTCCTGATGCTCGCGCCGGCAACGCTTGGCCGGATGCGCGGCAGCGCGCTCATCGCCTTGCTCGCTTGTGTTCTCTATCCGTATTACAAAGCGTTGGGCTGGGCGAACGCCACTTTGTCCGCGCTCGAAGCCCCGGTGATTCGCGACGCGGTGGCGCAGATTCACGCGCTCCATCCGCAGCTTCCGCGCCACAGCCGGCTGCTGTTCAAAAGCGACCCGTTTCAACCCGATCGCTGGGAGCTCACGTTTCTGATTAGAGAAAGCTATGGCGATGCCAGCCTGGAAGTGTACCGTGTGAAGCAGCAGGGCGCCGCCGCGGATGAAAGCCAGCCTTACGATTACATCCTTGACTATCGCGACGGCCGGTATTTCGACGCGAAGTCACTCACGCCTCCCCCAGCCGCTGCTGCCGGTGAACTCACCGGTGGAAGTGCGGGTGGATGGCATACCGGCGGAAATCATGGTGAAAATCGGATGGCCGGAAACCAGCAACCGCTACCGCCTGGACTTCCGCGTTCCCAAACTGCGCGCGCATGGCAGCGCATCCGTGGAGATCACCGCGGCGGGAGTTAAGGGTCCGCCGGTTTCGATGCCGGTGGAATAAGGCGGAGCGCGTTCTGCATCGCCGGCACTAGACGGGTATGCCGCTGCGATATGATCGCGGGCATGGTCTGCCGCTTCCTGCCGATTCTCCTGGTATCCGCCGCGCTATATGCGCAAGAGCCGCGTCCGCGCCCTTTACCGCTTTACGGCCCGATGGAGCGGATGGCGGCGCAGCCGCTGTTCAACAACAACTGCGCCAGTTGCCATAAGAATACGATGTCGAGCGCCGATCAAGACGCGCTGAAAGAAACCAACGCGCCCTCGACCGATACGCTCGCCACTATGACGCCGGAAGCCATTTACGCCGCACTCACCACCGGCGCCATGGCGCAGCAGGCGAGCAAGCTGAGCGACGACGAAAAGCGCGTGCTGGCGGAATTCTTCGGCGGGCGCCCGCTGAGCAAAGGCGATGCGGGCGACGCGCGCAATATGACGAATCACTGCGCGTCGAACCCGGAGCTGAAGATCAACGCGGGGGCCGGGTGGAGCGGCTGGGGCAACGGCCTGGCCAACACGCGCTTCCAACCGGCAAAGGCGGCCGGACTCACCCCCGAAGCCGTGCCGCGCTTGAAATTGAAATGGGCCTTCGGGCTGCCGGGCGGCGCGGAAACCTACAGCCAGCCGGTGATTGTGGGCGGGCGCGTATTTCTGGGCGATGACAACGGCTACGTGTATTCGCTCGACGCCGCCAGCGGCTGCGTCTACTGGTCGCTGCACACGGACGCGCAGGTGCGCACGTCTGTGGCGATCGGCCCCGTCAGCGGACACGGCAGCAGCAAGGTAGCGGCGTATTTCGGCGACCGCAAGGCGAACGTGTACGCGGTGGATGCGCGGAACGGCGAACTGCTTTGGAAGCGGCGCGTGGAGCCGCGCGTGCTGGCGCACATTACCGGCTCGCCCGTCTTGTATGGCGGGCGCGTGTATGTGGGGGTGGCCGGATCGGAAGAGGTGGCTTCGGGCGACCCGCACTATCCCTGCTGCACCTATCGCGGCAGTCTCTCCGCCCTGGACGCCAACACCGGCAGGCTGATCTGGAAGAGCTACACGATTCCGGAAGAGCCGCGGCCGCGCAAGAAGAACTCGCTTGGCACGCAGCTTTGGGCTCCCGCGGGCGCTTCCATCTGGAGCACGCCGACCATCGACGAAAAGGGCAAGGCGATTTACGTCTCCACCGGCAACGCATTTACCGAACCCGCGGCCAAGACTTCGGACGCGATTGTGGCGTTCGATCTCGAAACCGGCAAGATGCTGTGGTATTACCAGGGCTACGCCAACGACGCGTCCCCCGCGGGCTGCAACGGGCGCGGGCCCAAGGGCGAGCAGTGCCCCGACAACGTGGGTCCCGATTGGGACTTCGCCAATTCGCCGATCCTGCGGACACTGGCAAGCGGCAAACGCGTGCTGGTAGCGGCGCATAAAGGCGGCACGGCCGTGGCGATCGATCCCGATCGCAAGGGGGCGCTGTTATGGACCGCCGATCTCACCGAAGGCGCGAAAGCCGGACCGGGCGGGCAGATCATGTGGGCGGGCGCCGCCGACGATGAGAACGTGTACTACGACCTGCAAACTGGAGGCGTGGCCGCGTTGCGGCTGGCCGATGGCTCGCGCGCGTGGTTTACCAAGATCGAGCCGGCCGCGCCCGCGCAGGGCGGGCGTCCGCGACGCGGCACCGTGGCGGGGCTCACTTTGATTCCCGGAGTGGTCTTCGCGGGCGGATGGGATGGCGTCCTGCATGCGCTCTCGACAACCGATGGCCACGAAATCTGGGAGACGAACACTGCGCGGGAGTTTCCGACCGTCAACGGTGTGCCGGGCAAAGGCGGATCCTTGGGCGCGCCCGGGCCGGTGATCGCCGGCGGAACGCTCTACCTGGGCTCCGGTTACATCGGCACCGGCAACGGCATGCCCGGCAACGTGCTGCTGGCTTTTGCGCCGTAAGGTGCGTCGCCGGCCGTTCACCGATGCGCGGCCAGCAAATCGCCGCCCCAGTCGTTGGTGAAATCGCGCCACACGCTGTGGATGTGGTTGCCGTTGTCCTGCGTCTTGTCGAACTCGATCAGAACGTGGGTGTCTGGATGCAATAATCATTCGGGTCGCCATGCCGGGTGCCGCCTATGCGAAATACAGGTTCGACTGCGACTTGCGGAACTTGTCCATGCGCATATCGGCGACGGGGGCGGGGAAGTTCGACGCGTATTCCGAGACCAACTGCCCCAGCAATTCGCGCTGCCGAGGGTTCATTTTGGAAAACGGCAGCCCGCTCGGCTGGCCGTTGAGCGCGGCCTTGCGAGATTCCTCGGTGACGATCTCCTTCGGCGCGGTTTTGTCCGAAAATGGCGATCGCGCGCTGCTCATCGCTGAGCGAATTGACTAAGTCGAGCACGAGATCCCCTTCCGGCAGCAAAGCGCGCAGGCCGGCCCGCGGGCCGCTTCTCACTTCCGCCGGATTCGCGCCGAAGAAACTGGGGCTGGAGGCGATGTTGCCATCCACAATGGTGTAATTCAGGCTGATGTGATGGCCTTCGAAGCGAAAGCCCCATGTGCCGTGCTGCGAAGGCTCGCCCAAAAATGGAGGCGTAATATTTATCGGGAGCGCTCCGGCCCTTTACCCAATTCCAGATCGCGCAAGACCTGCTCCAGGCTCATGACGGTGTGGGCTTTGATGATGCCTTGCACGGAGAGGCCGGCCGAGAGCAGGGCTTCGGCCAAGTGTTTCTGCTCCGTGCTCATATCGCGCAGCGCCAGTCCTTTGCGCGGCACGGGCGTGTAGTGGAAGTTCTGGCGCTCTTCGCTATCGAACGGGATAATGGTCTGGGCACGTTGCGCCGGCTTGAGCGCCGCCAGGTGATTTTTGGCGGCCTCCACCATCAGGCTCGCCGTTTGGGTGCGTTCGTAGGCCGCGGTCAGCAGACCCAGCGCGCAGAAATGAGTACGATCCGTTTCCTATCGCGCATCTCGAACCTTTTCCCGGCGTGTATACATTGCGCGGCCGGGCGGGGAAAGGCGGGCGGTGGGATCTGGGCCCTACACGGGTTGAACAAGAATCCTACACGGGCTGAACAAGAATCCTAGACCGGCTCAAGCCTCGGTTTCATCGCATCACCTAAGGGCCTTAATAAGCTTGTCAGCTGCCGTGATCACCGCCTCGGCTTCGTCGTACGTAACTTTGCGGCCTTCGTGGACTACCTTATTTCGAATGCTGTTCGCATTCTTTAAATCAGGAATGAGCTGGCGAACGGGATGATCCGGTTTGAACACCAAGGGTAGCTCAACGTTGATCTTGTATGACATCCCCACCTCGCCTTCGTACTCTTTGAGAGTTTTATTCGAGATTCCAGCACTTTCCTTGATATGGCGGAGGAGGTCAGTGATCACCTGCTCGATTGAGAAAAAACCCAGCAAGAGAGCGTAGCGATAGTCGTTCGCGATCTTGAGCTCCTCCAGGGCCTTTACCAGAAGCGAGTAAGCATCTGGAACCGAGTCCCCGCTCGCCAGAAACGCCGACATTAGTGGACCAGTTCGTTCCGGGTCAACGGCGGGCTGTTTTATTTCATGTATGTTGAAGCCCAGAGGCAGTACTTCGACTCCGATATCGATGGGCGGGAGGGTTGTTATACGTTCTGGTTCGGGCGCCTGAAGCTCTTGGTCGGAGTATTCGTGCGTGCCCGCGCGGATCACGGGATAATCTCCCACGAGATCATTAGGCATCCTTACGCTCACGTCCCCGGTAAAGGCTCTGTACGCGAAAACGAACCGATCTAATATACCTTTATAACGCTTTGTCTCTTGCTCGGTCAGGTTTTTAGTATCTTCGACTTCGTGGACAATAAAAAGCTCAGTAAATCTTCGTCTCTTGAAAAATCGGTAGTATCGTGCTGCGGCGTCGAACACGTAGAGGACCTCCCCTTCAGTTACCATGCCGAGGCACTCCTCCTCAGGAATCGTGATCGGCCGATCAATCGTCCACCTCTTCCTTCCCCCCTGCATCTCGTAGCGAAGTTCGTTCTGAAAATCCAGGGCCTCGACGGGCAGAAGGTGACGGTCGAGGAGCACGCTGCCCAAACCGGTCTCGACACGCACTAGATACCCGCTTTTTTCCGGCATGTTGATGCGGCCCGGATAAAATAGATTTACGATTCTCGAACCGCGTGGCACATGATGATTGTGGCACACGTCTTAGGTAGTCCGGGCCGACTGCCGCGCGTGCTGGCAAATTATTGTAGCTGGGCATGAACGATGATTCTTAAGAGCTATTTCGATGGCGGAAACCAAGCCGACAGCACCCAATACGACTTTGTGACCCTTGCCTCTGTTTCCGGCATAGCCGAGCAACTGTGGCCCTTCGACTCCGATTGGAAGGACATGCTGAGAAGACACAGGGCGCCTTGGGTTCACACAACCGACCTCGTTTCATTGGTCAGGGATCCATTCCGCGAAAAGAACGGTTGGACTGAGGTGCATAGCGCTGCCCTGCTCATGGATAGCGTAAGGGTCATCAAATCCCACATCGCGCGGCCCCTTACCGATCCGTCTCCACGGGTTGGGCTGTTACCGTTCACGGTGACAGTAGCGCTGAAGGAATATATTAAGGCGAGGGCTAACAACCCAGAGGTTCCAAAGAACGCCACGGAAATATGTGCAACTCAGAACCTGGCTGGTTGCCTCGAGTGGGGGCGAGACATTATGGGCGCTCACTTTTATCATCTTTTCTTTGATCGGAATGAGCCATTTCGCGGCCACGTATGTGATAGGCAACGTAACGCAAAGGCAGTGAAGCAACTGCCACTCCTGGAGCGCATCAGGCGAAACGACGAAGTGGATATGCGTACTGTGCCAGCGCTGCAGATGGCCGATCTCTTCGCTTGGTGTGTAAGCCACAAGGGTACCGTTCGGTGGAAGTGGCACGAAGCCGTTCTAGAATTGCCTCGAATGGATGAATGGCTCGAGTACGCCAACCTTCTGAAGCCGATTCCGGGCGTGCCACAGCTCGTGAACAGTTGGAGGCTGCCAAAGCGTAAGCCATCGAGGTGAGTCCCAAGCCATAACAGATGTCCCATCATGGTGTCTTGAGCGCCGCGCCCGCGCCTGGGTTTTTCACCGCGCGGCCAGGAACCTTGCTTGCTGCAATTCGGGCGGACAGCCCTGAGATTTTTCTGGGTCTCAGCCGTTCAAGTTGTGCATTGGAGTCTATTCAGAAGGCTTGACAACGGTTTGCGTTTGGCAGTGGCGAACCGTTGGGACTCCCAGCTCCTTTCCCGCGAAACCGAGGGGCCCATGCCGCCCGGCCACTAAACCTCCGCGGGCGCACGATGTTTTTCCGAACCGGGCCCGGCGGCACGCTTGCGGCGCGCGCCTGCCATGGCGATGAGGGCGGCGGCGGTGAGCAGGGTGATGGCGAGCGAAACGGGGAGAATCGGCGGGTGGAACTCCATGCGCACGCGATGGCTGCCGGCCGGAATCGCCACGCCGCGGAAGGCGAGATCGACTTTATAGATCGGCGTTTCGGCGCCATCGAGCCAGGCCTTCCAGCCGGGATACCAGGTTTCGGAGAGCACCAGCAGGGCCGGTTGGGCGGCCTCGACCGCGATTTCCAGGCTGGCCGGTTCGTAGGAGACGGTCTTGACGGCGTCGCGCATTCCCGCAGCCGCGGGAGGCGGAAGAGCGATGGCGCGATCGGTAATGGCCGTGCGGCGAAAATCGATTTGGCCGTTTCCAACCAGGCTGCGCGCTTCTTCGAGAGAGCCGACCGGGCGCAGATCGCGCACCAAAAAGAAGCGCGGCATGACGGTGAGGTTCTCGAACAGCTCGGTTCCGGGGAGGGTGGCGACATGGCGGAAACGGGGGAGCGCGGCCACGCGGGACTCGTTTTGCGGAGCGACGAGCAGGTATTTAACGTTCATCAGGTCGAGCACGGGTGAGTCGAGCTTCTCGACCGGGTAATACCAGCCCCAGGGGAAGCCATCGTGGAGCAACAGGCGGAGCTGGATGATGTTCTCGATGGCAAGGGGGTGGACGCCGCTGGCCGTGGGAATGCGGGTCACGGGCGCGTTCAGGGCCCAATCGAGAGAAACGCCGGCCGTGTTGTCCACGCGCCAGGGCGGGTTGTTCTGATTGACGCGCTGCCGCACCGCGGAAAGCAAATAGCGGCTGCCTTCAAAGGTCGTGGCGGTGACGCCCGGCTCGGCTTTGACGGAAGCGAGATTCATGGGCCTGCCGGAGCCGACGAAGAAGAGGTCGGCGGCGATTGCCAGTCCAATCGCGATGCGCGCGCGTTCGGGAATGCGCAGCTTGTCCAAACCCGCCGCGGCCAGGGCAGCCAGGCCGAGGGTAAAGATGCAGTAGGCGTACTCGGGGTGGATGCCGATGCGAATCGTGACCGGCAGGCGCGGATAGATGGCGCGCCAAACCGGCGTGTGTTGGCCCAGCATGAAGAGCATGCCGAAAATCGTGAGCGCCGCCAGCACCGCCGTGATGCGGTCCCGGCGCGCCGCCAGGGCGTAGAGGGCGAGTAGCAAGCCGGCGATGCTCACGTATAGATAGAGAAAGCTGGGGTCGCCCGGGCCGTGGAAGGTTTTCAGATCGAAAATACCGTAATGGTTCGGCAAAAGGAGCGACACCAGGCTTTGCCAATAGAGGCCTCCTCCCGCGCCCAGCCATCCGGCGCGGTACCGGGCCACGCTGTAGTGGACCAGTTGCGTGGTGGGGATGAACTGCGCCGCCGAAAGCGCGACGCCGAGCGCGGAGGCGCACGCTGTGAGCAGAACCAGGCGGGCGCGGGCCATGCGCGCGGCCACCAGAGCGAGCGAGAAAACTACGGCGGAGAGGAAGACCGCAAAGGCGGCTTCGGGGAATCCGCCCAATATGGACATGCCGAGCGCCGCGCTCAAGCCGGCCAGCCAGGCGGGGCGCAGGCGGTGGCGCAGTTTCAGGATCGCCAGCCAGACCAGCGGCAGCCAGACGGCGGCCATCACGGCGTCGATGTGCTCGATGCGGGACGCGAAGTAACCGCCGGTTTCCAAAATAATCGCGCCCGCCCAGGCGGCGGCGGGCGACAGGCCGAATTCGCGCAGCAGATGCCAGGCCGCAATGCCCGCGATCCAGAGTTGCAGAACTACCGCCCACTCGATCAGCATAGGCAGGCGCTCGGGCGCGAGAAAGCTGCCGAGGAAGGCGGCGAGCAGAATCAGCGGATGAAAAAAGCAGGCGTCGATGTAGGCGAAGATCGGGTAGCCGCAGTAGTCGTAAGGGTTCCAGAGAGCGAATTGGTGCTGGCGGAGCTGGCCGGCGAGGAAGGTGAGCAGGGGAAGCTGCACGCCGCGAAAATCCCAAGGGAACAGGTACGCCGAATCGAACAGGGGCTTATGGAAGAAGACGATTCCATTGGCGAGGAGGCCCAGATACGCAAGAGCGGTGGAACGGCGCTCTTTCATTCCGGCGGGAGGGCCTTGGACGGGGAGATCATGAGGTCTCCATAATTTTACCCGGTCGAGCGCGGCGGAGAGCGGCACGAACACGCGGTTGGAGCGGGTTCAATAGGGCAACTGCCGGTTGGTAAACTTGCGGCCCACCTCGGCGGCCGCGGCGTTGGAGGCGCAGATGCGCACGCCTTCCTTGATCATGTCGACCACGTTATTCGCATTGCAGGTGTTCAGGAAGAACAGGTGGTTGGCCTTGACGGCGGCGAAGACTCTGGCGCGGGCGGCTTGCATTCTGGGGTCGTTCACATTTCCACCGGGGACCCCAAGGGACAGGGCCATATCGCCGGGACCCCATTCGGCGAAGGCCAGGCCGGGAATTTTGAGATTGGCTTCCACATTGGCCAGCGCGTACTTATCTTCTTCCTTGACTCCCAGGAGCAGCTCGCCATTGGGATTGAGCGGCCAGGCATCGGCTTTGGCTTCGTACTCGGCGGTGGAGACTCCCCAGATTTCGGCGGCCGTGGGCGAGCCGTGAGCGCCGCGGCGGCCTTCCCGCAGGCCCTCCTGCCCGACGCCCTGCTCGCGGTTGGGGAAGCGGCAGGCTTCGAGGAAGGCGCGGATGGCTCCGGGCGTATCCGCGTGGGTCAGCAGGATGCCATGCACTCCGGTCGCCAGCACCTGCTGAAACATCCAGGCGTTGGCGCGGACGGTGGCCTCATCGGTGCCGTTCACGGGCACGTTCACGATGACGGCGGGCGTGCGATGGCCGCTTTTGGTCGGTCCGCCGGCCACCAGCCCGCGCATGTATTCGCGCAGCCCCTGCACGTCGAAGGGAGCGTGCTCCATGTCATAACTGATGTAATCGGCCCAGGTCTGGGCGTCTTTCTTGCCTTGCTCGAAGCTGCCCTCGGTGCCGGAATGGGAGCCGGTGTAGTAAATCGGCTGGCCCTGTTCGAGCAGTTCGATGGCGCGGTTGATGTGTTTGGGTTTGGGCGGGGGCGCCTGGGCGGCCAGCGTGCCCGCGGCGAACAGGGCCAGGGAAGCTGAGGCGAGAGTGCGATTCCGCATGCGAATCTCCTTCAGGCAATCTTATTCCTATCCGGGTGGGAAAGGGATGGAGGCGGGTTGGGCGGCATGCCGGGGCGCGCAGGCCGATTGTTCATTGGGAGGAAGGTCCGGCGCCAGGGTTTACGACCACGTCCACCCCGTCCGGTTTCGCTCCGGGGACCTTTACTTCGATCCGATACTGCCCCTGCGCAAGCTGCAGATCGGTCGGGGGCTGCGCGGTTTTTCTTTGGCTGATACCGTTTCCGTTTGGGCCATAGATGATGATCTCGGCCGGGGCGAACTGGATGTGATGGAAGGATGGTCCTTCCGGCTTGATATACCAATTCAGAGATACGACCTTTTCGGCCGCACCTTTCGCGCGATCGGGAGTCGTAATCACCACGCTATAATCCGGCCACATCGCTTTATACAGGAACACGACGCCTGCGGTAGTCGCTGCGGCAATCAATGCCACGGCCACGCGGCTGCCATATTTAAGCCACTGATTTTCCGGCGGCGGCGCCGCGGCCCCGCTCAGCTCGCTGCCGGGGTCGGCGGCCTTGGTCATGTTCAGGTCCAACTGGTTCGGCCAGGCCTCCGTGATCAATTCGAGCTGGGGCGCATTCGGGGCAACTGAGGTGCGGACGCGTAACTTCTTGTGATCGGCCGGTACCGAGATACCGACACCGTAACCGCGGCCTTCCATGACGATTCTCACCTCGCCGAAGATTGAGACGGGTGTGTTCATGGCCTGCAGGAATTCCCGCAGGTCATAGAACGGTGTCAGGCGCTCTACTTCCGCTTCGAAGGTCTTGGCGTACGCTTCGCGAACCGCGGGTCTACCCCCCAGCAAATCGTTGGCAATTTTTACCACACCGGCGGCAAAGAGCTTGGGCTGCCATTTACCTTTGATATCGAATTCCAAAGAGGAACGGCGGTAGCGATATGGTTCCCGCTCGCTCTCGCGGAGGTCCAGCCGTCCTGCAATTTCCCGCAGTATCTGTTCGAGGGCATCCGGGTCTTTACCGGTTACCTGCAGCCGCACACTTTGCCGCTGATGGTCGCAGATCGCGCGTTTCAGAATCCCGCCGTTACTCCAGATATAGCTTTCAGCGATGTCATCCCAAGCGCCGAGTATGTGCGCGACCCAAGGCGCGAACTGCCGAAAGCCCCGCCGGTTATCGATATTGGAGGCATAGCGCACATCACAATCCGGCGCACCCTCCGCCGCGCCATAGCGCTCCAGTTCCCTCGCGTACGTCTGAAACCATTCCAGGCTGATGTTGTTTCGTAAATCGAAGCGGAGTTCCAGCGAGGCCTGGGGCAGGTCCATCAGTCGAATCGTAGCAAAAACGAGTCTGCGCGGAGCCGTACGCCGGACCAAATTGTATTGCAAATATTGGCATTAACCGGCGTCAATTGACAGTCGCATCCGGGGCGCCCCCGATCTCCCATAAAATCAATCAGATCAGCGGCCTAGCGTTACCGCAATCCGCCAGTACTTCGGCCACACACCGCGCCGCCCTAGGTACACAGTATTTTGCAAATCCGGCGCGCGGGTCGTCTGGGCGCGCCAGGCCATACCACGAATCAGTGGTTTAGGAGAAAAGTCGCGCAGACTCCCGCTTCGCCACGAATCCCGTGTGTTCTCAGGAGGTTGTCAGTATAACTGGCGAAGCGGCCACAGGTATGAAACAGCAAACCGGACGCGCGTAAAACTGGAGTAGTTTAACTATAGAGCGTAGCTACGGGGAAACGAGCAGAGCAACCAAATAGACTGGCCGCAAGCGCCAACATTGCGCCATCAACGCCACAATACAACACACACGGCCACAAAGAAAGCGGCAGGAAGAAAGAATATTGGCAGTACCTTCAATATAAGTGGCACGCCCGCCAAACGTTCCGCAATTTCAGGCGTGGCGGGCGCGCTCGGCGGCCGACTGGTTTTCGAGCTGCTTCGCGATGCGCTCCTGGCTCGCAATCAGCCGGCCGAGCTTACCGTTGATAGCGAACAGCATTAGAGGTGCAATGGCGTATAGCGCCACTATTACCAAGCCGAACAGCACTCCGATGAATTCCAGACCAGCGAGGGAACCCAATTATTCGATACCTCCGTTTTCGGGGAAGTGGCGGCCCACGCGCCGCCGTCTCAGGTATTTTGTGGGAGCTACTTCTCTATCGAGAACGCCCTGCTGCCGGTGTGATTGCCGGCCGTCCCATAAGCCACACTCCACCCTGTCGCTTGATTAGGAAAAGAGCGATCACAATCAGTACGAACAGCACCAGCCAGTTCACACGCGCCTTCTTGCGCTTTCGTCGCGCATAAGCGGCCCGGTTGCGCTCACGGTTCTTTTGCTCGTTGGCCAGGTACTCCGCGCGTGCTTCTTTATTCGATTTGAAGGCCATCCTCGCTCGCCTCCGCCTTTCGTTTTCGAGCGTTTTCCGCGCGCACCTGTGCGGCCTTGCGCGCGATCGCTTTGCGCCGCTTTATTGAAAGTGCGGCGAGTCCCTTCGGCCGTTTCGTTTTGGCTGTCCCACCTTTTCTGCCCAGCGCTGCACGCTCCTCAGGTGATATCAATGCCATCCGCCGCTTACCTAAGGCGACGGCTGCACGGTTTTTCTTAGCCATAGTTCCCATAATAAGCTGCGCTTGTACGTTGTCAAGATTTTTATTGACCAACACCGCTGATTATTATAGACTGAACATGGAATCAAACGGGCTTCCTGGGCGGTCGTCACCCGCGCCGGGAAGCCCTAAACCACACATGGAGACAGCCATGCGCGATCTACACACTACTTTATCGCGGCCAAGCATCGCAGTTGCGGATTCGGCCGCCGCCGCACTCAACGTCAAAGCATCCGGCTCCGCGGTTGCGGATCTCCGGCCTAACGACCCGTTCGAGGTTGACTTAACCGATTCCGCCGGCAATGCGCGCTTCCGCAAGAACAGCGACCTCTGCGGCTATGTGATGTGCGAGGAGCTGGACCAGGGCGATCCTGGAGACCTGAGCGGCTGCCGGATCGTCGTGGGGCAACACGGCGACCTCACAACGTTGAGCGCGTGCATCGGGACCCACCTACTGGGCTGCATTCAGCAGCCCGGATCTATCGCGGGATTCCTGGCAAGCCGAGAGACGATATGGCTCGAACCTGGAATCTGCCTCCAATATTGTGGGGGAGAAGATCCTGAGCTGCGGGTTATGTCTGGTTCGCACTGTTTCGGCATGGTCCGAGGGCGCTCACTGCGGGCACTCCTTGAAGGCCTGGCTTACCGGCTGGAACCGGCGCGATGCCTTCGGGTAGGTAGCCTGGCGCCCGGCCGGTGGACCAAGGTTATCAGCATCGGGGAGTATCGCAACCGGAAGGCGGCGGCGAAATGGAACTGATCGCGCTTCAACCTGAATTGCCGCCCGGCGCGCCGAAGGCGGGTTGCGCCGCGCAATCCGTGGCCTGCCGCTCCCGCTCCCGGTGGGGCGGCGCGTCACGAAACATCTCAGCGAAAACATAAATTCAACTTTATGTTTCAATAGGTTGCGGGAGCGGTCACGCAAATTGCTGGCATTTACCCCAACTTCAGGGCAAACTGTGGCTGCAGGGAGCTTATGTGGCATTTAGGTCTCTGAAAAATCGCACTACATTCTCGACCCAGGAAGCGCACGCCGTGTATTTAATCCGGCGACGCCTGAATCTCAACGAGCTTGAATTTTCCATCCGTGTTGGATTCCCAGTCGAGCCGATCGAGCGCAGCGGGAACCGGGCGAGTGCTCAGCGTCTCATCGCGCTGCTTAGGCACGCCAGAACTGAAGAGGAGCGCGGCCTTCTTCTGGCTGCGCTCGCGTCGCGCGGCATTCGTGCTTCTGATCTCGCGCCAGAGTTACTTGGCGGCCTTGCTCCAGAGCACAGCAGCGTCCATGCCTGAGCCTCTCAAACCAGTTGCTCTGCCTCTCTCCGGCCAGGCGGAACGCGCCTTTCTGGAGGATTTGCGCGTCCTCGGTTTGCTCCGCGCCTTCCATTTCTTGGAGGCCCTGCCCCGCCGCCGGCGAGGCGCTGCGGTCGTAGCCGTCGCCGCCGAGCTGGGCTTCCGCAAGTCCGCATTTTACGCGCGCTGGCGCGCCTATCGTCACGTCGGCGTCCAGTCGCTCATCCGGCCGCGCCGCAGTGATTTCGGCTCTTGCCGCGTGTTCTCGCCAGAACTTTTGGAGGCCATCCGCCAGACCGCGCCGAAGATCTGCAATGGCGGTTTCCGCCGCGCCTGGCGCGCCGCGGGTTGCCCCGGTTCGGCTGAGAGCTACCGGCGCTGGGCGAAGCGCTTCAGAAAGGCCGGGTAAAGCATGCGCTTGCGCTCTCTCCGTCCTCCACAAACCGGCTTGCCCCACGCCAACTCGATCACCGCTCCCCTCGCCAAATTCCCGATTCCTGATCCGCGCCTCTGGCCGGTCGCCCCGCGTGACTGGCTGCGCGCGGTCAAAGGCGAAGGCGCGCGCTGGAACGATGTGGTTCTCTTCGATTGTGGCGACTGCGCCGCCGCATATCTGGAGGATGCGGTAATCCTGGCCCAGATCGCCGCGCCGAATCCGGCCGGCTGGAGTGTCGATGAAGGCTTCCCCGCTCTCGTGTTCGATTCCGCGCTGATCGGCGAATACAGCGCGCGGCTATCTTCTCACGGTTACCACGTCCGGGTGGCGGGCGATGAAAAGCCCGCCGGGAAATTGGCGAAGCGGCGGCGGCGTTCCGCGAAAGTGATCGATATTGCCGCGGCTCGCCAGCTATTTGGGAGGCGTAACCCCGCGAGGCCTTAATGGGATTAACCGCTCCAAAATCGCTCCTCACGAAGACCGAGGCCGCCGAGCTGGTGGGAGGCGTCATCCAGTGGCCGCGAAATGCCGGCGCGGGCAATATCACCACGCGCCAGGCCATGGGCGGCCAGACTCCCGAAGGCCAGAACGCGAGTGAAGAGGACACCGCGGAAGCAACGCGCCGCTTCGACGTGATCGAGCCGCTAATCGATCCGGCGAAGCATCGGGGACTGCACATGCAATACCCCTCGAAAGGCGCGCTCATTGCGCACCTCAGCGCGGCCCACCAGGTGAAACCGCGAACCATCTATCACTGGCTGGGCGCCTGGGAGCGCGGCGGTTTCTCGGCCCTGGTTCCGCGCGATCGCTCCGATAAGGGCGTGAGCCGGACCCTCAATCGCGCCGCGATGGAATTTTTGCTCGCGGCGGCCATGCCGCGCCGCGGCGCGTACGGTGTCCTTTCGGCCCGCGAGATTTTCCGCGCCTACGAAGAGGAGCGCGTCTGGCGCGCGGCCCACATCGGCAAGCGCATGGGCCAGTTTGAGGCCGTCAAATATGCCCGCTACCTCGATGAGGATGACTGTCTCCGGCCGGAGGCCCAACTCCCCCAGGTCGCCTATCAGACCATTCGCCGCGCTCTCAACGCCATTCCTGAGGCCGTCCGAACCCTGGCGCGCCGTGGCGAAGAGGCGTTCCACGCATCGCAGGAAATCATCAGTTTCCGCGACTTGGCCGCTATCCGGCCGATGGAGTACGTGGTCATGGATCACCGCGTGCTCGATATCTTCTGTCTCGTCCGCGACGGCCGCAGCGGCTGGAAACTCGCCCGCCCATGGCTCACCGCAGCGATCGACATGCGCACGCGCAAGTGGCTCGCCTGGGTCATCGTCGAGACGCCCTCAAGTGACTCAATCGCCGCCGTCCTCAAACGCCTGTTCCTCGATCACGGCTTGCCCGAAAACTGCTACTGGGATAACGGCAAAGATTTTCGCTGTGAGTGGCTGGAAGGCCGCCATATCGAGAGCCGCAAAACCCCGAAAGTGGGCGAGCTGGAGGGCGCATGGAAAGGCGTACTGGGCACGCTCGGAGTGCGCGTCCATCACGCCATCGTAAAGCGGGCGCGAGCGAAAATTATAGAGCCGAATTTCGGCCGCATTGCCAAGTTCGACGCCACGCTCCCCGAGTACTGCGGCCACAAGCCCGCAGCGCGCCCCGAGGGTTTCGCCCGCCTGGTGGAGGAGCACGAAGCCTGGGCGAAGGGCGAGCGCGACACCACGCCGTTCCGCACGATTCAGGAGATTGCGGCCCTTTATAACGATGCCATCGAGGATCTGAACGAACGGCCGTTGGAAGGTGAGGGAATGCGCAAAGTCACCGCCACGGGCTATGGCTGGTGGGCGCCCAATGAAGCCTGGGAAGTGCTCATCCGCAACGTCGAGCGTCGCGCAGTCTCAGCGGAAGTCCTGCACTTCGCGTTTGCCAAGCGTAAAGAACTGACGGTGAAACACGGCGAGGTTAAGACGGCCTTCGCCGGCCGAGATTATCATTACCGGCTCACGGGCAATCCAGCGGCGCTGATGGCTCTGAACGGAGAGCAGGTGGAATTTGCCTTCGATCCGCTCGACCTGGGCGATGCGGCGATTTACTTCCAGTCTCGTTTCATCGGCCTGGCTCACTGTGTGGAGCTTCGCAAGATGGGCGCCGATGACTTTCAGGAAGATGAGCGCCTGCGCCGCGCCGCGCGACGCGAAGTGAAGCGCTTCATTACCGCTGTGCACAACGCAGTTCCTGTTCCTTCCACTGAAACGCGCCTGGCCAGGCGGCGCGCCGTGGCTCCCAGCCGCGAGAACCCGGCGCGCCCGGAGGCGTCCGCGCAGATCCCCGCGGCGATCGCCGCGGCCGATGCCGCGGCTCGGGAGGAAAAGCAGTTCGACTTTCAATCGGCCGATGTGAGCGTGGCGCGCGCTACGCAACCCGCTCGGCCAGACGACGGCGATGATTCAACGTTCCATTTTTTTAGCCAGGGGGATCATGACTAACAGTGTCAGTGACGATGAAGTCAGGGCGGTGCGTGAGGAGGTCAAGGCGTTCCTGGCGATGCGTCCGGATCTTCAGCCCATCAATCTCGCTATGTACACCACCCTCTCCGACACCACCGTGCGTTCATTCGTGTACGACAACGGCGTTCGCGGGCGGGAGGTGGTCGATCAGATGAAGCGAGTTCTGGCCCAGGCAAAGGCGGGTGACATTCTGCTACCAGGCGGCAGCCAGTCCGTGGCTATCACGGAAAATCACTCGCAAAAAGTCCGCCGCGTGGCCCGCCAGGGCACGTTTTATGAGATTCAGACCTCCCGCAGAATCGGCGAGGTTCTCGATTATGTAGCCGAACACGCGGCCATCGGAGTCATCACCGCTACCTTCGGAGCGGGCAAAACCGAGTCGGTCAAGCACTGGCGCGAAGGCCGCGGCCGGAAGGTCGAGTGCGTGGTTCTGGAATTCGACGAGTTCACCGCCGCCGATAAGGTCGAGTGCGTTCGCGAACTGTGCAGGCGCTTCGATCTGCCGACAATTCTCGGCAGTCAGTCAGGCGGCCGGATGTTTCGCGCGCTGGTTGACCACCTCAACGAGAACCCGTGTTTGCTGATCTTCGATCAGTGTGAAACGCTCCGGCCGCGAGTCTGCCAGGTGATTCGCCAGCTCTGGGATAGAACCCACGAAGCCGGATGCGGAGTTGTCATGCTCGCGGCTCCCATCTTTCTGGCGCGCCTTGCGGCCGGCAAGATGGTGGACCTGGGCGCGCTCGAATCGCGCGTCGGCATCTGGGCGCCGTTGACGGGTATCACGCGCGAAGAATTCGCGGCCGTAGTGAAACAGGAGGGCATATCCGACGTGGATGAAGAGGCATTCAGTCTCTGGTATCGGATGGCCGCTGGTTCCATGCGCCGCCTGATGCGCTCGCTCGATCTGCTCAAGGCGAAGCACGCCGGCAAGCGCGTCACGGAAAGGACTATCGAAGGCGTCGCGGGCCATCTGTTCGGCGTGAGCTTTGGAAAGGCGGCGGTATAAGCCTACATGAAATTTCTGCAACGGCTTTGGGCGGCGCGCGGCGAGACTGGTGACTCGGCCGCCGCCGCCCCCGAGGGGGAGGAAACTGTGAACGACCAGAAACTCAGCGCTCCGGCAGCGGAAGAGTGCGCGCAACGCCTTCGCGCGCTGCGCTCCAGTCACGCCGGCATCGCGGCGGAATCGCGAGAGGCCGAGAGCGCCTTCAAGCGGATGCAGGCGGAGATCACAGCGCTGAAGTCGCGGCTTGCCGATCGCGAGATCGAGGCGGCCCGCTCGGGCGCTTCCGCTCCCGTCGAGGGTTTCGAAGAGGAGCGCCAGCTCGCCTGCGCGGAGCGGCAGGGCCGCGTAATGGAGGCCCGTGTGAAGCTCTTCCGGGAACGAGTTGCCTCCAGCCAGGCCGAGATCGATGAGGCCGCCCGCAAGCTGAAGGCGGCATGGGCGGAGTTCGGCGAACAGAGCTACCGCCAGGCGCTGGCGCGCTTCCGCGAGGGGGCCGAACAGTTGCGCCAGCGCTATGCCGATCTGTTGGTGTGGCAGCAGTCGTTTGATCTCCTGCCGATTCCGGGCGTGCTCATCATCGAGGATGTGTCTGCGCAAGGATTAGACCGCATTCTGGTTAATTCGAGCATCGGAAAAGGCAACATGCAAAATCGGATCTGGGCGCCTTTCACCCGCGGGCTGCGCGATGAAATCGGCCGGCTGCGGTCCGAGCTGGAAGTCGGCACCCACGAACAATCTCAGGGAAAGGAGTAACTATGAAACCAACTAAGTTGCAGGCGAACACGCCAACCGAACAGGAGCTCTTGGGCCTGGTCGATAAGAAGCTAAATGAGAACCCCAAACTTCAATATCACGAGGCACTAAAACTCGTGGCATCCGAGCGGCGAGACCTCGATCGCCGCTATACGGCGCTCGGCCGCGGCATACTCACGGGACGCGACTAACGATTCAGCAGAAAGGAGAGAGCGACACAGTGAACGACCAAGAACGGCGTGCAAACGCCATTGACACGGGCGCGAATTATCACCCGCCCGCCAACACGCCGGCGCAAACCATTACGCCGACACCCGAAGCAATTGCGGCCCGCGATCTGCTCGACAAGGCTATGCCTGATTTGACAGGCGATGCACTTCTCGCCGCGCAGCGGCAACGAAAGGCGATCTGAAATGGCGGATCAGTCCGATAATTCCCAATTCAAACCCTGGTGGCCTACGGTGTCGCCAGACGGAAAGATGGTGCCTCCGCAACGGGAGGCCCCATCCGACCCGAAGGATGGCAAAGATGGCCGAGACCGAAAATAAGGCTGCGCAAATCGCGGCCTTCCTCAATAACGGCTCTTGGCAGATAGCTCCCGATCGGGAGCAAACCCGCCGCGCGCTCGTTGACTGCCTGGCCGTCATGCCGGCCGAACTGGTACGGCTACTCTTCACGGCGAACCGGCTGCTGGTAGTGGCGCCGCCCGCGGAGAAGGACGCCACAACCTACGCCTTCCGATTCCAGGCCAGCGGCGAAGGCGTGGAAACCCTCGTTGTTTTCCTGGATCGGCGGCTTGAGTCCTACGAGTACGAGGCCGTCCTCCCGATCGTTCGGCAGCGGCTTGCCGCTGCATGTGCCAGGCTGGCTGGCCTGGATCACGCGCGAGCCGAGCAGGTGGGCCAGATGGAAACGGAGAGGAAGCCGAGTTGAGATCCGTCAAACCGGCACGCCGCCCGCGGGCTTCGGTATGCCGGCCGCGGACGGCACTCCCGCTTCCCAAAGCCGCCCGCATAATCCGCCTACGGGATCTGCCGCGGGATGCCAAGGGCGCGCCAGATTTCTCCGCCATCCCGGTTAGCGATCCGCTCACCTTTGCCACGGCCGAAGTATGGCGGGCGTTCCTTGAGCGAGGCGGCCACCATCATGCATAAACGCCCCGCCATTCTACACGGCGCTTCGCAGGCTCGCTCGGCGGTCTCGCCGACGAGGGTAGGTGCCAGAAATAAGATGGGCCTCGCTGTAGGCCCTCTAAACGCGAAGTCTTACCAAAACAAGTGGCGGCTTTGCCTGATGTTGTGGCTGTTCTTGATTCCAGGGGGTGGAAGGATGCGAGGTGCTTCCGCCTAGCCCCGACGAGTACAGCCAACTGGAATCCCTGTCCGGCCTGGATGATCCGGCCGGTGATCCGTTTTTCGATAGCCCAGGCGAAAACGCCCTGGATGCCCTCGGCTTGTATCTGCGTGAGATCCGCAGCACTCCACCGCTTACAGCCGAAGAAGAAACAGCGCTCTTCCAGCAGATCGGGCGCGGCGACGGCGATGCCGAACGCGCTCGGCATGAGATTGTCACCAGAAATCTCCATTTGGTTGTGAATATTTCGAAACGCTATGCCGGATACGGGATGCCCCTGGAGGACGTGATTCAGGAAGGCAATATAGGCCTGATGGCGGCGGCGCGAGGCTTTGACTGGCAGCGCGGCGTGAGGTTTGCCTCTTATGCCACGGTCGCGATTCGTGGCGCCATAATCACCGCCCTCACTAACCGGGCGCACACGATTCGCGTCCCCAAGCATGCCTACAAAAAGATGGGCGGCACAGTGCGCGAGCCGCTCTCCCTCGACACGCCGCTCAATGAAGACGGCGGCGTTACCTTAGGTGAATCGATCACCGATGAAAATGGAGCATCGCCCTTCGAGGCCGCAGCCAGTCGGGCATTGACCAAGCGGATCGCTGAGACGCTGGGCACCCTTACACCTCGGGAGGCCGCGGTTCTTAGGATGCGTTTTGGACTGGACGGCGATGTTGAGTACACGCTTGAAATGGCGGCCGCCCAAATTGGCTTGACTCACGAACGCGCTCGGCAAATCGAGGCCAAGGCATTGCGGAAGTTGCGCCACCCGCGGCGGAGTTACCTGCTGCAATCCTTCTATTCTCATTTCAGCTACACACGTAAGGAGCGTTTCACAAATGTCGCTTGATTCCACCGCCGAATTACTGTTCCATATCGGAGCCGACTCCGACGAAGCGGAAGAGAACATTCAGCGCTTCCGCGCGCTGCTGGGGAAGGACCTAGACGACATCCGGGAGGAGTTCGCCGGATGGGCGGAAGAGGTGTTCGGCGAGCTGAAAACGGTTGAGGGCGCGCTAACCGCACTCACGGCCACTGCGGCAGCAGCCGCGGTTGGCATCGGCGGCCTGCTCATGGAGGCGACTCAGAAATACGAAGAGTATGTGGGAGAGGTAGTGCGCGCCTCCCAAATTACCGGCATCAGCACCGAACATCTATCGGGCATGGCATCGGCTGCGAAGCTGACGGGCGTGAGCATGGAGACCCTCACGCGCGGCCTGACCATGTTCGAAGCGAGCGTGGTTAAGGCCAACGAGGGCAGCCAGCAGCAGGCGCTCGCCTTCGACCGCCTGGGTATCACGGAGCGGCAGATCGCCGACGGCGAGAGAAACATCATGCCGCTGCTCGAAGCGGTGATGGACCGCTTCAAGGGCTTGGCCAGCGGCACGGAGCGCGCGGCGATCGCGCGCGACCTGTTCAGCCGCGGCGGCGCCGAAATGATGGCTTTTCTGAACCTCGGATCTGAGGGGCTACGCAAGATGGAGGAAGAGGCCGCAAAACTCGGCCTTGCGGTTGGCGACAAGGACAAACAAGCCTTCCTCCAGTCCCAGGCGGCGATGAACACGCTGAAAGAGACCATGGAGGCATTCTCGGTAGCAATCGGCCGAGAGGTGCTGCCGTACATGACGAAGATCACGGCCTTCCTAGTCGCAATGCCGGAGATGGCGTCAAAGGCCGCATACGTATTCACGCACCTCGGGGAGATCATCCTAAACGGGATGACCATGACCAAAGCGGAACTGGATGCCTATAAAAGTCAGTTCGACTTCGCCGAGATCGTGCGCAACGCGGAGGACGAGCTGAACAAGCTGGCCGAGGTGATGGCGGCCAATGGCGAGGGCGGCAAGGACTTCCTCGCGCCGATGGAGGATGGCGTCGACAAGCTTACCGCGGCCGAGCGAAAGTACATCGACCACATCCAAGAGGAGACCAAGAAATTTATCGAAGAGCAGGACAAGGCCGAGGGGAAAATGCTGGCGGGCGCGCGCAAGCTCTATGAGGCGCAACAGGCGGACGCGTTCGAGCAGGCGGGCGCGTTATTGCGCCTGAGAGGAATGATCGACCAGCTTCAGCACTACCCCCGCCACGTCGAGCCGATCCACATGGACCAGAGCTTCGACCAGATGAAGCAGTCGATCAAGACCGTCAGCGATGAAGAGGCGCGCCTGGCGGAACGGTTCGACGCCGAGTCGAAGCGCATGGCCGAGGCCATCACTCGAGTGCAGCGGTCGCATGAGACGGCCTATGAGCGCCTGGCGGCCGAATACCAGGAGGATCTGGCTCGCTACGGCTACGCCGAAGAGGCCAAGGCCGTGCAGGCAGTCAAGGGCACGGGCCGAGAGCAGCAGGTTGAAGAGCAGTTCGCCGCGATGCGCGCGGCGCTGCTTACCAAGTACGGCAACGATCTGCAGCAGCTCTACAATTCCACCGGCTGGCATGGCGTATTCGGCTCAAAGTTCGGCGAGATGCTGAAGGGCAATGAAGCCTTGATGCGTGAGTGGGCAACCTCCGCCGATCAGGCGCTCTTGCTGGTGCGCAATTCATTCGCCATGCTCGGCCAACAAGGGCGGCAGGCTTTCGACCAGTTTGCGGACGGAATGGGGCAAGGAATAGCACAAGCCATCGTCTATAGCAAGTCGATCACACAGGCGATGCGAGCAACGGTAGCAGCTACGCTCGAATCAATCGCCGCAAAGGACCTGGTACTAGCTCTCGACGCGACCGCGTGGGGATTCTACGATTTGGCGATGGGCGATTATGCCGGCGCTGCGGCGGCATTCGAGGCCGCAGCGCTCTTCGGCGTGGTAGGCGGCGCGGCGGCCGTGGCGGGCCGGTTTGCCGCGCCCAGCTCGCAGACCGGCGCGGGGTCGCAGCAGGGGCGCGCGGGCGCGGCAGCGGGCGGCTATAGCGGCGGCCCCGGCGCGAGCGCCCCGATCCAGCAGGCTGGCCCTGGCGTGCATGTGTACGTCCAGGGCAATCTGGTCGGCTGGAACAACATCGACGAGCTGGCCAGCGCCATCAACGATGCAGTGCTCAATCGCGATGTGACGCTGACGGCGACGAATACCACAACCGGCGTGCAGGTGGTGCATGGATAATTGCTCGCAACTCGCATCCGAAGTGGAACGGTTGGCTGAGATCGAAAAGCAAGTGGCCCCGCTCCGCGCGGCCCTGGCCGAGTTAGCGAAGAGTGTCGGGGCGCCCGCCAATGTTCAGGATATGTGCGGCGTAGTCCAGAAACCCAATCCGTGGGACCGGAGGCGCGACTAAGGTGGCCTACAATCCGTGCGGCAGCGCACCCAATAAGCCGGACACGCCCGCCCCGTGTTTTACGCTGCGAGCCGATGATCGGCGGCACATCTGGGTTCTGGTTGCGGGCCTCCGCTGGGCGGAACAGGAGTTCGGCCCAGTCAATGCGTTCACTCAGTCGATCGCCGGCGCGATTCGCGAGTTCGAGGCTTACCGGCCGGCTGAGCATGCGGACGCGAAGCCGCCAACCCTCACGCTGCGGGCCGGCGGACTGGCCCATTTCAGGCTTCTAATCGCGGCCTTGCGATGGTCCGAGCGGCAATATGGCGTGCGCGACACCTTTACGCAGCAGATCCGCACCGCCGTGCGCGAGTGTGAAGTTTACCGGCAGACCCAAGGAATAGATAAGGAGGTAAGGCGGCCACACTCAGACTTGCGCTGGCCGCGGTTCTAACCCCGGAAGTCCCACCTTCGGCAAAACGAGCGTGCTGCGCAAGCGGCACGCTCTTGGTGTCTGGTGGGACTGTCGCTGCGGCGTTTGCAAAATAATGTGGTCCATTTTGCAAAATAACGTGTCCCGCTCTAAGCCGGCTACTCGTAGCGCAGAACTTCGGCCGGCGCGATCTTCGTGGCCTTGCGGGCGGGATAGAGCGTGGCCAGGAAGCTGACGAGGATGGCGGCGGCCGGCACCCAGATGGCGTCGATCCAGCGCGGATCGAAGGGCACGAAGCTCATCGAATAGACTTCCTGCGGCAGGCTGATCCAGCGGTATCGGTTCGCGAAATAGCTGAGACCGTAACCGACCACCAGGCCGATCACGCTGCCTACCACCCCGATGAGCACGCCCTGCGTCATAAAGATACGGCGGATCTGGTTCTGCCGCGCGCCCATGGACATGAGCACGGCGATATCGCGGTACTTCTCCATCACCATCATCACGAGCGTGATAAAGATGTTCAGCGCGGCCACCAGTTCGATCAGGCCGATGGTGATCATGGTGACGCGGCGTTCCATGTTGAGCGCGCCCAGGAGTTGTTTGTTCCGCTCCTGCCAGGTGGTGGTGGTGAATTTCGGTCCGACCACTTTTTCCACCGCCTTGGCAATTTCCGGCGCGCGGTTCATATCGTCAACGTTCAACTCGATTTGATTGACTACGTCGCCCAAGCCGAGGGCTTTCTGCGCGGCCGGGATGGAGGTGTAGGTCCAGCTTTCGTCGAAATCGTAGAAGCCGGTTTCGAAGATGCCGCTGATTTTGAAGGGGAGGATGAGGGGGCTGGGGCCGAATACGGTCAGGTCGCCCTGGGGGGATACCAGCTTCACGCGGGAGTTCAGCAGCATGCCGGTGTTTTCCAGCATGCGGGAGCCGATCAGCAGGCCCGGAGGATCGGCGTGCGGGTCGCGCAGGCGGTCGATGGAGCCGGATTTCAGGTGCGCGAGGGCGCTGCTGATAGAAGTTTCCGCGGTAATATCCACGCCTTTCAAAACGGCGCCGGTGGCTTGCGGGCCGCCGGTGACAAACACGTAGGAATAGAGGGCCGGGGCGACAGCCGTGACGTGCGGCACCTGGCGGAGCTTGGCCGTCATTTCGCGGTAATTTTCGATGCCTTCGGCCGGGTCTTTCGACATCACGTTGATGTTGGCCATGGCGCCCAGCAGATTGCGCTGCAGGGTGTTGCGGAATCCGTTGTTCACGGCCAGCGCGATGATGAGCGCCATCACTCCGGCGGCCACACCGGCAATGGAAATGATGGTGATGACCGAGATCACCTTCTCCTTGCGGTGGGCCTGCAGGTAGCGTTGGGCGACGAAAAGTTCGAAACCGGCTTTCATTTCACACCTGGCACGTCACACCTGCCAGTTCACGCCTGGTCCAGCTCGCGCAGCCGGTCCGCCAGTCCGATGGGCCCTTCCGGGCGCAGCAGCGGGAAGAGAATCACGTCGCGGATGGTGCGCGAGCCGGTGAGGATCATGGTCAACCGGTCGATGCCGATGCCCTCGCCGCCGGTGGGCGGCATGCCATAAGCCAGCGCGCGGATATAGTCTTCGTCCATCCGATGGGCCTCTTCGTCGCCGCGCTCCCGCATGGCGAGCTGCGTCTCGAAGCGGCGGCGCTGCTCCCGCGGATCGTTCAACTCCGTATAGGCGTTGCCGATCTCCATGCCCGCGCACAGGATCTCGAAGCGCTCCACGAATGCCGGCTCGTCCGGCTTGTTCTTGGAGAGCGGCGACGTTTCCACGGGGTAATCGTAGATGATCGTGGGCTGGATGAGTTTATCTTCCACGTGGCGTTCGAACAGATCGGCCAGGGCCTCGCCGGCGGTGGTCTTATCGGAGTGGCGCAAGAGCCACTCCGCATCGGATACCTCGGCCGGCGTGGGGCGGTCCGGCCCCTCCCAATATTGGACGAGGGCTTCCCGCATGGTGTGCCGTTCGACGCGCGCAAAATCGATTTTCCGGCCTTCGAATTCCACTTCGGTTCCGCCGGTGACGTCGATGGCCGCCTGGCGAAGCAGTTCGGCCGAGAGATCCATCAAGCCCCGGTAGTCGGTGTACGCCTGGTAAAACTCCAGCATGGTGAATTCGGGGTTGTGCTGCTTCGAAAGGCCTTCGTTGCGGAAATTGCGATTGATTTCGTAAACGCGCTCGAGGCCGCCCACCACCAGGCGCTTGAGATACAGCTCGGGGGCGATGCGCAGGTAGAGATCGATATCGAGCGTGTTGTGATGGGTGACGAACGGGCGGGCCGCCGCGCCGCCATAGAGCGGCTGCATCATGGGAGTTTCCACTTCGATGAAGCCGCGGGCTTCGAGCTGGCGCCGCAAAGAGGAGATCAGCCGGGCGCGCGCCACGAACACCTTGCGCACTTCCGGATTGGCGATCAGGTCCAGATAGCGCTGGCGGTAGCGGGTTTCCACGTCTTCCAGGCCATGCCACTTTTCCGGCAGGGAAAGCAGAATCTTCGATAGAAAATCGAGCGCCTCCACGTGGACGCTCAGCTCTCCGGTGCGGGTGCGGAAGAGGTAGCCTTCGGCGCCCACAATGTCGCCGTTATCGAGAGCCTGGAAGAGCTGGAACGCGCGATCGCCCACGGCGTCCTTGCGCACGTAGATCTGCAGGCGCTCGCCATTCTGCTGCAGGTGCGCGAAGCCGGCCTTGCCCATCAGCCGCTTGGTCATCACCCGCCCGGCGATGCGCACGCGCGGCGCCGTTTCCGCCGGGCCTAGCTCCTCGGCGGATTTAGAGCCGTACGCCGCCAGGATTTCGGGCAGAGTGTGCGTGAAATCGAAGCGGCGGCCGTAAGGCAGAAAACCCAGCGCCTCGATTTCGCGCGCGCGGCACAGGCGCTGCTTGAGCAATTCGTCTTCCAGGGACAATAAACTCTCCTTAGCGGTGATTCCCGAATGATCAGGTCCGGTTGCGGGGTCTGCTTTTATTATCACCCGGAGGACAGGATCGAGCGAGCGCGGGTCCGAGAGCAGTGGGCGAGCTAACCCCTGCTAATCTTGATGTAGATGCGGAACAATGCGTTATGCAAAGCAGGCGAATTAACTCCGCCCATCCGCGAAGCCTTCGAAAGCGTTCTCGGACGCCGGCTTGGCGATGACGAAGCAGTGAGCATCCACGCCTATCCACCCAGGCCGGCCCCCACGGGCCAGGAGCGCGCGGACGCATACCGGCGATTGCTGGAAGCCGGCGAGAAATTCGCGCAACGGGTCAAGAATGTTCCCGAACAGGAGATCGATGCCGCCGTCGATGAAGCGGTGGATTACGTTCACCGCCACCCGGCGTGAGGATTGCGGTCGACACGGGTATACTCGTTCGCGCCAACGTGAAGGCGACCGGGCCGGCACGGGAACTTCTCCCGCGGATTGCGAGTGGAGGGCACACCCTCCTTTTGTCGCCGTTTGTTCTGGAGCAGATCAGACAGGTTCTAGCGTATCCACGGATTCAAAAACTGTATGCACTCACAAACATGGAAATTGAATCCTTTGTGCAGTCACTCGAAAACGCGGCCGAGTTGGTCAACCCGGTAGTGAGAGTTCCTGTTGTCCTGGCAGATCCGACCGACGATCCAGTACTCTACACGGCGGTGGCTGGTCGGACGGATGTTCTTTGCGCCCTGGACAGACATTTCTATCACCCTGCGGTGCTGGCGTTCTGCAGGGATCGGGGAATTGAAATCATGAGCGATGTTGAGCTTCTGAAAAAGCTTCGTGATACGTGATACTCGCAACCTTCCAAATACCGGCGATATTGCCGACCCTGTCAAGACGGAACAGTGTTGCCAAATTACCAGTGAGGTGGTGTGTAATGTAAAAATGATCGATTGGGCGGTCGTTTGTGCAACACTCCTCGGCCCTGTGTTGGCGGTGCAACTCCAAAAGTATCTGGAACGCTGGCGCGAGGAAAGCGAGCGGCGACACAGGGTTTTCAAGACTCTGATGGCGACCCGGGCAGCACGGCTTTCGCCTGCCCACGTTGAGGCGCTTAACCTGATTGACCTCGAATTCCCGGGCTCTCGGAAGCACTTCAAGAGAGTGCGGAGTGCGTGGAAGGCCTATTTTGCTCATCTCGACGAAAAAAACCCTCAGGACGCCCAGCTTCAGGCCGTTTTCTTCGCAAAGCGAAATGAGCTTTTCACGGACCTTCTGTACGAAATGGCGACGGCGCTCAAGTACGATTTCGATAAAACCCAGATCAGCAGGGACATGTATTCGCCCCTTTTCCACGAGAATCTGGAGGCCGATCAGCAAACGATAAGGGCGAAGCTCGTTGAGATTCTTACGGGCAAGGCGGCCCTTCCTATGGCCGTCGTGCGGTTTCCGTCCGAGCCTGAAGCCACAGCGGCACAAGCCGAATATTTAAAGCTGATGGCCGAGCACCTGAAGGCAGAAAGGCCATGGCCGATAACAATCGTTGGCGAGGAGGCGCAGGGTAAGGTGATTCCGATGCGGCAACCGGAAAAGAACGATTCCCCAACACAGCAAGCCGCGGGAAGCGGAACGTGAAGAGAGAGTCTCCCGTCTCTTGCCGCGGCTTTCACGCCGGCACGGCGCTCACTTCCAGCACGATCTCTCCGTTCGGCGCGCCTTTCTCGATCGTCAACGTCTTCTGCACACCGCCCTCGAAATAGCTGCGTTCGATTTTCTCGGGCGCCGTCAGGCCGAGGGCCATGCGCACGGGTGTCTCCGTAATCGCGTCCATGCGCAACCGGATTTTATCCGACTTGCCGATCGACTGCTTCTGGTCGTCGCCGGCTTTTTTGATGGAATCCGTGATGGCGCCGCAGCCCAGGTTGGTCACGGCTCCGAGAATCTGGGGCAACTGGCCGGTGGCGACACCCAGGCCAGTGCTCAAAAGCGTTGTGAACACCTGAATCAGGGCCTTCTCCAAGGCGGAATGGACATCGCTTTCCGTGATTTCGATCTCCAGAATGGTCTCGCCCTGCACTTCCTCTTTGAATAGCCCGGAATCGAAGAAGTCGCCCAGGTCGCGCCGCAGAGCGGTTTGCGGGCGCAGATCGAGCGGCATCACGGTGGCTACCGAGGGCGCGCCGGAGCGGGGATAGAGCAACGTGGCCGCCAGCGCGTTTCTTTTTGGCTGGCCATCGGCGGCAGGTTTCGGCTGCTCGCCCGGAAGCAGGCCGGTAAATGGGACGGTCACACTCTCTACTTTCACGATCAACACTTTTTTGAGCATTCCGCAATCCTTGGAGCCGGGCCTTCGGGCGGAGTCCGGATAGCTCCGGATACCGGGCCGCTTTGACTTTTTCCCGCCGGCGTCCTACCATTCCGCATTGAAGCTCCTTATTTTTACAGACATTCACAATGACTGGAAGGCGCTCGACCGCCTTCTGGAAACCGAGGCCGATTACTATATCGCGGGCGGCGACCAGGTGACCTGGGAGCGCGGCCTGGAGCGCTGCGGCGAACTCCTGCAAAAACGCGCCGGGCGGATGTACGTGCTTCCGGGCAACCACGAATCCACCGCCGATGTGGCGAACCTGTGCGCCCGTTACGGCCTGCACGATTTTCACGAAAAGCACTTCACGGCCGGCAGGTGGCAGGTGGCCGGATTGGGCTATTCCAATCCCACGCCGTTCCATACGCCTGGCGAATACAGCGAAGTGCAACTGGCCGAGCGGTTGGAGCGCTTCGCCGAACTGAGGCCGCTGGTGCTGGTGTGCCACGCGCCGCCCTACGACACGGAGCTCGATCAGATCCGGCCCGGCCTGCATGCCGGTTCCACGGCCGTCCGCGAATTCCTCGAAAAGCGCCAGCCGGAGTACTTTTTCTGCGGGCACATTCACGAGGCTGAGGGACGCCGGATTCGCATGGGGGGCACGCTGGCGGTGAATGTCGGCAAGAAAGGGTATTTGCTAGAATTAGATTAAATCCATGACAACAGAAGAGTTAGACAGAGAATACCTGCCCCTCCGCGAACAGGCGCAAGCCGTGCGGAGGTATCTTTGACGCCCCCGCCCAAAAACAAAAACTAGCCAGAATCGAAGAGCAGATCGCCCAGCCGGATTTCTGGAGCCAGCCCGAAAAAAGCCAGAAAGTGATGCAGGATCGCAAGCGGCTGGAGCAGACCATCGCTAGCGACGACCGCATCCGCACGCTCACCGACGACCTCGACACGCTGTTCGAGCTGCTGCGCGAGGGCGAAAACGTGAACGGCGATATCGAGCGGGAAATGCGCGAATACGCCGCTCTGCTGGAGAAAGTGGAAACGGCCATGCTGCTTTCCGGCGAAAACGATGCCCGCAGCGCCATCATGACGATCCATCCTGGCGCCGGCGGCACCGAAAGCCAGGATTGGGCCGAAATGCTGCTGCGCATGTACCTGCGCTGGGCCGAGCGCGAGGGGTTTCAAACCATCATCACGGATCGGCTGGAGGGAGAAGGCGCGGGCATCAAATCGGTCACCTTCGAGGTGAACGGGGAAAACGCCTACGGGCTGCTGCAGTCGGAAATCGGCGTGCACCGCCTGGTGCGGATTTCGCCCTTCGATGCCAACGCGCGGCGGCACACCTCGTTTGCCTCGGTGTTCGTGTACCCGCAGGTGGATGACGAAATCAAAATCGAAATCCGGCCCGAAGATATCCGCATAGACACGTTCCGCTCCTCCGGCGCGGGCGGCCAGCATGTGAACATGACCGATTCGGCCGTGCGCATTACCCACTTCCCTACGGGCATCGTGGTGCAATGCCAGAACGAGCGCTCGCAACACAAAAATCGCGATAGCGCGTTCAAGCAGTTGCGCGCCCGGCTCTACGAATTCGAGCTGGAGAAGAAGCGCGAACAGACGCGCAAGACCGAAGATTCGAAGTTGGATATCGACTTCGGCAGCCAGATCCGCAATTATGTGCTGGCCCCCTACCGGCTGGTGAAAGACCTGCGCAGCAGGCTGGCGATTGGAGATGTAGATAGCGTGCTCGATGGCAACCTGGAGCGGCTGATCCACGCCTACCTGGTGTGGCGCAAGACCGGAAAAACGGCGGGAGACGGCAAGGACGAGCTGCCGGAGTGAATTCCCTCGTTCCGAGCCGCGGCCTTCAGGAAGCGGTATCCCGCGCCGCGGCCCTGATTCGCTCCGGCCGTCTGGTAGCCTTTCCCACCGAAACCGTCTACGGACTGGGAGCCAATGCGCTCGACGCGGAGGCTGTAGAGCGCATTTTCGCCGCCAAGGGCCGGCCCCGCGCCAGTCCATTGATTGTTCATGTCGATTCCATCGAGATGGCGCGCAGTTTGGCGGCGGAATGGCCGCCGAGCGCGGAGACGTTGGCGCGGCGTTATTGGCCCGGGCCGCTGACCTTGGTGTTGCCCAAGCGAGATATGATTCCGGACATCGTGACCGCCGGGCTGGCTACGGTCGGTTTGCGAATGCCTGCGCATCCGCTCGCGCTGGAACTGATCCGGCGGGCAGGCGTGCCTATTGCAGCCCCCAGCGCCAATCGCTTTACCGAGCTCTCACCCACCTTGGCGGAACGCGTAGCTGAATCGCTGGCCGATTGCGTGCTTGACGGCGGGCCTTCGCAGGTGGGGATTGAGTCTACGGTTCTGTCCTTGGCCGGTGATCCGATGCTGCTGCGTCCGGGCATCATTCCTCTGACGGAAATCCAAGCGCTCATCGGCCCGGTGCGCCCCGCCGCCGAGACTTCCCAAACCGCCCATCTCTCTCCGGGCATGCACCGGCGGCACTATCGTCCCAAAACCCCACTCTATCTCCTGTCGCCCGGCCATCAGCCGCCTGCGGGGCGAGGAGTATCCCTCCGCATCGGCCGGGAGATGCCGGCCGAACCGCGTCAATATGCGGCGGTACTGTACGAGACGCTGCACCGGCTCGATTTAGAGGGCTTCGACTGGATCGGTGTCGAGCCGCCCCCGGATTCGCCGGAATGGGCGGGCGTACGCGACCGGCTCGAGCGGGCGGCCTCGCAAGCGGATTAAACCAACCGCGGAAGTGATCCCGCCCTCATAAATTCCGCCGCCGCGTCGATAAGGAGTACATAGCCGGCAAGAGGCCGGCCCAGAACACTTGAAAGGATTTCTTCATGATTTCTCTGCAAACCAACGTTGCTTCGCTTGTCGCGCAGCAAAATCTGAACGTCGATCAGGCGTTTCAGACCCAGACGATTACGCAGTTGACGTCCGGCTACCGCATCAACTCTTCCGGTGATGATGCAGCCGGCCTGGCGGTTGCCAATGGCGATCGGGATCAGGTCGCGCAATTGACGCAAGGCGTCGCCAACGGCACCGACGCCGTGGCGCAGCTCCAGATCATGGATGGCGGCATGAGCAACATCTCGCAGATTCTGGACCGGCTGCAGACGCTGGCCACCGAATCTGCCTCGGGCGCGTTCACCGGCAATCGCACCACTCTGAACAACGAATTTCAGACCGATATTCAGGAACTTGACCGCCAGGCGCAGTCGATCGGCCTCAACACGGGCGGCACTTTTGCCAAGGACCTGTCGATTTACCTGGGCGAGGGCAGCGGCAGTCAATCCGTCTCCAATGCCGTTGTGAATGTCGATTTGTCCACTGCCACCGTCGATTCCACAAGCCTGGGACTGACCAACAACCAGGCGGTGAACGCCAACACCTACGACCTTGGCTCCTCGAGCGCCACCAGCGTGTCGAGTATCATTTCCGACGCCGCGAACCAGGCGCAAAACATCGCTAATTCCAACAGCGCCGAATCGGCCGTTTTCACCTTTGCCGGGCAGGGGTTCGGCGGCAACAACGCGGTTTCGGTCACCGTCAATCTGGCTGGCGTCACAGACACCAATAGCCTTGTGACGGCAATCAATGCCGCGATTACCAACCAAGGGAACGAAAGCTCCGCGGCGGATGCGGCACTCAAGGCGGCCGGGATCACCGCCTCGATTGTCACCGATTCCAATGGCAATCAGAAGTTGGCCTTCAATTCGCGAAACGCCTTTCAGGTTACCGCCGGCGACAACATGGCCAACGCCCTGATGGGCAACTTCAATATTTCCGGCCAAACGGTAAATGGCCAAACGGCAACCGTGGCGACCGGGCAATCGGCGGACTCGACTGCCACGGGCACGACAGACCTGACCAGTGGAATCAATGCCAGCACCAACAACATCGTGCTCACGTTCACGAACACCGCCACTTCCGGAGGCATTGGCGGAACCTCGTCGAATACCGTGACTCTAAACCAGAACTACACCAGCGCCGCCGCCGTGGCCCAGGCAATCCAATCCCAGATTGATAACAGCGCCAACCTGAAGAACGCGGGACTCAGCGTGTCGGTGGTCAACAATAAACTGCTCATCAGCAGCCGCGACGGGCAGATCAAGGTTGAAGAAGACGACGCTAGCAGCGGCACTACCTTGGGCTTGCCGGGCGCTGCCAGCCCCACCGGTACCGCCACCGCAACCACAAACGGCACCAGTTATGCCACCTACGTAGCCAGCGGCGTGAATCAATTAGGCTCCGCCGGCAGCGCCACGGACCTGGACTTCACCTCATTGGCCAACACCGGTGACAGCCAGAACATCACGATCACGGCTGACGATTCCACCGGAGTGGCGCATTCCTATACCGTGACACTGAGCAAGGCTAACGGCGATACCAGCACTGCCGCCGCGGTCCAGGATATCAACTCGCAGTTGCAGGCTTCCGGCAACTCGACCCTGCAGCAGATCACCGCGGTCGTCTCGAATGACGGCGGCGCCCAAAAAATCAACTTCATCAGTAATCTGAGCAACTTTTCCATTTCGGTTGCCAGCGGAACGGGCGGCGAGGGCATCTCCGTTCCCTCCAGCACCGGGGCTTTGGACAGCCAGAACGCCAAGGTCTCCTCAACTCAGGTGGGTGCCGGCGGCTCGGTCGACATCTCCACACAAGCAGGCGCCGAGGCCGCTGTCGCCGCCATCGGCAACGCCGTGCAGGCGCTGGGCAGCGCGCAGGCCGCGGTGGGTAAAGGCGAGAACCAGTTGAATTACGCCATAAACCTGGCCAACTCGCAGATCACCAACATTTCCGTCGCCGAGTCGGACATCATGGATGCCAACGTGGCGCAGGAAGCCGCCAACCTCTCCAAGGCCCAGGTCTTGAACCAGGCCGCTGTGGCGGCCATGGCTCAGGCCAATTCCGCTCCTCAGGTGGTTTTGAGTCTCCTGAGGGGTTAACCTAACCCCTGACCGGCCGGCAGCGTCGCAAAGGGGCGCGCCCGGCCGGCTGAACCGCTAAAGTTCGAGGCCGAATCGGACGATAGATCCTTCGGCCTCGGAGTTTTTTATGGGCAGCGTTTCCAATTCGCTTTCGAGCATTACCAACCCGATTACGGTGGAAGGATCGAGCGGCACCGGCGGCATCTTCACCGGTACCAGCCAGTTCTCTTCGGAATTCCAAAGCGAGATCAGCCGCGAGGTGCAGATTGCCGATCTGCCGATCCAGATGCTGCAGAATCAGGTTACTTCCCTGCAGAGCCAGTCTTCCGCCCTCGCCACCCTCAATACCGATTTCACTTCCTTGCAGACCGCCGTCCAGGGAATCGCCAATGCGCTCGATGGATCTTCCTATGCGGCGGATGTATCGAATCCTGGCGTGGTCAGCGCAACTCTGGGTACCGGCGCCACGCAAGGCGTATATAACATTCAGGTCGAAAATGTCGGGTCTTACCAGACGAGCCTTTCCACGAACACCTGGAATTCGAGCGGATCGACACCCAATACCTACACTCTGGTTGTCGGCAGTCAGACCTACCAGTTCACACCAACTGACAACAGCGCGGAGAGTGTGGCGGCCGCGATCAATGCCCAGTTCGGGAACCTGGTGCAGGCCACGGCGGTGAACGTGGGTTCGGCGAGCAGCCCGGACGAACGGATCTCACTCCAAAGCACCTCCTTGGGCCCCACGACCGTGGACCTGCAGCTCAACGGGCAGTCCCTACAAACGCAGCAGAACCCGCCCGGTTCGCTGGCGCAGTACGTCGTGAACAACTCCGGCATTACGGTTTCGAGTAATACGGATACGGTCACAATTTCTAACGGAATCACGTTAAACCTTCTTGGTGCCGGCTCGGCGAGCGTCACTGTGACGCAGCCCATTTCCGTCCTGAGCAACGCGCTGCAGTCGTTCGTGACAGCCTACAACCAGTGCGCCACCGATCTCAATGCGCAACGCGGCCAGAGCGGAGGGGCCATCCAGGGGCAGGCTATCGTAAATGAACTCCAGCAGGCGCTCAATTCGATCGCCGGATACTTCAACACCGCCAATCCCTCCGCGGCCGTGAACAGCTTATCCAGCCTCGGCATCGGCATGTCTACCACCGGCCAGATGAGTTTTGACGAGTTGACCTTTGCCGGCGCCGAGCTGGACGGCTCCGCCGTTGTAAACGCCTTTCTCGGTTCGGCCACCAGCGGGGGCTTCCTGGAAACGGCCACCAATGCCTTAAACAATCTGCTGGAGCCCGGCTCCGGTCTCCTCACCACCGAGCAGTCGAACGATCAAACACAAATCACTAACTTACAAAGTCAGATCACCTCGGACCAGGCAAACGTCAGCGCCATGCAGTCCAGTTTGCAAAACCAATTGGCGCAATCGGACGCGGCCATTGCCGAACTGGAGCAGCAGTATTCGAGTCTCACGCAGATGTTCGCGGCCGAGAATACGGCCAACCTGCAAATTGCCAATGGAGTGTAAGCTGCAAGAAGCGATTCGCCAGGCGATCGTCTGCCGCGAATACGAAAAAGCGAGAAGACTGTGGGCCGAGTACGTGGGCGCCCTGCGCGGTGAGTTCGAACGTGGCGCTCTCACGCGGGCGCGCATGGAAGAAGCTTGCGGACTGTTCGAATGGGCCCGCGTGACCATGCTCTGCCAGCGGGCTCACATCCAGCAGCGCCTCCGCGGGTTGCAGGCGGCCGGCGCTTACTGCCGGCCGGCCGGGCTACCCAGGCAAGGCGCCTCGTTTAGCGGAAAGCTGTAAGCTGAAAGCTGATCGCTGACAGCTAAAATGCGCACCATCTCCAAACGCACCCAGTATGGCCTCAAGGCCGTTTTGAATCTTGCCCGGCGGTATGGAGAAGGACCGGTTCTCATCGCCACCATCTCGCAGGAAGAGGCGATCCCCATCAAATTTCTGGAGTTGATTCTGCTGAACCTGAAAAGCCGCGGCCTGCTGCGCAGCAAGACCGGCAAAGGCGGCGGATACGAACTGACCCAAGCCCCGGCGGAGATCGCGATCGGTTCCCTGATTCGCATGATGGAGGGGCCGCTCGCTCCTCTTCCTTGCGCCAGTGAGACGGCTTACCGGCCCTGCGAGGAATGTCCCGATGTGGAGCGCTGCGGGGTCCGTATTATTATGCGCCAGGTGCGCGATGCCATGGCCGAAGTTTTGGACCAGACTACGCTCGCCGATCTGCTGCGCCGGATCGATGAATTGTCCCCTCCCCAGCCTTCCAAAGAGCCGCTGATGTATTACATCTGAGCGAGTACGCCGCGGGGAGCGAGCCTATAATCGAAGAATGGTGTCTCAAATGACTGCGAGCGTCCGAAAAATGGGCATAGGTGTGTGCTGCCTTCTGTGCTCCCTTTTGCTCGGGTTGGCGGTTGCGGCGCGCGCCGATGTGCCCACGGCAAAGCTGACCATTCGCGTGCTGAACGACAGCAACCGGCCGATCGATCGCGCCAGCGTGATCGTCCGTTTCGTCGAAGGGCGGGCCTATCTCAAATTCGGCAAGAAAATCCGCGAAACTTATGAGCTGCGCACCAATCAGGAAGGCGAAGCCAGCATCCCGGAAATTCCCCAGGGCAAGATTCTGATCCAAGTAATCGCCCACGGCTACCAAACCTTCGGCCAGACCTTCGACGTCCGCGAAGAAGAGCGCACCTTCGAGATCAAGCTCAATCCGCCGCAAAAACAGTACTCCACCTACCAAAACAAATAGCCCGGCCCGCTGAGTCGCGCCAAGCGATCCGCGGCCAAAAGCCCCGCTCGCCGTACGAACCCCGACAAGGCGTCCCGCGCCGCCAGCCGATTCCCTTCAGCCACGGCACAGCATGCCGGCGAACCCGGCATCGATTGCCGCTACTGCGGAGCGCTACGTGCGGCCCCGCGACAAGGTGTTCGACATGAATTATCAGTCTCAATCATCGGCCTTGAAGTCGCGCATCGGCGAAAGCGCTTCCTGCTCTATCGGATCCGGCACGAGCTTTCGCAGCCGCGCCATCGCCTGGTTCACGCGCGCGCTCCACATGTCCCGCTCGCCCGTGAAATAGGGGATCACCTTCTGTCCGAAACGCTTTTCCTCCGGTGTCTCTTTCGCTTTCTCGAGCGCGGCCAGGGACTCGTCGCGCTTTTGCTTCAGGGCCAGCATTTCCTTCAGGTCGGCCTTGAAAATGGCGCCCACCACATCCAGAGGCACGCCGCCGTGCATCGTGCGCGACATCTGGCCGAACAGGTCGCCCGGCTCAGGCCCTGCATCGCTGAACAGGCCGCGATTCTGCGCAGGTTTAAGTTTCGTGGGTTTAGCCGCGAGGCCCGATTTTAATTGTGCGGCGAGCTGGTCGCCCAGTAGCCTGTCGGCGCCCCGCTGGGCGTCTACTGGGCTTTGGCGCTCGGTTCCGGCGTCGAAGAATCCGGCTTGCTCGGGTACATCCGGTCGAACTCCGCCTCCAGCGCCTTCCGGCCGCCGGCCAGCCATGCCCGGTACAGGCCTACCGCTGGCCCTGGTTCCCCGATCGATTTCTGCTCGTCCATCGCCAAAAACCTCCCTACCGCCGGCTGGCTCCCCAGCCGCTGCCGGAGAAATTCCCGTGCCCAGCATTCCATTCCCCCGCGCTGGAAGTTCTCCCACTGAAGGCGTTCCTGCGGACCTTGCGGAGGGGGGCCTCCGCTGAAGAAGCGCGGCCCTGGCAATCGCTCTATGAATAACGGGCTCGTTCCTGGCATCGACGAATCTGAGTATATTTTCCGCTCCCTGCGGCCCATGGCGCAAGGTCAGGGTAGCGGCATAGTGTTCCAGAAAGTCGATGGCCATCTTCCGACTGAGTCCCAGCTCGCCGAATTTGCCGGCCGCGAGCTTGGCCCCAATCTCATTTGCCTGCTCCACCGGATCGTCGGAATAGCCCAAGCTCCTCAGTGCTCGCCGCGCCAGCGGGTTGCCCGCGCTCGCGGTATCGATGGCGTCCGCCAGGTCCGAAAGATGGTTGGCCGTTTGGAGGGCTTGTCAAGTATTTTGTGTAAACGCCATCTCCGTCGGCTTTCGGTAAGTGAGTTTCGATCATTTGAGTCGGTCTTTATCCCCCTCTATTTCCCCGTTTTCCTCCTGGATTCCATGTTTTCGATCGTCTTGGCCGGA
>DATGKM010000181.1:0-22018 GCA_035294665.1 Bryobacteraceae bacterium | reverse complement strand
GCCGTTTTTTCGTGGTGGTGAAGTGGGAGGACGCGGACCGCAGGGCCTTGCAGGCGTTTGTAGCGGACCTGCAGAAGCGGCTGGGGAAACCGAAAGAGAAAGAGAGTTCCTGAGAGCTCATTCCGCATGGAAAAGCGTGCGGGGGGCGCCTTTGCGATAGCATAAAAAGCGGCATGTCCTCTTCCACAATCGAGCTGGCGGCGCCGGAAGTAAGGGCGCGCTACGAACCGGTGATCGGCCTCGAAGTACACGTGCAACTGGCGACCGCCACGAAGATCTTTTGCGGTTGTCCGACGGGCTTCGGCGCGCCTCCGAACACGCACGTGTGCCCGGTGTGTTTGGGACTGCCGGGCGCTTTACCGGTGCTGAACCGGAAAGCCGTGGAACTGGCGATCAAGGCCGGCGTGGCGCTGAACTGCCACATCCGGCCGCAATCGCGTTTTGCGCGCAAGAACTACTTTTACCCGGATCTTCCGAAGGGCTACCAGATTTCGCAGTACGACGAGCCGCTGGCCGAGGGAGGCCACGTCGATATTGTGGTGGAAGGCGCGGCGAAGCGCGTCGGGATCACGCGCGTGCACATGGAAGACGACGCGGGCAAGAGCATCCACGAGGGCTTCAAAGATAGCGACCGCTATTCGTACGTGGATCTGAACCGCAGCGGCACGCCGCTGATTGAGATCGTAACCGAGCCCGACATGCGCAGCTCCGAGGAAGCTTATGCGTTTCTGACAGAGTTGAAGCAGGTGCTGCAGTTTATCGAAGTTTCCACTTGCGATATGGAAAAGGGACATCTGCGCTGCGACGCCAATGTGTCGGTGCGGCGGCGCGGGGCGGCGCAGTTCGGAACGAAGGCGGAAGTGAAAAACCTAAACTCGTTCCGCTTCCTGAGGCAAGCGCTCGATTACGAAATCGGCCGGCAGATCGCGGTGATTGAAGGCGGCGGGCGGGTGCCGCAGGAAACGCGGCTCTATAATCCGGAAACGGGCGAAACGGCCGGTATGCGCAGCAAGGAGCATGCGCACGATTACCGCTACTTCCCGGAACCGGACCTGACACCTCTGCGCGTGAGTGAAGGCTGGCTGGGGGAGATCCGCTCCTCGATGCCGGAGTTGCCTTCCCGCAAGCGCGCGCGCTTCGTGGGCGAATATGGCTTGCGGGAATACGATGCGGAAGTGCTCACGCAAAGCCGGGCTGTAAGCGACTACTTCGAAACCGTGGCGAGCGTTTCCAGGGATCCGAAAACCGCGGCCAACTGGGTGATGGGCGATCTGATGGGCATGCTCAAGGCGCAGGGGAAAGATTTGGCGGAATCACCGGTCCGCGCCGAGGAACTGGGCGAGCTTTTAAAGCTCCTCGTGGCCGGCGAGCTTTCGGGAAAGCTGGCGAAGGAGGTGTTCGCGAAAATGTTCGCCACCGGCGAGCCGGCCGCGATGATTATCCAGCGCGAAGGCTTGAAGCAGATCAGCGACACGGGCGCGCTCGAAACGATTATCGCCGAAGTGATCGCGGCCAACCCCAAGCAGGTCGAGCAGTACAAGGGCGGCAAAGCCACGGTGCTGAACTTTCTGGTGGGCCAGGCGATGCGCGCCACGCGGGGCCAGGCCAACGTTGCCGTGGTAACGGAACTGTTGAAGCAAAAGTTGAGCTGAAACGAATGCTAAAAGAAGGCGACGAAGCACCCGAGATCCGGCTGACCACCGATGCGGGCGAGGAATTCCGGCTCTCCAGCCTGCGCGGCCGGCGCGTGGTGCTGTATTTTTATCCCAAGGCCGATACGCCCGGCTGCACCGCGGAGGCTTGCGAATTTCGCGACGATATCAAGAAGTTCGCAAACAAGGGCGCGGCGGTAGTGGGCATCTCTCCCGATAAGCCGGCCGCGCAAGCCAAATTCAAACAGAAATACGAGTTGCCTTTTCCGCTCTTGGCCGACCCGGAGAAGGCCGCCGCACAGGCGTATGGCGTGTGGCGCGAGAAAAATATGTACGGCAAGAAGGTGATGGGCATCGTGCGCAGCACGTTTGTGATCGGGCCAGACGGCAGAATCGAGAAGATTTACGATAGCGTCAAGGCCAAAGGCCATGCCGCGCAGGTGCTGGCGGAGATTTGACCGGCGCGGCTGCACAGATGACTCCCGTTTACGCAGCTCCCGCAGGCGTTGACGCAGGCATGCCCTTCCCCGCCGCGGAAGGGAGGGGTCTGAAAATCGCCGTGATCGATAGCGGCGTGAACGCGCGCCATCCGCATATCATTGCCGCGACGCACGGGGTCGTTCTCGAAACGGATAGCGGCGGCGGCTCAGCGGAGGACCGGCTCGGGCATGGCACAGCCGTTATGGCTGCAATCCAGGAGAAAGCGCCCGCGGCTGAATACTTTGCCGTGAAACTGTTTTGGGATTCTCTCCGCACGACTGTGCCGCGGCTGATCGCGGCGGTCGATTGGGCCATCGCGCATGGGATGGATATTGTGAACCTGAGTCTGGGGACGCCGAACCTGGAGCATGGCCGGCTGTTTGAAGCCCTGCTGGAGCGGGCCGCAGCCAGGGGAGCCATTCTGGTGGCGCCGACACACTCGGACGAGCGGCCGATGCTGCCAGGAATACTTCCGGGAGTGGTGAGCGCTGGAGTCGATTGGAACCTGCCGCGCCACGCATATCGGACCGGTGGCGAGGGGCAGCCCCGTTTCTTCGCGTCGGGCTACCCCCGGCCGCTTGCGGGCAGGCCGCCCGGCGGCAATCTGTACGGGATCAGCTTTGCGGCGGCCAACCTTACCGGCATCGTCGCGCGCGCCCTCGAAGGAACACAGGATCGCCGCTTCGATACCGTGCACGGCCTGCTGGCTCAGGAAGCTCACAGGATCGCGGCTGGGTAGGCACGCCGGCGTTAAAGTTTTCGCAGGGTAAAGCCGTTCAGGCGATAGGGAAATCCCTGGAAGTTGGCGAGCTGGCGGGAAGTCCATTCCAAACCGCGGTTGAGATCCACCAGTTGCCGGTCCCACCAGGGGCCATGATGGCCGGTGGAATAGTATTGGCGACAGATTTCCAGGTGTTTGTGGAAGCCGGCCAGCAGGCGCGCCGAATAGTGAGTTGCCAGACTGTGAGCGTCCTCGCCGGCGCAAGCCGCGCGCAAAACGGCAGCGGCTAGAATCGCCTCGCGGGCGGCATTTCCGGCTCCTTCTCCGCACAAGGGATCGAAGCTCAACGCGGCGCCGCCGCAGCTCAGCCAGCCGGGGCCGGCCAACGGCTCGGAGGCTCGGGGATGGGATGGAAACTCTGCCGCCGCGGCACCAGCTTCGGAAATCTGCGCGGGCACCAGGCGGCTCTCCCGCAGCATGCTTTCCGGCTGTCCGCCGACGCAGAGAAGCCATCCGCTTTTCAATCCGGTGGGGAGCAAAAACAACCAGCCGTCCTTATGCGATTCGATCCAGCAAGCATCCGAGGCATCGGCGCTCTTCAAAGCGACTGGCAGGGCCGCGGCCATCCTGCAGCCGAAATTGTGTTCTTCGCGCGGCGGATCTTGCGGAAATCCGCGTCCCGCGAAGATCGACCAGGCGGCGTTCTCATCGGCAGGAGAATTGGGGGGCGGAGGCTCTTCCCGAATGCTATCGAGAATTGCGGTTTCGGAAACTACCACCGCTGCATGCGGCACCACCGCGAGCGCGGCGCTTTGTCCCCACAACACGGCGCGCCTGCGAATTCGATGGAGCCCGGTGAACAGGTCATCGCGCCCCAGCACATCGGCCAGCAGTTTTTGCGTGGTGCCTCGCAACATGATTGCGGGTAGACCGGGCCGGTCCGCGGGCTCGCCTGCCACTCGAAATCCGGCACGGCTCAGCAGCCGCCGGCAGCAAGCAGCGGCAATGCCTCCGCCATGTACGACCGCGGTTTTCACGTAGCCCTATGATACCGTGCCGGCGCGCATTTCCCCGCGGGAAGTACGGGCCGCTCATGGGGTTACTGCCGCTCTTTTTCCGATATACGCAGCAAATCCCGCGCACTCAGATCGAGTTTCTCTCCGGTCAGCTCGTTAGGGGAGAAGGCAGACTGGGTAACGCCCTCATGACTGTGAACGGTGGAGCGAGTCATGATGTGCACGAGTTCGTGAGCGACCACGCGGCCCAAGGCGCGGCCAAAAATCATATCCGCCCGTGTCCGCTCCATGCCCAGAACCGTGAAACGCACGGAACTGGCGATTTTGTCGCAAGCCACATCGCTGAACGGCAACACGATTCCATCGGAGATGTGCGTGCTTCCCAAAGCGCCTTGCGCCGCTACTCCGTTGGGCCAGAACTGCGCCCGGCAATCGCCATTGAAACGGATTACGGCAATTTCGTCGAACACCGCATGCGTAGCCTGTTGCCAGGAGCGCCACTCGATGGGCCGACCCGTGCCGCGCAGCAGGTTTTCGACCTCGCGCCGCATTTCCTCAACGGCATCTTTTGCGTAGGGCCCGCGGAAATCAAGCACCACCGTGAGTGGGCTGGCGCCGGCCTTGTGAGGATACACGATCGAACTAGGGATTGCCGGCGGGGCCGAGAAAGCACACAACACCGCGCAGAGCGATACAGGGCGCATATTCGAACCTCGTGGTCGATGAAGCGATGCTGCTTCGGCGGCCATTATACATGAGATCGGGCGGGGGAAACCGTGCCGGCGAGAGTGGCTATTTCGAATTGCCGATTTTTGAGGGATCGCCGCCACATTCGGTGAAGCCGGCGCGGAACGGCGGCCGGCGCAGTTCCCAGGAGGGATGCGCCGGAGCCGGATATTTCGCCAGGGCCTCGAGCATGGATTCGATCTCGTCCGCGGCCAGATCCGCGCGCGCCAGAACGCAGCCGGCCCAGGCGTCGGCTCGCAGCTCGGGCGGCCATGTGGACTTGATCCACACAGCCCCCAGCGTATCGTCCAGGGCATGGCCTAATTCGTGGGCCATCAAAGCCAGTATGCCGCCATCGCCATAGGCTTCATATGCCGCGGAAAAAAATTGCGGAGCATAAATCAGTTTGGCCTGCCCCGCGTCGGCAACCAACATGACATTGGCCGCGGACGCGTTCCGAAACAAGGCGACAGAGGGGCAGGTATTGTGGCAAATGGATTTTACGGCGGCGTTCAAACGCCCTGCCAACTCCAAGGCGTCCGGCGTCGGCCGCTGATCTTCGCCGGGTTTGTAAGCGGAGGCGGCAGATCCTAAGGCGCACACGACTTGCGCGGCGCCCGCGGCGAAGGGAAAAAGGGCCGCAAGCAGGGCGGCACGCCGAGGCATCTCCTTATTGAATCACGACCGCCACCGCGTTCGACTGCATTCCGCCGGCCGAGATGGCCACTTGCACGGTTCCGCTGCCGGCGAGCGAGGGCGGGATCGGGCCGATATTCACCTGATCGATACCTTGATACAGCGGAGCCGGAACCCCAACCACCGGAACGGCGACTCCATTTACAGTTGCCTCGAGGCCGGTCGCGTACCGCGCGCCGGTTGCTGCCAGACACAGGTAGGTGTTGCCCTGCGCGACCGCGATGGGGTTGCCGGTTTGCGCGGCAGTGTTGTAAAGAGCGCCGGTAATGGTTGACCCTTGCTGGGCCCAACCCGCCGCCCAACCCACGCTGGAATTCGCGGGATTCGGTCCCGGAAGGATGGATAAAAAGGCGGGCGAAACGGTGTTGACCGAGATCGGCCCTTGCGCGATCGTGTTGCCATTGGCGTCGCGGGCGCTGACGATGTAAAAGCCGGGGTCGAGATTGGGCGGAACGACAAAATTGATTTGTGTGGGAACGACGGCGTATAGCGGCGCCTGAATGCCGTTGACCCAAACCGTAATCCCGCCCAACTGAAGCGGCATATTGAGCGATCCGTCCGCCAGGATCGGAGCGGGGGCGAGGTTCCGGCCTTTGATAGCCGCGATGGAATTGGGCGCGGCGGGTAGCCCCTCCGTATAACTACCGCCGGGCACCGCGGCCGTGCTCCAGTAGTCCGCCAGGCCGGCGCCATTGGATTGAAGCAGCGCGGTATCTGCCGCGGTGGGCTGGCCGGCAACGTACGTATCCAGGAACGCCTCCGCCCATTTCACGATCAAAGCGGCGTTGGGTGAATTGGCAAGGCAACTCTGCACGGTAGCTGGATTGGTGGTGTTCAGCCCGCAGATCGTGTTTACCCAGTCGAAGTGGCCCAGACACACGTTATCGCCGGATTGATCGAGATTCACAAAGTATTTCGATTGGCCTATCGAACCCCCGGTAGGGAAGCGCGACTGCTGATAAGCGCCGGGCGAGTTGCTTCCAGGGATAGGGCCTTTTACCCAGGGAGTGATGAGACAATCCGCGGTGCCGCCTTGATACATCATCGGCACGGTTGGATTGCCGACGGCGTTGTTCTCCTGGAAGGCTTGAATGTACGGGGAGAACATCAGCCCCGCTTTAAAGGAGTAATTGGCGGGCAGCCACTGCGGCCAGCCACCGATTTTGGCAAAGGTGGTGTAGCCGCCGAACGAATGTCCGGACATGCCGATCCGGCTGGAATCGACCTGGGCACTGTAAGTCCAGGAGTTCAGCATGTAATTCACCACGTTGTCGATATCGACGTTGCGGTAATTGCTTTTCGCCATCCACGCGCTGGCGGACTGGCTGACAAAGAAATTGCCGAAACCAAAGGCGCTGTTCGATGTTGTGACGGGCGTGAGCGAATCTATCTGGCATCCGCGGTCCGCGTGGTCGGGCGCCGCGACGATGTAGCCTTGGCGGGCCAGTTCCTCGGTGTAGAAGACACTCTGGATGCCACAGCCGGAGTAGCCGTGGGAAAAGACGATCAGCGGGAATTTGGTGGCCGGGTCTCCGCAGTTCGTGATAGGGGCGTTTTGAGCCACAGAGCCGTAAATAATGTTCCAGTACTCGATAGGCTGCGGAGTGGCCGTGGTGGGATACCAGACCGCCAGCGTGAGGACGCCGGGATTGTTTGGATACTGGCTGCCGCCTGGCGGGCTGGGAATGGTAAGTACCTGGTAGCCGGCGTTCAAGACGCCGCAGCCGGCGGGCGGGGCGGCCTGGGCGGCGAGGGCGAAAACGGCGTAAAGGGCCAGCGCCAGGAATGCGCTTCTGATTTGCATGAGTCTTTTCATCGGTCGATCCAAAACAACTCGGGTATGCAGGCGAGCAGCCAAACGAATCTCAACGACGTGAGAAAACGTACCAGGGTTTCCGATCCCGCCCCGGCCTTGACACCGGCGAGGCTCAGTGTCAACATTAGCAACAATTTGGAAGGGATCCCGTGAAATCAGCCTGGGTCATTCTGCTGGCGGTGTGTGTCACTGCGCCGCTTCGTCCGGCCGCGCTGCCGAACGCGGTGGATGCCGCGAAGAATCTCGATAAAGCAGGGTTGCGCGCCCTCATCGAAACCAAAGGAGACGTCAACGCTTCCGCCTCCGATGGCACGACTGCCCTCCATTGGGCGGTACGCGCGGACGACCTGGAGGCCGTCAATCTGCTTTTGCGCGCGGGCGCGAAGCCGGATGCCGCGGATCGCTACGGCATCACGCCGCTTTACCTCGCGATCCAGAACGGCGATCAGAAGGTGCTTCATGCCCTTCTAGAAGCCGGCGCCAATGTAAATGCAGGCGGTGAGGGCGGAGAGACGCCGCTGATGAGCGCCGCGCGGACGGGCAATCTCGAAACCATGAAAGCGCTGCTGGAGCGCGGAGCCGAGGTGAATTCCTGCGACCGCCAGACCGGGCAGACGGCGCTGATGTGGGCAGTGCGCGGAAATTATGCGGACGCGGTTCGGTTGCTACTGGCGCACGGCGCCGATGTCAACACGCAAACGAAGGTCGGGCCGGCGCCGCCCCGGCGCGCGCCGAACGCCGGCGGCGGGTCGCACGGATTGGGCATCAATCGCGGCGGCACGCCTCCCCGCGGCACGCTCGATGCGGCTCCCGGCGGGTTCAGCGCTTTGCATTATGCGGCGCGCGACGGTCATTTCGAGATCGCAAAGATGCTGGTGGCCGCACACGCGGACGTGAACCTGGTGGAGGCCAATGGGATCCATCCACTGCTCGCGGCCATTTCGAACGATCACGTGGAGGTGGCGCAGTTCCTGCTCGATCATGGCAGCGACCCAAATTCGATGGACGTGTGGGGGCGGACACCGCTTTTCGAAGCGGTCGCGGTGCGCGATCTGGAAGTCAATAAAACCGAGGACAACGGCGTGGATCGCGACGCCATGCTGGGGCTGATCGAGTCGCTGCTGAAGCATGGCGCAAAACCGAACGCGCGCACGCTCGAGCAGTTGCCCACCCGCCGCTGGATCATGCCGGTGAACGATATTTCCTGGGTCGATTTTTCGGGACAAACGCCCTTCCTGCGCGCGGCGCTTTCGGGCGATATCGAGGCGATGCGGCTGCTTCTCGAATACGGCGCGAATCCGAACATCCCCACGTACGAAGGCACCACCGCGCTAATGGCCGCGGCCGGAGTGAATTGGGCGGAGACGCAGACGTACACGGAATCGAAGGAGCACCTGCTCGAAGCCGTGAAACTGTGCCTGGAATTGGGAGCGGATGTGAATGCCAGCAATTCCATGGGACTGACGGCAGCCTTGGGCGCGATTAACCGCGGCTCGAACGATATTCTGAGTTACCTGGTAGAGCATGGCGCCCGCCTGGACGTGAAAGATAAAGAAGGCCGCACCGCCATGAATTGGGCCGAGGGCGTTTTTCTGGCCACTGTGCCGCCGCGAAGCAAGCCGGAGACTATTGCATTATTGGAGAAGCTGATGGCAGGGAAGGCGCAATGACCGGCGGGCGAAAGCGCCGGCCCCACCTGGCGGCCGCGGCTCTACTAGGGATCAGCGCCTCCGGCGCACTTTGGGCCGAGCAGCCTGCGCTCGTGAACCAATACTGCGTTGGCTGCCACAACAGCAAGCTGAAGACTGGCGGCTTGGCGCTCGATCGCCTTTCCCCGGACCGCGCCGCCGATCACCCGGAAATTTGGGAGAAGGTAATCCGCAAGCTGCGCGCCGGCATGATGCCGCCGAGCGGAATGCCGCGGCCGGACCGCGCCACGCTCGATGCGTTCCGGCACAAGCTGGAAGCGGAGCTGGATCAGGCGGCCGCGGCGAATCCGAACCCCGGAACGGTTGGCCTGCACCGCCTCAATCGCAGCGAATACGCCAACGCGATTCGCGATTTGCTGGCATTGGATATCGACGCGAGCACGCTGCTGCCTTCCGACGATTCGAGCGAAGGCTTCGATAACATTGCCGACGCGTTGGGCGTATCCCCGGCGCTTCTGGAACGCTATGTTTCGGCGGCCACAAAGATCAGCCGCGCCGCCGTGGGCGATGCCGCGATCAGCCCTTCCACCTCTACCTATCGCGCGCCGGGCGACCTGGTGCAGAGCGAGCACCTGGAAGGGCTGCCGCTCGGAACCCGCGGCGGCATCCTGGTACGGCACACCTTTCCGCTGGACGCTGAATATACGTTCCGCATTCGCTCCAGAGTGGGCGGGCTGGGCAATATCCGGCAGGCGCGGGATGAAAATCTCGAAGTCACGCTTAACGGCGAGCGGGTTAAATTGACCAGGCTGGAATCGTCCATTGAGTTCAAGCTGCCGGTGAAAGCCGGTCCACAAAGCGTGGGCGTGGCGATTGTGAAGAACACCGATCCCGGCGATGACGATCTATGGCAGGTTTATCTGAACGAATCGGGCGTGCAGAGCGTGGCGATCGTCGGGCCGGTGAATGCAACCGGGCCGGGCGATACTCCGAGCCGCCGGCGGATTTTTGTATGCCGCCCGGCCAGCGCGAGCGAGGAGATCCCCTGCGCGCGGCGCATTCTTTCCACGCTGGCTACGCGCGCCTTCCGCCGCCCCGTCACCGATGCGGAGATGGAAACTTTGCTCAGCTTCTACCAGACCGGGCGCAATAAAAGGGATTTCGATCTGGGCATCGAGATGGGCGTGCAGCGCGTGCTGGTCGATCCGCAGTTCATTTTCCGTTTTGAGCGTGAGCCGGAGAATGTGGCCGCGGGCAGCGTGTACCGGATCAGCGATTTGGAACTAGCGTCGCGGCTTTCCTTTTTCCTGTGGAGCAGCATTCCCGACGATGAGCTGCGCGATTTGGCCGCCGCCGGCAAGTTGCACGAGCCCGCGGTTCTGGAACAGCAGACGCGCCGCATGCTCGCCGACCCGAAAGCGGAAGCCCTGGTCTCCAACTTCGCCGGCCAATGGCTCTACCTGCGGGAGGTGAAAAATCAGCATCCGCAGGCTAAGGATTTCGACGACAACCTGCGGGAGGCGTTTCGCCGCGAGACCGAACTGTTCTTCGACAGCATCATTCGCGAGGACCATAGTGCTGTCGACCTGCTCAACGCCGATTACACGTTCGTGGATGAGCGCCTGGCGCGGCACTACGGGATTCCCAATATCTTCGGCAGCCAGTTCCGGCGGGTCTCTTTGCCGCCCGAGCGCCGCGGCCTTTTGGGGCAGGGCAGCATTCTGCTGGTGACCTCGGTTTCGAACCGGACCTCGCCGGTGGCGCGCGGCAAATGGGTACTGGAAAATATCCTGGGCTCGCCACCGCCTCTGCCGCCACCGAACGTCCCGGCGCTCGAAGACACAGGCAAAGGGGGCGTAGTGCCTGTTTCGGTGCGGCAGAAGATGGAACTACACCGGTCGAACGCGGTCTGCGCCGCGTGCCATAAGATCATGGACCCTATCGGCTTCTCTCTCGAAAACTTCGACCTGACCGGCAAATGGCGCACCAAGGACGGGAGCGTTCCAATCGACGCCAGCGGTCAGATGGTGGACGGAACGAAGCTCGATGGGCCTGCCAGCCTGCGCGAGGCGCTGCTGAGCCGCCCCGATGTGTTCGTCTCAACCTTAACCGAGAAGCTGCTGACGTACGCGACAGGCCGCGGGTTGAAGTATTACGACATGCCCGCCGTCCGCGCCATTGCGCGCGAGGCGGAGGCCAAAGATTACCGGTTCTCCTCGCTGATTTTGGGGATCGTTAATAGTCCGCCGTTCCAGTTACGGAAAAAATCGGAGCCGCGCCCTTCCGGGAGCGGTCCTGAGGTGCAAGCCCAATGACCTTTCTCACACGCAGACATTTAGATCGCCGCACGTTTTTGCGGGGCGCGGGGGTAACCCTGGCGCTGCCGCTGCTCGATTCCATGGTTCCGGCGCAAACGCCGCTGGCAAAAACCGCGGCGGCCGCCAAGCCGCGGCTGGGCTGCATCTACGTGCCGCACGGCGCAACCATGTACAAGTGGACCCCCGCCACGGAAGGCAAAGGATTTGAGTTCACCGAGATCCTCAAGCCTCTGGAGAAGTTCCGGGATCGCGTGACCGTGGTCAGCAACCTGGCTCATCCGAATGCGGGCGGCATTAACAGCGATGCCGGCGCGGATCATGCCCGCTCGGCCGCGGTGTTTCTGAGCGGCGCCCACCCGGAAAAGGATCAGGTCCACAACGGCGTCACCATGGACCAGATCGCGGCCGAACACATCGGCCAGGATACGCCGCTGCCTTCGCTCGAACTGGCGATCGAGGAAAACGGCCTCAACTGCGGCTCCGGCTACGGCTGCGCGTACACGAACACGATTGCCTGGCGCACGGCCACGCTTCCGCTCCCCATGGAAAACAACCCCCAAGTGGTCTTTGAAAAACTGTTCGGAGACGGCAGCAATGAAGAGCAGCGCCGCGAGCGCAAGCAGGAAGCGCGCAGCCTGCTCGATTCGGTGATGCACGAGGTTAGCTCACTGAACAAGGAACTGCCGGCGGCGGACCGCTCGAAGCTGAGCGACTACCTGGACGATATCCGGGAAATTGAGCGGCGGATCCAGCGCGCCGAAAACCAGATGCCCGCGGGGCTGAAAATCCCGGACGCGCCGGTGGGCGTGCCTGAGAACATCGAAGACCACTTCAAGATCATGTTCGACTTGCAAGTGCTCGCCTTCAAAGCCGAAATTACGCGCGTGACTACGATGATGTACGCCCGCGATACCAGCCTGACCGTCTATCCGCAAAGCGGCAACCGGGACGCATTTCACGTGTCCTCGCACCATTCCAACGTGCGCGCCAATATGGATAAATACGCGCTGATCAACCGCTACCACGTCCAACTGCTGGCGTACTTTTTGGACAAGCTGAAAGCCACGCCGGATGGCGACGGCAACCTGCTGGACCATTCCGTAATCCTTTACGGAAGCAGCATGAGCAACGGCAATCAGCACGATCACGATCCGCTGCCGGTGCTGGTTGCGGGCGGCGCGTGCGGCCGCCTGGAAGGCGGGCGGCACATTGTGTGCGCGCCGCATACACACATGTCGAATTTGCTCGTCGCCCTGCTGGATAAGTTGGGCGTTCGCCAGGACCATCTGGGCGACAGCACCGCCGAAATCGCAGTTTGAATTTCACCGCGGAGAGGCGGATGCCAGAGAATAGAGCTCTGCTTTCCGAGTTTTCAGAATTTGATTGGAAGTGCTTTTCCTCCGCGCCTCCGCGCCCGCGCGGCAAAAGAGGCGTTTAGCGGAGAAAACTGGGCTGCGCTTCGGCGGCGGGGCGCCGCTCGGATACAGGTTTGCCTACACGCATCTCGTCCCAATCGTAGGCCAGTTCTTTGCCGCAGTCGAGGCAGGTCACGTAAGTTCCGTTGCGAGGAGACCCGGCTGCCGCATACGCTGAGCTCTTGCGCGATGGGGTCAGCGGAAAAGTAGTTCTGCGATGTGCACAGCCGAAGAACGCGTTGATTAGTGATTGCAGCATATTCGGGCTCCCTTCCATAGAATAGATACAAGAAAAACAGGGGAAGTTTCAGTCTACCAAAGTACTGAGAATACTAGCGGTGTGCGAATGCAAACAACGGCGGGATCGATTATTCGCGCAATTTTCCGCGGATCGCTTCGGCAATCAATTGCCCATGAAATCTACCGTTCTCGATAAAAATTTCGTTCGTGTGCATGCCCGCCACAATCACTCCAGCCAGGTACACACCGGTACGCTCACTCTCCAAAGTAGTAGAACTGGTTCGGGGACGGCGGGTTTCCGGATCCAATGTAATGCCCGCGGCATTCAAAAATTTCCAATCGGGTTGATACCCGGTCATGGCAAAAACGAAATCATTTTTCAGCACCGCTTCGCCATCCGGCGTTTGAATTCGAATCCGGTCGCGACAAATCTCCAACACGCTCGAGTTGAAGTACGCCTGAATTTCTCCGCTTTTGATGCGGTTTTCAATATTGGGTTTAATCCAATATTTGACGTGGTGATGGATGCCGGGGCCGCGATGAACAAGGGTGACGCGGGCGCCGGTCCAAAACAGTTCGAGCGCGGCGATCGCCGCCGAATTCTTAGCGCCGACCACGGCGACATCGTGGTTGTAATAGGGGTGCGCCTCTTTATAGTAGTGAATCACCTTCGGCAGGTCTTCGCCGGGCACGTTTAGCAGATTGGGAACATCGTAGTACCCCGTGGCCAGCACTACTTTGCGGGCGGTATAAACCCGGCGGCAGCCCATGCGGTCCGTGGTTGCGATGCGGAACGCCATATCCTCGCCGCCGATTTCCTCCACGCGCTCGTACTGATGGATATTCAGACGGAAATGTTCGGCCACGCGGCGGTAATATTTCAACGCTTCCGTGCGGTTGGGCTTTTCGTTAAGGCTGGTCATCGGGATGCCGCCGATTTCCAGCAACTCGGGCGTGGTGAAGAAGGTCATGTTGGTGGGATAGTGATAGAGCGAATTCACCACGCACCCTTTATCGATCAGAAGGCAATTGAGCCCGCGCTGCTGGAGTTCGATGCCACAGGCTAGACCCGTTGGCCCCGCGCCCACAATGATCGCGTCGAACGGTTCGGTCACAATTGTCCTTCGACCTCGCGCCGTAATTTCTCCAGAGCCGCGTCCAGGGCCGAGGGGTTCTTGCCGCCGCCTTCGGCCATATCCGGACGGCCGCCCCCTTTCCCGCCCACGGCTTGCGCCAGCGCGCCGGCCAATTTGCCGGCATGAAATTTGGCGGTCATCTCTTTCCGCACCGCGGCCACGATGGCGATATCGCCATCGTCCACGGATGCCAGAATCACCACCGGCACCTTGCGGTTGCGCAGCGAATCCGCTACGGCGCGCATCTGCTGGCGATCCATTCCATCCACCCGTTCCACCACCGGGCCGCCGTTGGCCGGCATCAGCCGGGATACCGCGTTGGCCGCGTCCCGGTCCTTCAGTTGATCGAGCTGGCGGACGAGCATCCTCTCCCGCGCCAGCATTTTCTCCACCTGCTCTAATAATTCCGGCTCGGAGGCCTTCATCAGGTTCGCCACGCGGCGCAGAGCGTCCGTCTCCTCCTGATAATGGCGCAAAGCGGCTTCGCCGGTGATGGCTTCGATGCGCCGCACACCCGCGGAAATACTGCCCTCGTGGACAATCTTGCAAATCCCGATATCGCCCGTGCGCCGGACGTGCGTGCCGCCGCAGAGCTCCCGGCTGAAACCGGGCACCGTCACCACGCGCACCTGCTCGCCATATTTTTCGCCGAACAGAGCCATGGCGCCAGTGGCGAGCGCTTCTTCGAGCGGCAGGATATCGGTTCGGACGGCTTCGTTCCGGAGAATCTCGCCGTTCGCCAACCGCTCCACCTCCTCGATTTCCGCGCGGTCGAGCGCGGTGTAGTGCGTAAAATCGAACCGCAGCCGGCCCGGTTCCACCACGCTGCCCGCCTGCTTCACGTGCGTGCCCAGCACCTGGCGCAGCGCCGCGTGCAGCAGGTGCGTGGCGGTGTGGTTGCGGCGGGTGGCATCGCGAACCGGAACGGCCACCATGGCGGTTACGATATCGCCCACCTGCATGGGCGCGTGAGTCACAATGCCATGCACGGTCAGTCCAGGCACACCCGCGAATGCCGTCTCCACATCCGCGACTTTATCGCCCGCCAGCGAGTATAACGCCCCGCGATCGCCAACCTGGCCGCCCGCTTCGGCATAAAACGGTGTCTGATCGAATACCGCTTCCGCTCTCACTCCAGCCGGCAGGGAGTCTACCGGCTGTTTTACGTTCCCTTGAGCGATGAGCAAACCGATCACCCGCGATTGGGCTTCGAGTTCGGTATAACCCAGAAATTTCGTGCGGCCCTGTTCGAGCAGCTTCTGATACGCCGGAACCACCGCGCCCTTTTCCGCGCCTTTCCAACTGGCGCGCGCCCGCTCCCGCTGCCCCTCCATTTCCTTTTGGAAACCTTCGCGGTCGATCGAAAGCCCCCGCTCGCGGGCCATTTCTTCCTGCTCGTCCAGAGCGAGTCCGTAGGTGTCGTAAAGCTTGAAGGCGATTGTGCCCGGTATCAGCGTGCCTGCCAGTGAGCGGATCGAATCCAGGAAAACCCGCTCGGCCACCAGGAACGTCGTGGCGTAGCGATGCTCTTCGTCCTTAACCACGCGCGCGACCCGCTGCACGCTTTCGAGCATCTCCGGATAAGCGCCGCTCATCAACTCGGCCACGAAACCAGTCAACTGGTATAAAAACGGTTCTTCCACACCGGCCAGGCGCGCGTGGCGCATGGCGCGCCGCATGATTTTGCGCAGCACGTAGCCGCGGCCGTCATTGGCGGGAAGCACGCCGTCGTGGATGAGGAAAGCGGTGGAGCGCGCGTGGTCGGCCACGATCCGCAGCGTCGTATCCACGCGGGCATCCGTGCCCGGCGCCAGCCGGAACAGATCGGCCGCCTTCTCCATGATGGGGCGCAGCAGGTCGGTATCGAACACGGAGAGCTTTCCCTGCATCACCGCCGACATCCGCTCCAAACCCATTCCCGTATCGACCGAAGGCCGTGGCAGGGGGGTTAATACGCCGTGCGCGTCGCGATCGTACTGCATGAAAACCAGGTTCCAGATTTCCACGAAGCGATCGCCCGCGTCGTTGGGGAACCGCTCGTGTTCGCGCCCCGGCGCGGCGGCTTCGATTCCCATATCAAAATGGATTTCCGAGCAGGGGCCGCAAGGCCCCGTGTCGCCCATCTGCCAGAAATTATCTTTTTCATCCAGGCGGAAGACGCGGCTTTGGGGAATACCCGCGATTTTGAGCCACAGGCGCTCGGCCTCCTCGTCTCCGCGAAAGACAGTGACGTACAGGCGGTCTTTCGGAAGCGCGAAATCCTTGGTCACCAGGTCCCAGGCGAATTCGATGGCTTCGGCTTTAAAGTAATCGCCGAACGAGAAATTGCCCAGCATCTCGAAAAATGTGAGATGCCGCCGCGTGTAGCCGACATTTTCCAGATCGTTGTGCTTGCCTCCGGCGCGCACGCATTTCTGCGATGTGGTGGCCCGCGTGTAATCGCGCTTCTCCAGGCCTAAAAAGAGATCTTTGAACTGGTTCATGCCCGCGTTGGTAAACAGCAGCGTCGGGTCGTTGCCAGGAACCAGCGGTGAAGAGCGCACTACGCGGTGGCCGCGCGCCGCGAAGAAGTCGAGGAACTGCTGCCTGATCTGGTGACCGGTCACGAATATTCCTTAAGTAATGGGCTAGAACTTAATTGTAGCGTTTTACCGATTGGCCCCTGGTGGGGCCGTCTAGCACCACACCAAAACGCGCGTCCCATGGCCAAAAGATAACTGGCCCGGAGCCGCACCGGGCTTCTAGTCTGAGAGCAGAAGGTCTATGGGCTTTGCGCGAATTATCTCTGGGGTTATGCTCGCGTCCTGCAGCTTGTGGGGCGCGGTTACGGGTAGTGTGTCCGGCACTGTGTCGGATCAGACCGGCGCCGTGATTCCGGGCGTCATCGTGACCGTTACCAACAAGGCTCAGGGTACCGAGAATAAGGCGACGACCAATGCCAAAGGCATCTATTCCTTTCCCAGCCTGCCTGTCGGCACTTACGATCTGCAAGCCGAGGTCACTGGATTTCGGCCGTCCAAGCGGACAGGGGTCGTGGTTGACGCGGATAGTGAACTTACCGAGGACTTCCAGCTCCAACCTGCCGAGCAGGTTCAATCTGTCGACGTTCAGAGCTATGTAGAGCAAGTAGAGACGGCCAGCACCCAGGTCGGGGAAGTGGTGACCGGCACCCAGATGACGGCCGTAGCCCTGAATGGCCGCAGCTACACGGACTTGCTGGCGCTCCAGCCCGGAATCGTTCCCGCGAGCACGCAATTACCGAATTCGATTGTGATGGCGGGAGTGACTACCGCCGTTGCTCCCTCCGGTAATCTCAATGCCGGTAACCAGTCCATCAGCGGCCAACGGGAGGATGCCAATGGATTTATCGTCAATGGCGGCGACGTCAAAGAACTGATGAACGGCGGCACACTGGTTGTCCCGGATCTCGATTCGATCGCGGAATTTCGCGTGATCACAAACAACCCCGATGCACAGTATGGAAATTACAGCGGCGGTATTATAAACGTGGTCACGAAACAGGGGGAAAATAAAATTCACGGGGACGGCTTCGAATTCCTCCGCAACACAGATCTCGATGCGCGCAACTTCTTTTCACCTGAGCGTGGCGTTTACCGGCAAAATCAATTCGGCGGTACTCTTGGCGGCCCGATCAAAAAAGACAAGATATTCTACTTCGCCGACTATCAGGGAACACGCACGTTCCAGGGGGTTGATTCCGGCCTCATCCCGGTACCTTCGCTTGCCGACCGCCAAGGAAATCTCAGCGATGTAGCGAGCCAACTCGGCGTCTCCAGCCCATCTGCTTGCGCCGGGGGCGCCCTGCCCGGATGTGTCTCCGGCCCTTACATCGCAAATCAACTGCAGCAGAGATTAGGATATGGTGTATCGGCCGGCGAGCCGTACTACTTCCCGGGTTGCACCACGCCGGAATTGTGCGTCTTCCCGAATGCCCAGATTCCACAGCAGGCGTGGACGGCCCCTTCTAAATTTTTAGAGCAATACATCCCGACGCCCAATCAGGGGAATAATATTTTTACCTCCGGCGCCTATGGTAACCAGATTCGGGATGACAAATTCAGTGGCCGGATAGACGCCAACACTGCACGCTGGGGACTCATCACCGGATATTACTTTTTCGACGATTACAATTTCACCAATCCCTACCCGAGTGGCCAAGGAGGCGCTACCGTTCCCGGCTTTGGCGCTGTGAATCTGGGCCGTGCCCAATTGCTCAGCCTGGGAGATACCAAAACGTTCGGAGCGGCAACGGTCAATGAGGTGCGGCTGACCGCCATGCGGGGCGCCAATAACATTGGGAAGCCTGTTCAAAATGTCGGCATTACCTTGGCTCAGCAAGGCTTTGCGAGTCCAGAAGACGGCGGCATATACACCCTGGCGCCGAAGATCGTAGGCCCCGAGAACCTCGTCTTCAATTCTTTTGTCACAGGCATGCCGATCACGAACCTGTGGCAGTCAAACAATACCTACACGGCGACGGACAATTTTTCGAGAGTTATAGGAAATCACACCGTCAAAGCCGGCGCGGAATTCAGCTTCGAACAGGTGAACGTCTCCCCCGACGCAACTTTTAACGGTACTTTCATTTTTTCCGGCAACGAAACCGGACTGGATTTTGCCGATTATCTCATCGGCACGCCGAGTGTATATACGCAAACCGATTCGGGGAATTACTACCCGCGCCACAAGTATCTGGGCGCATACCTGGAGGATAGCTGGAAGGCGACACCGAAACTGACATTCAATGTGGGTCTGCGTTACGAGCTGCTGGAATACTGGTCGGAGAAATTCAATCAGATTCCTGCGATGGTAGCGGGACAGCAGTCGCAGGTTTACCCAACGGCGTTCCTTGGACTGGTATATCCGACCGACAAAGGTATACCCCCTACGCTGGTCCCGTTGGGCAACAAATTTTCTCCCCGGCTGGGACTGGCATATGCAGTTACGCCGAAAACGAGCATCCGTGCAGGCTATGGAATTTACTACACCGTGATTCAAGGGAACACGATTGGCGTGGACGAACCGCAGCCTCCCTATGGATTGAGTTATTCCAGCCAGGCCCCGCCACTTTTTACTCAGCCATTTATTGCTGCTGCCACTGGGCAGGAACATCCGCAACCCTATCCCATTAATTTTCCGCCCTTGAACGCCACCATCAATCACCCGAATCCGAACATCGACTACGCGCCATATGTTGGCCTAGCCGGAATGACCGAGCCTTATTACAAGAACACCTACCCCTACAATGAGAGCTTCTTTTTTTCCATCGAGCGGGAGTTAAAGCGAAACACTGTTTTGAACTTGAGTTATGTAGGATCGGAGGCGCATCACCTGCTGCTGGTATACTCCAATAACCCTGGCAATCCGGCTCTATGCCTGTACCTGAGCAACCCTGCCAATGTGGCCCCCGGAACATCGACGTGCGGCCCGTTTGCGGAAAGTGCCATCTACACCACGGCTTCGGGCCAAACCATTTACGGCACACGGGGCCCGTTCGGATACAACTATGGCAACGACGACTATGAAGGCAGCGTCGGTAATTCCGCCTTTCACGCATTTGAGGCCAGCCTGCGCCATAGCAGCGGGCCTCTTGCGGTGACACTCTCCTACACCTTCAGCAAGTCGATGGACGAAGCCTCAGCCCTCTCCGACGTGGTGAACCCATTCAACTACAAACTCGGGCGGGCGCCTTCCCAGTTCGATCTGACGCATAACTTCGTTGCCACTTATCGATACGACCTTCCACTTGACCGAATCTCCAACCATGCCAGGTTCCTCACACGCGGATGGACGGTCTCCGGTATCACGCGCATCAGCACAGGTTTCCCAGTCTGGATACACTCCGATACCGATAATTCGCTCCAGGGCAGCGAGCCAAACGGAGTCAACAACTACAGCGTAGATCGGCCGGATTTCACTCCGGGGAATCTCATGATCAACCATAACCCGCGGAACGGCCTTCCATACTTCAACACCTCGCTTTTCAGCGCGAATGCGTTGGGAGAACCCGGCACGTCCCCAAAGCGGTTTTTCTACGGGCCCGGTCAGTTCAATTTCGATTTGGCTTTACTGAGGTCGTTCCGGGTTACCGAGTCCAAAACGTTTCAATTTCGCCTGGAAACGTTCAATACCTTCAACCACACGCAGTTCTTTGGACCGGCAGCAGTAAATGGAGATTTTACCAGTACCACCTTCGGAAAGGTCATCAATGCAGCTCCGCCCCGGCGGGTGCAGGCGGCATTGAAGTTCGTGTTTTGAATTTCGAAACGGGGCCGTGCAACCCCGCGCATTGCCATCTCCTTATACAGGACGCTGTCGTGCGACAATAACACTGCCATGCGCCAGCGGCGATCTCGAACGGCCGGAGGGAAATCGGCGCTGCCGCTGATCCTCCTCTCTACGATCCTTAGCTTCGGGTGTGCCCGTCCGGATACCGCGACGCTTACCGTTTCCGTGGCGGCCAGTTTGCAGGATGCCATGGAGCGCCTTGGGCCGCGTTTCGAGCGTGATCATCCCGGCGTGAAAGTGAACTTCAACTTCGGCGGATCGGGAACCCTCGCGCGGCAGATTGAGCATGGCGCGCCGGCCGATGTGTTTCTCTCGGCGGCGGCGAAGCAAATGGACGAACTGGCTGCCAAAGGTCTCATCGAGAACGGCACGCGGCGCGACTTGCTGCGCAACCAGGTGGTGCTCATCGCCGCGCCCGGCGATTCGGGCCTGCGCTCGTTTGCGGAGTTGGCGCAGCCCGCGGTGAAACTGATCGCGCTGGGGGATCCGGGCAGCGTGCCGGCGGGAGACTATGGCCGCCAGGTGCTCGACTCGTTCGGCCTGTGGCAGGCCGTTCAGCGTAAATTGGTGCTTGCGAAGGACGTGCGCCAGGTGCTTACCTATGTCGAAACGGGCAATGCGGACGCGGGAATTGTATATGCCACCGACGCGCGCCTTTCCACCAAGGTGCGCGTGGCCGCCACCGCGCCGGAATCCACTCACGCGCCGGTCGTGTATCCAATCGCGATAGTGAAAGGCGCCCATAATCCCACGGCGGCGCGCGTCTTTTTAGAATTTCTCGAAAGCGAGCGCGCAGGCGAAGTATTCGCCGGCCTCGGCTTCGCACCCGCCTCCTCGTGATTCCTTCCGATTTTTCTCCGCTCTGGGTCTCCCTCAAAACTTCGGCGGTGGCGTGCGTGCTGGCGTTTGTGCTCGGTATCGCCGCCGCGCGCGCCATGAGCGGCTATCGCGGCCGCCTGCGCGGTCTGCTGGACGGCATTTTCCTGCTGCCGCTGGTGCTTCCTCCCACCGTGGTGGGTTTCTTCTTGCTGCTGCTGTTCGGGCGCGCCAGCGCTATTGGCAGCCTTCTCGAAAAAATCGGGCTGATGGTCGCCTTTTCATGGCCGGCTACGGTAATCACGGCCACGGTGATCGCCTTCCCCCTGATGTACCGCACCACTCTGGGCGCTTTCGAGCAGGTCAATCCCAATCTGCTCGATGCCGCGCGCACACTCGGCGCCGGCGAGTGGCGCGTATTTCGCCGCGTATTGCTGCCGTTGGCATGGCCGGGCGTCCTGGCCGGCGCTGTGCTGGCCTTCGCGCGCGCGCTGGGAGAATTCGGAGCCACGCTCATGCTGGCCGGCAACATTCCCGGCCGCACCGAAACCATGCCCATCGCCATCTTCTTCGCCGCTGAAGGAGGCGATATGGGACGTGCTCTCGCCTGGGTACTCCTGGTGGTCGCCATCTCGCTCGCATCCATTGCGCTGATGAATTACTGGGGCCGGCCGAGGCGGCTCACCCCGAGGCAGGCGGTCGCGCCCGCCTCCGAGCCATTCGCTTTTGATCGTCCATCCGCCTTGGCCCAAGCGGCGCCAACCGGCTCCGAATTGCAACTGGATTTTACGAAAAGCCTCCCCGGCTTCACGCTTCGCGCCGCTTTCACCGCCAGGGGCGGAGCACTCGGACTCCTGGGCTCTTCCGGTTCGGGTAAGAGCATGACGCTGCGTTCGATCGCCGGCCTCGAAATCCCCGATTCCGGCCGCATCGTTCTCAATGGCCGCGTGCTGTTTGATTCCAAAGCGCGCATCTATCTCCCTCCGGCCGCGCGCCGCATCGGCATGGTGTTTCAGGACTACGCCCTG
>DATGKM010000180.1:0-7590 GCA_035294665.1 Bryobacteraceae bacterium | reverse complement strand
GGGCTTCGGAGATTTTGTGCGTTTCGGACATGGAGGTTCACCTCACTTTTCGAGTATCACGGCGACATTGGATTGCCGGAATGCGGGGACGGGAAGTGATTGATTTCGTGGGGAAGAAAAAGTTGCGGGGGCGGTGATCCGAAGGCGGCGCTCGAAGCGCTAACGCCGGGAGGGAGGAAGTCGTACATCTTTCATGTCTCGGGCGCGAAGCAGGCGAAGACAGGGGCGGCTCGGGCGGAGAAGTGTGTGCCGATGATCTTAACTTAAGCGGCCGGGGTTAACGAGCGCCCGGATGGAGCGCGCCCATTAACTCCCCTTCAGAGCGGACCTAAACGTGCAACCTCTCATCCCGAACAGCGATGAGAAGATCCATACTTACACTCTCCTGGCCCTGCATGGCAGCTTTGCTCGCCGGTCTGACTGCCTGCAATAACCAATCGCCCGTTGCGACGGCAACCCAGGCCGCTGGAAGCCCCGCCGATGGCAATCTCGCTCCGGCTAGCGATGCATCCCCGGCCAGCCAGACGGCGCCCAACCTGGAGCCGCAAGAGCAAGCGCCGGCCCCGGCGCAGTACCCGGAGAGTTACTACCCGCCTGCCGGCGGCGCCGAAGAGGAGGCAGTCCAAGCGCCCCAGCCCCCGCCGCCACTTCCCGAGTACACCCAGCCTCCTTGTCCCGGGGAAAACTACATCTGGACGCCTGGATACTGGGCCTGGTCCGGCGGCTACTATTGGGTTCCCGGAGCATGGGTGCTCGCGCCCTGGACAGGCGCTCTTTGGACGCCGCCATGGTGGGGCTACCAGAACGGCTACTATCTCTGGCACGCCGGCTACTGGGCGCCGCACATCGGTTTCTATGGCGGCATCGACTACGGTTTTGGATACCCCGGCAGGGGTTATTACGGCGCTTATTGGAAAAGCGGCCGGGTTTACTACAACCGCGAGGTAACCAATGTAAATGTTAGCGTGATTCACAACTACTATGCGGCCCCGGTTCCGCGTGTCCAGCAAAGCCGCATCAGCTTTAACGGAGGCCGCGGTGGCGTCGAACTCCGGCCCACGCTACAAGAACTGGCCGTGGCGCGCGAGCCGCGGCTCGCTCCCGTTGCCGCGCAGGCGCAGCACGCGCGGCAGGCCGTGGGGAACCGTTCCCAGTTCGCCGGGGCAGGAAATCGGCCCGCGGCGTTAGCCGTGGCGCAACCGCTCGCGACACACTATCGCGCGCCGGAATCGCGTCCGCCCGAGGCGGCTGTGAGGGCCGCGGCCCGGCCCACGGCTCCAGCCAACGCCGGTCCGCAAGCGAACCGGCCGGAATTCACGCCGGCACAACCTGGCCGGGGCCCGGCCCCCGCGCGTCCAGCAGCGCCGGAGCGAGCCGGAAATCCACCACTTCGCCAGCCGCAACAAAACCCGGCGGAACGGACCGCTCAGCCGCCTCGCCCGGAACAACGCGGCATCGCGCCCCGTCCCGCGCCGCAAGCCCGGCCCGCGCAGGCGCCCCGTTTTGAACAGGCGCCGCGTCCGCAACCACAAGCCCGACCGGAGCCGCAAGCCCGACCGGAGCCGCCGCGTCCGCGACTCCAAGCCCGGCCCGAACCGCAGCGCGCTCCAGCCCCCCGCCCGGCGGCTCCGCAGCAGCAACGCCCCGAACCGCGCCAAGAAGAGCGCCGCTGAACCACCTGCCCCTGGGCGTGCCCTAGTTCTAGCCCTTTCGGGCCAGTGCCACCGGCCGCCGGCAAGAGTATGCTGTAGGGCACGGAACTATGCCGGTTTCCACCCGTAGAACGTTCTTAAAGGCTGCCGCCGCGGGTGTGGCAGCGGCGCGCTACGCCGCGGCCCAGAGTCCCAAAATCGCCGCCGCCAAGCTCGATGACGATATTTATCTGCTGAGCGGCGCGGGCGCCAACGTGCTTGCCCACACCGCGGCCGATGGCGTCTTGCTGGTGGATGGCGGGCTGGCGCGGAACGCACCGGCTTTGGCGCAGGCGGTAGCCGCCTTGCCCAATAGCGGCCCCGTAAAAGCACTGTTCAACACGCATTGGCATCCCGAACAGACCGGCTCCAACGAGGCCCTGGGGATGGCGGGCGCCACCATCATTGCCCACGAAAACACCCGGCTTTGGCTTACGCAAAATATCACCTGGCCGTGGAACGGGCAGAAATTCCAGAAGCTGCCGAAAATCGCCCAGCCGAACAAAACGTTTTACGACAAAGGGGCGCTCGAATCCGGAATCCGTTACGGTTATCTGCCGGACGCGGCGCATACCGATGGCGATCTCTACGTCTACTTCCCGCGGCAGAATATCCTGGCAGTGGGCGGCGCGGCGTACGGCGAAGGCTGGCCCATGGTCGATTGGTGGACGGGCGGCTGGATTGGCGGGATGGCGGGCGTGATGCGGCGGCTGATGGTTATCGCCAACAAGGAAACCAGAATCGTGCCCGCTCAGGGCCCCGTGCTCGGCTATGCCGACATAACCGCGCAGGCTGAAATGTACGAAACCATCTTCGACCGCCTCAACCAGATGCTGAATAAAGGGCGCGGGCCGGATGAGGCGGTGGCCGCCAAACCGGCCAAGGAATTCGAGGCCAAAATGGGCAACTCGGACGAATTCATCCGCATGGCTTTCGAGAGCCAGTGGGCCTATCTTTCACCGGACGCATAAAGGACGCAGCCGATGCGACAGATTCACTGCCTAATCCTCTCGCTTGCCCTGGTTGGCGTGGTTGCGCGGGCGGGCCGCGCGCAAGCGCCGGCAGGTCAGGCGCCGGGCGATGCCCCACTCGCCGCCATGAAGCAGTATTGCGTGGGCTGCCACAACGATAAGGCCAAAACCGGCGGCGTCAGCTTCCAGGACGTCACCGCCGCCAAGGTCGCGCAGAATCCCAAGCTGTTCGAGAAAGCCGTGCTGAAGCTGCGGGGCCGCGTCATGCCGCCCCCCGGAGCGAAGCAACCCGACGGCAAAACGGTAGATGCGCTGGTGGCATACCTCGAAGACACGCTCGACAAGGTTCCCGATGAGAACCACATCACCGACCAGGTTGTGCTGCATCGTTTGAACCGCAAGGAATACCAGAACGCCGTGCGCGATCTGCTGCTGGTGGATGTGAACGCGGCCGATCTGCTGCCGCCCGACGACACCGAGCAGGGCTACGACAATAACGCCGCCGCGCTGCAGGTTTCGCCTTCCTTCGTCGAGCAATACGTGCATGCCGCGCATACCGTCGCGCTGCTCGCGCTGGGCAAGCGCGATTCGCGCCCGCAGGGCTGGACGTTTAAAGCCGCCCCCGGCAACCAGCTCACCCACGTGCCCGGCCTGCCTCTGGGCACACGCGGAGGAATTCTGGCCGATGTCGATCTGCCCGCCGATGGCGAATACCGCATCAACGTTGCCGATATGGCCACCCACATCTGGGGCAACGGCATGGAGTACGAAAATCCGCTGGTGGTGACGCTCGATAACAAAATCGTCTACCAGACCGTAATCGGCGGCGAGGAAGACATGAAGCTGTACGACCAGGTGCAGAGCGGCGCCATGGATAAAGTGAATGCCCGGCTGAAGAACATCAAATTCGAGGCCACTGCCGGGCCGCACAAAATCGGCGTCACCTTCCGCCGCCAGAGCTTCGCCGAATCCGACGACCAGTTGCAGCAGTTCGCTCTGGGCGGCGGGCAGGACCGTTCCTACCGCGTCAGCTCCTTCCAGCTTTTGGGCCCCTTCAACCCCAGCGGCCTGAGCGAAACTCCCAGCCGCGACCTTATTTTTAGCTGCCACCCGGAAAAGGACAAATCCAAAACCCCCGAAGCCTGCGCGAAGGAGATTTTTGCGCGCCTGGCAAAGCGCGCCTACCGCCGCCCCGTAAACGGTGACGATATCGCCGAGTTAATGGACTACTACGCCGAGGGCGCCAGGCAAGGAGGCTTCGAATCCGGCATTCGCGAAGGAATCACCGGCCTGCTCGCCAGCCCCTTCTTCCTGTATCGCGGCGAGCGCGTGCCCGCCGGGTTGAAGCCGGGCGACAAGTACACCATCACCGATCTGGAACTTGCCTCCAAGCTGGCCTTCTTCTTGTGGAACTCGATTCCCGACGACGAGCTGATCGATGTCGCGGCGAAGAATAAGCTCAGCGATCAGGCGGTTTTGCGGAATCAGATCCGGCGCATGCTGGCCGATCCGCGGTCGAAAACCCTGGCCACTAATTTCGTGTTTCAGTGGCTCGAAATGAGCCGGCTCGACGAGGTGATTCCGAATAGCGAGGTCTTCCCTTATGCTTCGGGCCGTTTGGACCCGCGCCAGGATTACCGCACCGAGCTGGCGTTATTCACCGACAGCATCTTCCGCGAAGATCGCAGCGTGGTGGACCTGCTCAGCGCCAGCCACACGTATTTGAATGAGCGCCTGGCGCTGCAATATGGCATCACCAACATCAAAGGCGATGAGTTCCGCCGCGTGGAGTTGAAGGATTCGGCGCGCTGGGGCCTGCTCGGCAAGGGCGCCATTCTGATGTCCGCCGCCTATCCGAACCGCACTTCGCCCGTGCTGCGCGGGAAATTCATTCTCACCTACCTCGAGGGCGTGCCGCCGGCCAATCCGCCCCCCAATATTCCGCCTCTGAACGACAAGGACATCGGCACCACCAAAGCCCTCACCGTCCGCGAAATGATGGCGAAACACCGCGCCAATCCCACCTGCGCGTCCTGCCACGCCGTCATGGACCCGCTCGGCTTCGCGCTCGAAAACTTCGACGCGGTCGGCATGTGGCGGGATAAAGACCGCTTCGCCGGCACGCCCATCGATTCGGCCGGGGAACTGCCCGACGGCACAAAAATCAACGGTCCCGACGATCTGCGCAAGGCCCTGCTGCGGCGGCCCGAGCAGTTCGTGCAGACGTTCGTCGAAAACCTGCTGACGTACGCCATGGGCCGCGCGCGCGACTATTACGATATGCCCACCGTCCGCCAGATCGTGCGCGAGACGGCAGCGAAAAATTACCGGTTTTCGGCCATCGTCCAAGCTGTGGTGAATAGCGATCAGTTTCAGATGCGGCGGGTACCGCAACCCCAGCCGCAACCCGTATTGAGCGCAGCCAATAAATAAGGAGACGACATCATGTTCCTATCGAAAAAGCACGTTCCACGCCGCACTGTTTTGAAAGGAATGGGCGCCTCGATCGCGCTCCCGCTTTTGGACGCGATGTTTCCCGCCTCCACGGCCTGGGCGGATACCGCCGCCGGCAAGACCATAAAGCGCTTCGCCTTTGTGGGCTTTCCGCATGGCGCCATCATGGACCGCTGGTCGCCGAAAGAGACGGGCACCGATTACAAGATGTCGCCCATCCTCGAGCCGCTCGAGCCTTTCCGCAAGCATCTGACGATCGTCTCGGGTCTGCGCAACAAGCCAGCCGAAACGCCCGAGCCCCACGCCTATATCGAGCAGGACTGGCTCACCTGCGTCAAGCCGTGGGACTTCGGCAAGGCCGGCCCGGATTCGGGGGTGAGCTGCGATCAGATCGCGGCGCGCCACGTCGGCCAGGAAACGCGCCTGCCCTCGCTGGAACTCTGCGCGTCGCAAACCAGCGCTCGCGTCTCCTGGCGCACGCCCACGCAGCCGCTGCCGCAGGAAAGCAACCCGCGCGCGGTTTTCCAGAAGCTATTCGGCCAGGGCGATACCGACCAGGAACGCGCCCAGATTCTGCAGGAAACCGGCAGCATTCTCGATCGCGTGCAAGGCGAGGCCAAGCGGCTCCAGGCCAGTCTCGGCCTGGAGGATCGTCACGTGGTCGGCGACTATCTCGATTCCGTCCGCGAAATTGAGCGGCGGGTGCAGATGGCCGAGAAGCAAAGCCACACCGAACTGGTAATTCCGGACGCGCCCATTGGCACGCCCACCGATATCACCGAGTACTACAAGCTCATGTTCGACCTGATGGCGCTGGCCTTCCAGGCCGATGTAACGCGCGTGATTACCTTCTCCCTGGACCATGAGGCCAGCATGCGCACGTTCACTAACCTAGGCATTGCCGAGGGCTTCCATCCGCTCTCGCATCACGGCAACAATCCGGAAAAGATGGACAAGCTGGTGAAGATTCAGAACTACCACACCAAGGTGTTCGCCGACTTCGTCAAGAAACTCGCCTCGGCCAAGGAAGGCGACGGCACCGTGCTCGATCACGCCACCATTCTGTTCGGTAGCGATATGAGCAACAGCGACAAGCACAATAACGATCCGCTGCCGAACGCCATTTTGGGGCACGCCAACGGAAAAATCAAAGGCGGCCAGCACCTCAAATATCCGCAGGATTCGCGCCACGGCGACCTGCTGTTCACGCTGCTTGAGCGCAACGATATTCCGGTGAAATCGATCGGCGACAGCACCCAGGGTCTTTCGGAGGTTTAATCCATGCCCCCGGCGGCCAAACCATACTCCTTTGCAGTCAAGGCGGGGCGGGCGCTTCCGCCTGCCAAGCGCGCCAAGGGCGGAGCTCTTGCTGCTCTCACGCTGGTCCTATTCGCCGGTCCCGCGCTGCGAGCCGCCGAAGCCCCCCTGTTATCCGCCGCCGAATCGGGCGACCATCTCGCGGCCATGCGTCTCATCGGCGCCAAGGGCACGGACGTCAACGCTACCGGCGCGGATGGCAGCACCGCCATCATGTACGCCGCCGCCAACAACGATCTGGAACTCGTCCGCGCGCTGATCAAAGCCGGCGCGAACGTGAAACTGGAAAACCAGTTGGGGACCTCCGCCATCACGGAAGCCTCCATCATCGGTTCCGCGCCGGTGATCGATGCCTTGCTCAAAGCCGGCGCCGATCCCAATTTCAAGACTCCCAACGGCGAAACTCCGCTCATGGCCGTCGCGCGCAGCGGGCACGTGGAGGCCGCCAAACTGCTCCTCGATGCGGGGGCGGACATCAACGCCAAGGAAAGCTGGGGCGGGCAATCGGCCATCATGTGGGCCGCCGCGCAGAGCCAGCCCGATATGGTCCAATTCCTGGCGTCGAAAGGCGCGAATCTCAACGACCACGGCAAAATCCATCAGTGGCCGCGCAAAGTGATTCAGGAGCCGCGCCCGAAGGATATGAACAAGGGCGGCTTCACCCCGCTGCACTACGCCGCCCGCGAAGGCTGCGCGCGCTGCGCCGAGTACCTGCTGGCGGCCGGCGCCGATCCCGATTCCGAAGATCCGGACCGCGAGACCCCGCTGCTGCTGGCCATCGAGAACATGCACTTCGATACGGCCGCCGTCATCATTAAAGGCGGGGCCGATGTGGACAAATGGGATCTGTTCGGCCGCTCGCCCATTTACATGGCCGCCGACGTCAACACATTGCCGGTGAAAGGCAACGGCGCCATGTCGGTTCTGCCAAGCACGGATAGGCTCAGCGCGCTCGATATCGGACGCATGCTGCTCGAACGCGGCGCCGATCCGAACCTTCAGTTGAAACGGCGCCCGCCCTATCGCGACGTTCCGCAGGATCGCGGTGGCGATACCATGCTCTCGCAGGGCGCCACGCCGCTACTGCGCGCCGCCCGCGCCGGCGACGCCCAATTTACGGCGCTGCTGCTCGAACATAAGGCGCTCGTCGATTTGCC
>DATGKM010000179.1:0-22825 GCA_035294665.1 Bryobacteraceae bacterium | reverse complement strand
TGGAAATACGTGCTGGTCAGGTCATAAAACAAAACGTCGCAGTGTGTGGCGAATAGGTCCTGCCAGCGCTCGCGCAGATGCTGGAACAGTTCTTCTTTGTGCTCCAGCAAGCGATCCAGGCAGCGGTCCATCCGGTCCTTTGCCGCCACCGCAAAGTCTGTTTCCAGCAACTCCGCCATGGCCGCCTGATCGAACCACTGACGATGAACGCGGAATTCACTGCCGGGATCCAATTGGAAGAGAAACTCTCCTTCCGCTAGGCTTTTGCTCTTGCTGGGCAGGCTCAGAAACGGAAGACGCACCCAATCGGTGAAAAGGTCACACTGCGCCAAAATCCGGGCCTATCGGCTGCGCCAGAGGGTTTGCCGCTACCCTACGGACGGATTACGGGTCGGAATCGGTTGAGGGCAAACTGTTTGACACCGGTCGAAGGTCGTGCGAGCATGTAAGTATCACTGGGAAAGGAGGTGGTCCAGTAAAAATGGATAGTAGTAATAAACCGCGTGAGGTGGCCGACTGCTGAAGTCGTGCCTCTAATGCTGAGATCCCGTCCAGTGGCGGGGTCAGGTTCCTGTGGACCGGCTGCCTCAAGCGTCAGTTAGCCCTCAGGTTATCCAAAGGCTACCGAACCCCCGTGGTTCCTATTCGGAGCTACGGGGGTTTTGCTTTATGGGCCCCACCGCATCCCGGAATCAGGTAACCTTTCTAGTTTTGGAGGATTCATGGCAGAGATCGTGTTAGGAATCGGGTCGGCGCACGGGCCATTGCTGTCCACGCCGCCGGAAAAATGGGATCTGCGTGCTAAGGCGGATCGGGAAAACAAGAGCCACTGGTACCGCGGCCGCACCTACGATTTCGAATCGCTGCTGCGCGAACGCGCTCCGGGATTTGCGGCGGAAGTCGCTATCGAAAGCCGCCGCGAGCGTTTCGCACGCTGCCGCGCCGCGCTGGAGGTGCTTGCCAGGAAATTCCAGGAAGCGGCGCCGGAGGCCCTGGTAATTGTCGGCAACGACCAGCGCGAATACTTCGGCGAAGATCTGACGCCTTCCATCACCGTTTACCGCGGGGCGGAAATTTTCAACGCGCGCGAAACTCACGAGCCGGCGCCAGGCCTGAATATCGCCGAACCCGGCAATGCGCCCGAGGATGGCGTCACGTATCCGGGCGCGACGGCCCTGGCCGATCACATTCTCGATTGCCTGGCCGAAGACGGTTTCGACCCGGCACAGGCCAACACGCGGCCCAAGGGGGCCAGCCGCCCAGGCATTCCGCACGCCTACGGCTTCATCTATCACACTCTGCTCAAAGACGCGCCACCGCCCAGCGTGCCCATCATTCTGAACGTCCATTTCCCGCATAATCAGCCGAAGAACGCGCGTTGCCTGGCGCTTGGACGCTCGCTGGCACGGGCCATTCGCAGCTTTTCCGGCTACGGACGAGTCGCCCTGGCGGCGTCCGGCGGATTGACGCACTTCGTGGTGGATGAGGAGTTCGACCGCGAGGTGCTTTGCGCGATGGAGAAGGCGGACGAGGACGCGCTCGCCCGGTTTCCAGAAAACTTCTTCAAAGTGGGGACGGCGGAAATCAAGAACTGGTACCCGGTGATCGCGGCCATGAATGCCGAACGGCGGCGCTATCATCAGGTGGACTATGTGCCCTGCTACCGCTCCGAAGCCGGAACGGGGAACGCCATGGGCTTCGTCTACTGGGATTAAGCGCATGAACGAAGATCGTTGGCCGCTCGGATCCTACGAACCCTACCTGCGGTCGCTGTTCCGCATCATGGCGGCGTTTACGTTTTCGCTGCACGGCTGGCAGAAATTCCTGGGGATGTTCGGCGGACTGGGTGGACAAAAGCCGCCCCTCACTTCCATGCTGGGAATGGCGGGGGTGATTGAGACTATCGGTGGGGCGCTGCTGATGCTGGGCCTGTTCACCCGGCCGGTGGCTTTCCTGCTTTCCGGGGAAATGGCGATCGGCTATTTCCGGACGCACGCTCCCCGCGGCTTCTGGCCGCTGCTGAATGGCGGCGAACTGGCAGTCTTTTACTGTTTCTGCTTTTTGTGGCTGAGCGCCTCCGGGCCGGGCCCCTGGAGCCTGGACGCGCTGCTGCGAAAAAGCAACTAGTGTCTCGAAACGGCCGTGTGGTTCCGCCCGCTTTGGCATTCCGCCTGCTAGATATCCGCGCATGAGGCCGAATTGCCATATCTCTGAGCGCGTGAAGGGTTGCTGCGATATTTGCGAATGCTGGCCCAGCTTACTACACATGCCCGAGGACCTTCACGGCTGGTACTGCCCATCGTGCTGCCCCGCCTGCAAAGCCCAGCCGGTTCTAGAGCAGCCACTGTTTGCCGAGGAAGAAAGCCAACGGGTTGAGCAGGCAGCCTGAGCACTTTGGCGCGGCCGGTGTGCGTCCACTCACACAGGTCCTGGAGTTGCTTGCTAGCCGGTTGATGTGCTTTCGCGTACGGCTCTTTTGGCTGATCGTTTTGACTGCGTGCGGCCTGAATGCTTCCGGCGAGCGTGAATCGGGGTTGGTAGTTCGCGCCCAATCCGATTTTGACAGGGTAGAAATGTCCGGCCGCCCGCAAATTCAGAACACGAGCCGGTGTGTACAATCCCAGGCCGCGGCCATATCGGTGGCGGGGCGGGCGGAATTGGCCGCGCTCTATTTCCGGAAAGGCTATTGCGAATTGATCGAAGCCACACTGAACGGGCGGACAGCCGACTTTCAAGAGGCGGCCGGGGCATTGGCAAAGGGCATGGAAGCATGGCCCGACAGCCTGACGCGGATCGGCAAAGGCGCGGCTCGACAGCCGGCTCCTTCGGATTTAGCCGTTCTGGCCGGCATTTCCGCTCTGCTCGGCGGAAGCGGGAACGCGCAAGCTTCAGCCGATGCGGCCAAACAAATCTCCGCGGCCGTGGAGCGCCCGTCCTGCCAGGGTTCCTTGTTGGCTGCCGGCTTCTGCCAGACGCTGGTCCAGGTGGGACACGAGTGGCTGGGCTGGCTGGCTCTCAAGCGCAACGATCCGATTGACGCCGCTCGCGAACTCTCCGCCGTGCCGGAGAGCCCGTGGGCGCGCTGGGCCGCCGGGCAGCGGGCGTTCCGGGACCGGAACTACGCCGAGGCCGCCACACAATACCAGCAAGCCGTGCAACTCTGGACCGAGGCGCGGCAAACGGCCGGTATTCCCCAACGCCTGGCGCCGCAGCCGGATCTGCCCGCAGCGTGGATGGAATTGGGGAAAGCGCAGTTGATCGCCGGAGACACAACGGCCGCCAAGGCTTCGCTCGATACTGCTATCAAGGCGAATTCTTCCCTGGCGCGAGCGATTTATTACCGCGCCCGGGCGGAAGAATTACAAGGGCAGGATGAAGCGGCTCTGGCGGATTACGCGTTGGCCAGCCGCACCGCCTTCGCGAATGCCCAGGATCTGAAATCGGGCGAAGCGCACTTGTATCGCGGGATTCTGTTCTTCCGCCGCAAAGACTACGCGCGCGCAGAAGACGAATTTGCGAGCGCTCTGAACTTCGGAATTGCCCTGGATTTGCTGGCCGACGCCGAAGCCTGGCGCCACATGGCGGCGGTGGCGCAAGGCGCCTGCGGCGCGTCGCGGCAGATGCTGGAAGATTCGCTCACGCGGGTTTTGCCTCTGTTCCCGAAACCACAAGCACGGTCGGTGGCGGCGGCCTGCCCGCTTAGTTCCGAGGCCGGGCCAGTCAGGGGCGGAGCGCAGCGGCCTGGAGCCGAATAGCGCTCAGACCAGCTTCGGTAGCAAATCGCCTGCTTTTCCGTGGAAGGCAAAATCTACTATATCCGAGAAGGGGGTCGGTTCGAGGTTGATTTCGATCACGGTGGCGCCGGAACGGCGGGCGTAGGGGGCGAGGGCGGCTGCCGGGTAGACCAAGGCGGAGGTGCCGATTACCAGGAATACCTGGGCCGCGGCGGCGGCGCGCTGTGCTTCGTCGAGGATACCCGGCGGCAGCATTTCGCCGAACCACACCACTCCCGGGCGCGCCTGCGCGCCGCAGGCGCAGAGGGGTGGGATTGTATCGAGGGGCGCGCGGCGGTCGATCCAATCCGCGCCGCAGGCCGTGCAGCGCAGATGCCAGATATCGCCGTGGAGCTTCAAAATCCGCCGGCTGCCGGCGGCATCATGCAGGCCGTCCACGTTCTGCGTAATGAGCGTGAACCGCGGCTTGGCCTGCTCCAATTGGACCAGCCCGCGATGAGCCGGGTTTGGCCCGGCTTTGGCGATCGCCTGGCGGCGCCAGTCATACCATTCCCAAACCAGGCGCGGGTTGCGCGCGAACGCTTCGGGTGTGGCCAATTCTTCGGGCCGGAAGTTCTTCCACAGGCCACCGGCGCCGCGAAAGGTGGGGATGCCGCTTTCGGCCGAGATACCGGCGCCGGTGAGCACGGCTACGGAGGCCGCCGAGGCGAGGCGCCGGCGGGCCTTTTCGAACTCCGCGTCAGGCATTTTCGGTCAGGATGGGAAGCAATTCGCGGTTCGGGAGTTCGGCTTCGAGCGCGCCCTCGAGATGGAGAAACCGCGGGTCCAGCAACCGGCCTGTATCCAGGTTGCCCATGGCCGAAAGCATGGTCTCTTTCAAGTGGGGGTGCTCGCGTTCCAGTTCGGCGAAGATATCGCGCAGCGCGCGCCGCACGGTTCCGGTCCGCTGCGAGCAGCCGCAGGGCACGACTGGAACCCGCCGCGCCCCGGCATACGCGCGGGTGACCTCCTCGGTGACATACACCAGCGGGCGGATGAGCCGGTAATCACGGTTTCGCGACCAGGTGACCGGCGGTAATGCGCTGAGCTTGCCGGTGAACATGGTATTGCGCAGCAACGCTTCGCAGAAATCGTCGGCGGTGTGCCCGAAGGCGATGACATTCACGTCCAACTCGCGCGCGATTTCATAGACGGCGCGCCGGCGGTAGCGGCTGCACAGGTCGCAACCGTGATCGGGCTGCTCATCGAGCAGGCGAAGGGACGGCTCGTCGCGGAAATAAGTCCAGGCAACGCCGCGCGCCCGCAAGTATTCGCCCAGCGGCTCAATGGGCCGCAGAAACTTCCCCTGCTCGACGGTGAACGCGCGGACGGAAAAATCGATGGGCGCGCGCTGGGAAAGGAGGAGGAGCGCTTCGAGCAGCGTGGCCGAATCCTTTCCGCCGGAGAGGGCCACGGCGACGCGGTCGCCATCGCGAATCATGCGGAAGCGGGTCACGGCCTCTCCCACTTTGCGCAGCAGGTGCTTTTCCAGATCCACTTATTAATTATAGGTGCGCGAATTGCGCGGGCCGCGCGCGGGGCGCGCTTTCGGCGGCGGCGTGGAAGGCGTCCGGGAGCCACTCGATTTGCGGCGGCCGGCTCAAGAGGATACTGACGATATCGAAGCGGACGTTCCGCCATTCGACGCCGGCGCGGCGGGCGTATTCGCGGCCGGCGCGGGCGAGCACGGACTGCTTCCATTCATCCACCGCCCGTTCGGGCGCGCCGAAATCGCCGCTGGCCCGGGTCTTCACTTCCACGAACACCAGCTTGCCGCCGTGCCAGGCTACGATATCGATTTCGCCGCCGCCCGCCAGGGGACGGTAGCGGCGCGCCACGATGGTGCAGCCGCGTTTCCGCAGGTAGCGATGCGCCAGATCCTCGCCGATGCGCCCATGATCGTCCGCCAGTTTCCAGCGGCGCAACCGATCCGCGGCGCTATAGAGCCATCCGATCACTTGCTACCCATCCAATCGGGCGGCTATTTCAGAGCTTCGAACTCGAACTCCATCACCTTGCCGCGCACCAAATAGCAGAGGTAATGCTCCCAAAACCGCCGGTAACGCGGAAAGCGGTTGACGAAGAATTCGAATCCCAGCCACCTCCAGAAAGCCAGTAGCTTGACGTAAACAGAAATCTCGCGAAATTTCGCCTGGGAGTAGTATCCGTATCCGCCGTGATTTTCGCCGAAGTAGCGGAAACTGAAGCTGTTGAGGTGGCTTTTGTGAGTGGGGTCGCAAAAGGAGCTGAAATCGGTGTAGTGGGGAGTTACGATGCGGACGGTGCCTCCCTTGCGGAGCAGGCGGTGAAATTCCTCCATGGCCTTGATGACATCGCTTACGTGTTCGATGACGTGCAGGGCCGTAATCCGGTCGAAAGAGGCATCGGCGAAGGGATAGGGGAAGCGATCGAGATCGGCGATGACATCGGCGCGGCTGGCGGGGTTGCGGTCGATCCCAATGGCGCCCGGCTGCTTGTTCCGGCCGCAGCCGACGTCGAGGATTTTCAAGGGCCCGCTTCCCGGATGCACTCTTCGATAATATCCAGGGCGAAATCGCACTGGTCGCGCGAGACGATCAGCGGGGGGCTCAGACGGATGGTGTTTTCGCCGGCGCCCAGGACCAGCAGGCCGCGCTCAAAAGCGCGCTCGACCACCTGATCGCGCAGTTCCGGGGCTTTTTCGCGCGTGGCCTGGTCGCGCACCATTTCGATACCGATCATCAGCCCCAGACCGCGCGCCTCGCCCACAGTGGCGTAACGTTTGGGCCATTCGCGCAGCCGGTCCATCATGTGCGCGCCCATCCGAGCGGCATTCGAAACCAATTCCTGTTCGAGCAGCGCGATGGTCACCAGCGCCGCGGCGCAGGAGACCGGATTGCCTCCGAAAGTGGAGGCGTGCGCGCCGGGAGGCCAGGTCATCAGCTCGGTGCGCGCCACCGTCGCTCCCAGCGGCATGCCGCTGGCGATGCCTTTGGCGGCGGCGAAAACGTCGGGAACCGCGTCGAAATGCTCCGCCGCCCACATTTTGCCGGTACGCCCCATGCCGGACTGCACCTCGTCGAAAACGAGGAGAATCCCGTTCTGGCGCGCGACCCGCTCCAGTTCGTCGAAGAATTTCCGCGGCGGCACGATGTAGCCGCCTTCGCCCTGCACCGGCTCGACCACGATGGCGGCCACTTCTTCCGGCGGCGCGATGGTCTTCAGCAGCGTGTTCTCAATATAGGAAACACACTCCACCGCGCATGTTTCCGGCTGTTTGCCCATGGGGCAGCGATAACAATACGGATAGGGCGCGTGCACAACGCCCGGCAGCAAAGGCCCAAAGCCGCGCCGCTGCACCGCCTTGCGCGCGGTGAGAGAAAGCGCGCCGAGGGTGCGTCCGTGGAAGCCGCCGAAAAACGCGATGATCTTGTCCCGCCCTGTGGCGTAGCGGGCCAGCTTGATGCAGCCTTCGACCGCTTCGGCGCCCGAATTTCCGAAACTCACCCGCCGCGGCACGCCGCCGGGCGAAATCGCCGCCAGCTTTTCGGCCAGAGCCACCAATTCTTCGTAGTAAAAGTCCGTGCCGGATATGTGGATCAGGCGGGCCGCCTGCCGTTGAATCGCTTCCACCACCCGCGGATGGCAGTGCCCCGTGGCCACCACCGCGATGCCCGCGCTGAAATCCAGAAAGCGGTTACCGTCGGCGTCTTCTACGATCGCGCCTTCGGCGCGCGCCGCCACCAGCGGATAAGAACGAGTGTAGGACGGAGACACGAACTCGCGATCGCGCCGGATCAACGCTTGCGCGCGTGGCCCCGGCAGTGGACCCCTAATGCTGGGCAGGTCCGGACGAACCTGTTCCCGGGTCTGAACCATAATTCCTCTCCTTATATCGGACGAAACGAAACCAAAGATTAGGCATCGAGGAGGAAGGAATTTAATCCGCGCCGAACAGGCCCGGCCGGCAAATCGAGGGCGTGTGGTCCATGCTCTTATCATATCGCCGCTCGAACCGGGCAATGTAATTTTTACAACATTACGGCGTTTGCACGTTTGCAAGACAGACACTTGCGAGATGGACCGTGGTTTGCAATTTGGCCTTTGTATGCGTGTACCTTTGGCAACAATTCTGATGGCTGTTTCTGTTACCGCTCATGCCGCAACCGACAAACCTTCGCCGTGGAGGCAAGCGGAGCCGGCGAGGCGGGAAATCGTGCTTCCTAGGGGGATAACGCTGCGGGTGCGACTGAACCAATCGGTGGATACGCGCCGCAATCCAGCCGGAACCAGGTTCGAGGCGAGCCTGGCGCAGCCGTTGATTCATAATGGCGCAACACTGCTTCCGCGGGGCACGCGCTTCACGGGCCACGTGGTGGAGTCGAAGCCGTCGGGCCGGTTGAAAGGGCGGGCCGTGCTGAGCCTGACGCTTGATTCGGTTCTTTGGAATGGGGCCGCGCATCCGATATCGACCGGCGATGCCACGCGCGTGAGCGCGCGGCACCGGAAACGCAACCTGATGCTGATCGGAGGGGGCGCGGGGACCGGAGCGACGATCGGCGCAATTGCCGGCGGCGGGGTGGGGGCTGCCATAGGCGCCGCGGCCGGGAGCGTGGCCGGCACCGCGACCGCGCTGGTCACCGGGAAGAAGAATGTGCATCTCGCGCCGGAGACGGTGGTGGCGTTCGCGTTGCGCTCGCCGGTGCGGCTGTAGGGCCGGTCGCGGTTGTGGAGACTGCCAAGCTTTGCGCGTTGGCAGGCGAAAGCGCCTGCCCCACTTGCGCAGGCGAAAGCGCCCGCCGGCATTGGGCGAGGTGCGCTACACGACCTCGCGGACTTTGTTTTCGACCAGCGTCTTGACGATTTCGCCGCGTTTCTTTTCGCCTTTGAGGAGCGCTTCGGCGAAATGGAGGCTCTGCTCGATGGTGATATTGCCCGGCATCGGCGGTTCGTTGGGATCGACCACGGCCTGGACGATCACCGGTCCGGGATCGGCCAGGGCGCGGCGCAGCGTGCCGGCGGCGTCTTTTGGATCGTCTATGGTAAAGCCCGAGGCCCCGCAGGCTTGCGCGTAGAGCGCGAAGTCAATGGGCTGGAGATCGATGGCGAATTCGGGATTCGCGTCCATCACGAGCTGCTCCCATTTGATCTGGCCCAACTCGTTGTTCTTGATGACGATCACTTTCACCGGCAGTTTGTACTTCACGAGCGTGGCGATTTCCGCCATCAGCATGCTGAGGCCGCCATCGCCGACGATGCAGACGACCTGGCGGCCGGGGTACGCCACCGAGGCGCCGATTCCATAGGGAAGGCCGTTGGCCATGGTGGCCAGCATGCCGGAAAGAGAGAACTGCATCTGGCCGCGCATTTCGACGTAGCGGGCGGCCCAGGTGGCGATGGTGCCGCTATCGGAAATCACGATGGCATCGTTATTGAGCAGCTTGTTCAGCTCATGCGTGACGACCTGCGGTTTCATGGGCTTATCGGAGCGAGTGCCGCGCTCGGTCATCAACTGATTCCAGGACTGCATCCGGCGTTGGGATTTTTCGAGAAAGCTCGAATCGTCCTTGGCGGCGAGGAATTTCAGCAGCAGATCGAGCACGGCGGCGCAATCGCCCACCAGGCCCACATCGGCATCGGCGCGCAGCCCGATGCGCGTGGGGTCGATATCGATCTGGATGACTTTGGCTTGGCCGGGCTTGGGAAGAAACTCGATGTAAGGAAAACTAGTGCCGGCCATGATGAGGGTGTCGCATTCGTGCAACGCGTCCTGCGAGGGAGCTGTGCCCAACAGGCCGATTCCGCCGAGGCAATAGGGGCTTTGGTCCGGAATCACGGCTTTGCCTAAGAGCGCTTTGATGACCGGCGCCTTCAGCTTTTCCGCGAGCGCCAGCACCTGCCGGCGCGCTCCGAGCGCGCCGCGCCCCACCAGGATCGCGATTTTCGAGCCCTCGGCAATCAAACGCGCGGCCGATTCGAAATCGCGCTCGGGCGGGATGGGAAACCGGGGAGCGGCGAAATCCGCGCTGTGGCGCTTGACGTTCATGCTGGAGCGCCGATCGGCGGAGGCTTTCCATTCCTGAATATCCTTGGGAATGGTGATGTGGGCCACACCGCGATACGAGAGCGCGGTTTTGATGGCTTCATCCAGAACGTTTTCGACGTGCGCCGGTCCCATGACGCGCTGATTGTAGAAGCTCACGTCCATATAGAGCTTGTCAAGATCGAGATCCTGCTGGTAATGCGTGCCGATGAGATCGTGAAAGGTATGGCCGGTAATTGCGAGCACCGGCTGCCGGTCGAACTTCGCATCGTAGAGGCCGTTCAGCAAGTGGACGCCGCCCGGTCCGGATGTGGCTACGCAGACACCCAGCTTACCGGTGAACTTGGCATAGCCGCAGGCCGCGAACGCGGAAGCTTCTTCGTGCCGGTTCTGGATGAACCGGATTTTGTCCTGATTGGTACGCAACGCTTCGAACACGCCATTAATGCCATCTCCGGGAAGCCCGAACACGGTATCGACGCCCCATGCAATGAGTCTGTTTACCAAAATATCGGCAACTGTTTCCGGCATAATTCACTCCTCCGCCTGGAACAATTGGAGCAATTCGAGTTCACATCCGGTGAGTGGTTTCCGCACAGACGCAAACGGCGCAGTGTGGGATATTGCCGATAGCGGATGCTTGCGGTTTGGCACGGGACGAACAAAGGCGAGACCGGCTGCAGGCAGGAATGAACGAAGCGGGCTGGGACGCGGTGGCGGGGCGGACCGGATCATCGAATTCGAGCCTGGATCGATCGAAGCGATGACGACCGCCGCGGAGGCGGCGCGCGCGCCGTTGCGGAAACTGTTGCAGGAAACCGGCCTGGAGCACGCCACGATCGGATACGAGTGCGAACAGTCGCACGAGCCGGCTTCGTACGTGGCGATGCATCTTTACGGGGCGTCGCTGGCGGAACTGTTCGAGCCGGCAAGCCTGCGGCCGGCGGAGGATTTTCTCGGGCGGATGAAGGCGGTGCTCACTGGGATGGAACTGGAAGGCGTGCGGCGGTCGTGCCGGATTGCGAGGCTGGCGTTCGAGGCCGGGCGGGCGGAACTGGCGGCGGGGATGAAGGAGAGCGAGGCCGCGGCGGCGTTCCGTTTGCCTTTATTCCGGGAAGGAATCGGTTTCGAGGGCACGCGGCGCGCGGACGGTTATGCGGCGTGCATGGCGGGGGCGAACGCGAGCGAGGCCTATGGCGGGTATGCGCGATCGCGGGCGGCGGCGATTCGGGCGGGCGATCTGGTGCTGAGCCACTGCAATTCCTATGCGGACGGCTACTGGACCGATATCACGCGCACGTACTCAATGGGGCCGCCGAACGAGCGGCAGCGGGCGATGTATGAGGCGGTGTGGGCGGCGCGCGCGGCGGCGCTGGCGGCGATCGGGCCGGGAGTGAAGGCAAGCGAGGTGGACCGGGCGGCTCGGCAGGAGATGCGCAGGCGCCGAAGTGCTGACGCCCTTTCAGTGCCTGATGGAGGAGTTGATTCGATGATGGCGCACGCACCTTTTCCCAGGCGGCCGCTGCCGCCCATGGCGCGCATCGGACGGGCATTGCCTTCCGAACATATCGCCGGCCCGCGCGGCTATGTGCGCGAGCGGCTGCTGGCGGCAGGACTCGCGGCGAAAGTGAAACCCGGCGCGCGCATCGCAATCACGGCCGGCAGCCGCGGCATTGGCGGGTTCACGCAGCTATTGGCGGGAATCGCGGATGCGGTGAAAGAATGCCGCGGCGAGCCATTCCTGATTCAGGCAATGGGAAGCCATGGCGGCGCGACGGCCGAAGGGCAGACAAAAATCCTGAACCTGCTGGGGGTGGATGGCGCGGTGGGCGCGCCGATTCGCGCCACCATGGACACGCTCGAACTGGGGACAGCCAAAAACGGGGCGGTGGCGCATCTGGACGCGATGGCGGCGGCGGCGGACGGCATTATCGTTTTCGGCAGAACCAAGACCCATCCGGAAGGCGGCGGCGAAGGATTCGCTTCCGGCCTGCTGAAGATGACCACGATCGGCCTGGGCAAGCAGCGCGGGGCGCAGCAGGCGCACAATCACGGGTTATGGGAATCGGTGGAGCAGGTTCCGGAGATTACCATCGCGAAATCGAAAATTCTGTTCGGCGTGGCCGTGGTGGAAAACGGGTACCGGCAGCCGGTGGCGGTGGAGGTGGTTCCCGCCCGCTACGATGCGTTCCTGGAATCGGACCGGAAGCTGCTCGAAGTGGCCAAGCCGCACGTGGCCAGACTGCCGTTCGACAAGCTCGATTTGCTGATTGTGGATGAGATCGGCAAGACGATTTCCGGCAGCGGCATGGATCTGAACGTGATCGGCAAATTCCGCGCCACCGGCAAGGGACCGAACCAGCCGGAAATCAAACGGATCGTGGCCCTATCGCTTACCAAACCGTCGCTGGGCAATGCGTTGGGCGCCGGACTGGCCGATTTCGTTACACGACGGCTGATGGACGCGTACGATCCCGCGGCCACGTACATAAACCTGCTGACCGCGATGGAACCGGAGAGCACGACGCGGGAAGGGCCGCTGCCGCTGGCGCTCGAAACCGACCGGGAAGCCATCGAGGTAGGCCTGTACTCGACGCTGGCCGATCGGGCGCCGCGCGTGTGCCGGATTCAGAGTACGGCGTCGCTGAGCGAGATGTGGGTTTCGGCGGCATTGCTAGACGAGATTCGAAACAGCCCCGGAGTGGCGGTGGAGGAGCCGCCGCGGGAACTGCCGTTCCAGGCTTCGGGGAACCTTTGGTAAGCCGATTGCAGGTGCCAGGATGTGCGATGCAGTGTGCTATTTATGATCGTGTCTCTACCCGCCTGGAGCGCCGCAATTCCGAGTGTGCAGGAGGTTGTGAGCCGCTCGGTTGCCAATAACCAGGAAAACTGGAGGGTAGCACCCGAGTTCACGTACGTAGCGCGCGAGATCGTCACGAAAGGCGGACAGCGTACGGACCGGACGTTCCGGGTGGTGATGATCGACGGTTCGCCGTATAACGAGTTGATCGCGGTGGATGGAAAGCCGCTCAGCCCGGCCGAACAGCAGCGCGAACAGGCGGAACTCGAGCGGGTGACCGCCCAACGCAAGCAGGAGAGCGCGCAGGCGCGGCGGCAGAGGATCGAGAAATACGAACGAGGACGGCGGCAGGATCACGAACTGCTGGCCGATATGATCCGTGCGTTCGATTTTACAATGGGTGGTCTGCAGATCGTGAACGGGCATGAGTGCTACCGCATCGATGCCTCGCCAAATCCGAATTACGTTCCTACCAGCCGCGAAACCAAAATCTTAAAGGGAATGCGCGGCACTTTGTGGGTGGACACGAAAACGGACCAGTGGGTGAGGGTGGAGGCCAGCGTGTTCCAGCCAGTAGCTTTCGGCTTGTTTATCGCGAAAGTGCAGCCGGGAACGGAGTTTCGATTAGACTATGCTCCGATTGAAGAGAAGATCTGGGAGCCGGTCGATTTCGAGATGAAAGTGAATTCGAAGATCCTGCACTTCTGGTCGAATAATTCGGCTGAGACGGATTATTTCTCCACTTATCAGCGCACGCGGCAAGCGCAGGCCGCGATCCGGAAGCGGCCCGTGGCGCTAATGGGCGTGGCCGCCGAACCCGTGCGGCGCCGTGACGGCGCGCACGGCGTCCCGCACGGCCCGGGGACCGAATGGCTTCTGCAGGAATACGACGCGGCCGCCCAGATCGTGCAAGCCGCGCTGCCCCAGGGCGGAGATGTAGATTACTGGAATCCCCGGAAACTCCATTTTTGCCGCCCGGACCAGCTCAATCCCGTCCATGCGCGGCATATTGATATCGGTAATGAGCAGGTCGACGACGCCGCCGATTCCGCGCAATAGGGAAAGCGCGTCGAGGCCGTCCCCCGCCTCCAGAACGAGAAAGCCATCCTGCCGGAGAACCTCGCAAAGAAACGACCGCAGCGGCTGCTCGTCGTCAACCAGTAGCGCAATTCGTGGCATCCTCTTCCTCTTTCCTCAGCGCAGCTTGCACAGTCGAAAGGAGCGCCTGGGGCGCGAAGGGTTTGCTAAGAACATCCACTGCGCCCGCCCGCAGTACCCGTTCCCTTACCAAACTGTCTTCATGCGCCGTAATGAAAACGATGGGGACGCGGGAGTTGCTTTGCTTCAGCCGGGCCTGCAATTCCGGCCCTTCCATGCCCGGCATGCGAACGTCCAAAATCAAGCATTCGGCGCCATCCCTTGCTCCCGATTCCAGAAAACCTCCCGCCGATTCAAAGGTCATCACACGATAACCCGCGGATCTCAACAGCGTTCTGAGAGAGTCCCTGACGGATTCGTCATCATCGATAACCGCAATCAAAGTTGCCACGCGCTTCCATTCGGGGGGTGGCCCTCGCCCGTCATCTGATGCAAGCCGCGCAGTGCGCGTGGATAGCCGGCGAGCGCCAGGGCTTCCGCCTGCAGGGCGCGGATTAATGCGATATTCGGATCCACGGATTGCCGTACCGGGGTGCGCGCCAGTTGCTTGCGGCACACCCGGCTGGCGGAGCGGTAACGATGCCAAACTTGTTCCAAACTCATGTCCAGCCTCTTCGAAACCCAGTTCCTCGTTGTAGGGATCTTATATTTCGAGTATGGGCCGCCGGCCCGCTGGATGGCTGTCCGTCTTTAGCGAAGGGAAACTATACTTTGGTCGACTGCCCACTGGCAGAAATCGGCGTACGAAGATGTAGGCCGGACCGCTCCCTGACGGCCGCGGCCCGGAAGAACTTACAAGCCCGGAGCGGGAACAGCGGCGCTTAGGGAAGTCGCGCCCGGTTGGCCGGGGGCGGCTCCAGCTTCCCGGCCATGTGGATGAGGTCCGCCAGCGAGTCCGCCCGCATCTTATGCATGACTCGCCCGCGATGCAGCTTCACGGTGGCTTCGGTGGTGCCCAGTTCGCCGGCGATCTGCTTATTGAGCAGGCCGCGCACCACCAGCGCCATGACCTCCCGCTCGCGCGCGGTGAGTGAAGCGTAGCGCGCCCGCAATTCGGCGAGTTGGCGGCGCTCGGCGCGCGCCTCGCGCTCGCGCTGGATAGCCTGCTGCACCGCATCGAGCAGGTCCTGGTCGCGGAAGGGCTTTACCAGAAACTCCACGGCTCCGGCTTTCATCGCGCGCACCGACATCGGGATGTCTCCGTGGGCGGTGATGAAGATGATCGGAATTTCCATCTCCGCTTTCGCCAGCTCCCGCTGCAAATCGAGCCCGCTCAGGCCCGGCAGGCGCACATCCAGCACCAGGCAGGCGGGCGCGTCCAGCCGCGGGCTGGCCAGAAACTGCTGCGCGGTGTCGAAGGTTTCCACCCGCAACCCCACGGAACGCAGCAGGTTGCGCAGGGCATCGCGCACGGAAACATCGTCATCGATTACGAACACCACTGGCACATCGGAAGATGCGCGGCCGCTGCCGCTTATGCCGGCTCGCTGAACGCTCATGCTCTTTCGCACGCGGCGGATACGGCCTGGCCGGCCTTTTCGGCGGGTAGTGTGAACCGCACCGTAATCCCCGCATCCTGATTGGCTTCCACCCAGATGCGACCTCCGTGGGCCTGCACAATCGAGCGGCAAATGGAAAGCCCCATGCCCATTCCCGCGGGCTTAGTTGTAAAGAACGCTTCGAAAACGCGCGGCATATCCTGCGGGTGTATACCGATGCCGCGGTCGCGCACCGCGATGAGGACGTCTCCTTCGGCAGCGCGTTCGGTAAACAGCGTGAGTTCGCGCGGCTCCAGCGTGTTCGCCATGGCTTCCACGGCATTCAAAGTTAAATTCAGAATCACCTGTTGCAACTGAATCCGATCGCCACTCACCCGCGGAAGATCGTCCGCCAGCCGGGTGCGCAGTTCGATGCGGCGCTTGGCGAGTTCACCCCGTGTAAGAGCGACGGCATCCTGGATTACTTCGTTCACGTCCATCAAAACCGGCTCCGGTTGGCCCTTCTTCAAAAATTCGCGGATGCGGCGGATCACGGCGCTGGCGCGATTGCCATCCCGCACGATCAGGGACAGGGACGCCTTGGCCTCCTCCAGATCGGGCGCGGGCGCGTTTAGCCAGCGCAACCCCGCCTCGGCGTTGATCACGACTCCGGCCAATGGCTGATTCACCTCGTGGGCGATCGAGCTGGCCAGCTCGTTTACCGAAAGCGCACGCAGCACGCGGGCCAGTTCCGCTTCGGCTTCGCGCAGGGCTTTTTCCGATTCGAGCGCCCGTTCTTTGGCCATCAACTCCAGGCGCTCCGTAATATCCATGTTGGTTTCCAGGATCGAGACCGGCCGGCCGGCCTCATCGCGGTGGAGGGCCAAGTGGCTGGCCACCATCACCCGGCTGCCATCGCGCCGCGTGTGCAGCAACTCGCCATCCCACTCGCCGGTTTCAAACAGGCGCTGGCGAATGCGCTCGCGCGCCTCCGGGAATACGGTCTTCAGCAGATCATGGCTCACCTGTCCCGTCGCTTCGGCGGCCGAATAGCCGTACATCGCGCGGTCGAAGGCATTCCAATAGACGATGCGGTCTTCCAGATCGCGCACGAAGCAGTGGACGCTATCGAGCAGCGCGGCCCGCTGCCGCAACTCCGCCGCCTGCTCCGCCATCAACTTTTCGGCTGCCCGCCGGTCGGTCACATCGCGGAATACCAGCACCACGCCGACGACCTCCCCATGGGCATCGCGAATGGGAGCCGCGCTGTCGTCGATGGCGATTTCCCGGCCATCGCGCGAAAGTAACAGCGTGTGATTCGCCAGCCCTACGATCTTTCCTTCGCGCAGCACCCTGGCCGCCGGGTTATCCTCCGTTTGGCGCGAGTCTTCGTTGATGATGCGGAAGACCTGCTCCAGCGGCTGGCGGGAGGCATCCTCGCTACTCCAGCCGGTGAGCCGCTCGGCGACCGGGTTCAGGTAGGAAACGCGACCGGCCGCGTCCGTCGTCAGCACCGCATCGCCGATGCTGCCGAGGGTGACGCGCAACCGTTCGCGCTGTTCGGCGACCTCTCTTTGCGCTTCCACCTCGGCGGTAATGTCGCGGACAATTTTCGATGCGCCTGTAATTTTTCCAGCGCCATCGAATAAAGGCGAAAGCGTCACGGAAGCGTAGATTGGTTTCCCCGCTTTGGTCCGGCGCATCGTGCGATGGTGCTCGATTCGCTCACCCCGCGTCACCCGCTCGAGCAGGGCCGGCATCTCGTTTTCGGTCCCGGCGCTGGCTAACATCTTTTCCGGCCGACCGATGGCTTCGCCGGCCCGATAGCCGAAAATCCGCTCAGCCCCATTGTTCCAGCTTGTGATGGCGCCGCGGAGGTCCAGACTGAAAATCGCGTCGGCGGAGGATTCCACAATCGAGGCCAACAAACGTCTGGCCGCCTCGGCCCGCCGCCGTTCGGTAATATCTCGGAATACGAGGACCGCCCCTTGAATCGCTCCATCGGCTCCGCGGATGGGCGCGGCGCTATCGTCAATGGGCGTTTCCGTCCCGTCTTTTGCGATCAACACGGTGTGATTGGCCAGACCTACGATTGCACCTTCCTGCAAGGCCCGCCTCACCGGACTCTCCACCGGAGCGCGGCTCTCCTCGTTTGCGATGCGGAATGCCTCCTCGAGCGGCTTGCCGGCCAGATCCTGTTCCGGGCAGCGCAAAAGCTGCAGCGCCACCGGGTTGGCAAACGTGATGCGCCCCTCGGCATCCGTAGCCAAAACGGCGTCGCCAATGCTCCGCAGAGTGGTTTCAAACCTCTCCCGTTCCACCCGTTCGGCGGCCTCGGCCCGCCCGGCTCGTTCCACGGCGCGGCGCTGCGAATCGCCCAGCATGACCACGCCCAACCCCAGGACGATAAAAATCACAAACGAGATCTGGTCGGCGCGATTGCTTATCAGAAACGAGCCCAGCGGTTCGAGGAAGTAATACGCGGATGCGAAACTGGAGAGCAGAACGCAAACGATGCCTGGACCAAGTCCGCCCAACCAGCCTGTTAACAGCACCGCCGGCAGAGCTATGGCAAAGTCCAGTTCGGTCGGGCCGATGACGGGCGTCAAGGCCATGCGGAGCAGCAAAGCCGCCACAGCAGCGGCCACCGCGGCCCCGTAACGCGCCGCCCCGGACCACCGGTAATGGCGGGCGGGGATCTCGATACCCAACCCCAACCACACGGCGAACAGGAACAGCAGGCCCATGGCCGCCAGCGCGGTTGCCAGCAGCGTTTCTTCCGCGGCCGTCTGCCCGTCTTGCGATGTCTGCCGTTGCCGGGCTTTTTCGCGGGCCTGGACATCTTTTACCGTGGCGCGAATGGCATCCATAGTGCGTTTGCCTTCGTCGGTCGATACGAGGGCCATCGCCTGCGCGGCATTCCCGGCCCGCCGCAAGTCGAGCGAACGCTGCAATTCCGCGAGTTTCTGGCGAGCCAGTTCGTCGAGGCGCGCCGCGCTCTCCGCTTCCCCCGGCTGCCTGCTCAAGCGGCTGCGCATTACCGCCAATTCGTTCGGAATCGTTCTGAGTGCCTGGTCATATGGCGCCAGGTATTGGTCTTGGCCGGTGAACAGGTATCCGCGCTGCCCGGCCTCCGCATCGATAAGGCTGAAGAGCAGTTGATCGGTCGAGTCTACCGCCGCGGCGATCTGGGCCGCCTCCGCATTCGCGCGGCTATAGCGCCGCCATTCCCCATAAGATAGCCACACAATGGCCAGCAACGCCAAACCCGCCAGGCCCCCAACCGCCGTCCGCCAACACCTGTCCAAAGACACAAAGCCTCCATTTCATCTTGAACCCAAAAAATGCAGCATGCGAATCTTGAACGAGCAATGCCGTATGCGGGAAGCGTAAACGCCGCCACATTTGGCGTTTATCGGACAACGACGGAGCCTGGGATAGTTAACGTGCTGGAACGAACAGAGAGAGTCCGGACGGGGCCTACTTCATCCAATACTGTGATAGCAGAGTTTCGCGGTTCTGCCGTAAATCCTTGCCGGAGCGCTCCACCGGATAGGGCTTCCTGCCCATGATGCCCTTCCAGAGCCCGCGGTTGAAGCGGGGCGTGTCCAACTTGTCTTCTTCGTCGTAATCCATATCGCCAAGCTTTTTCTGCCACCACGCGCCGTTGTGCCGGTCGATAGCAGAGGCCAGCATGTGCGTGCCGGGGGAGAGCGAGTTTTCGGCGGTGGCTTTGGGCAAGGGCAATTGCGACGCGCGCAGCAGTTCGGGCACTATGGCGTTGTAATCCCAGGCGGTCTGGCGCAAGTCGAACACCTCCGTCATCGGTCCGGCCGCGGCGCTGTAGAGGCTGCTCGGCGCGAGGCCCAGAACCGCCTCCATGGTGCGGATCATGCTCACCGTCGAGTACCGCTCGGAAATCACCGCGCCTTGTTTCACATACGGCCCCACCACGAAGGCTACGCTGCGGTGCGCGTCCACATGATCGGGCCCATCCTGCGCGTCGTCTTCGATGACGAAAATCAGCGTATCGTCTTTATAGCGGCTGTGCGCGATTTTCTGCGCCAGCAAGCCGATGGCGTAGTCGTTATCGGCCATCTGCATGGCAGGCGTGTTCAGACCGTAGCGCGCGGTTCCGAAACTGCCGAAATGGTCGTGGCAGAAGCGCACCAGGGAAAGAGATGGCAGCCTGCCGTTGGCCGCGAACTGGTCGAACTCGCGCTCCCATTCCTGGAAGTTGTAGAAATCGGCGTTGTTCTGGTCGAACCCGCGGAAATAGGGATCGGTACGGCTCACCAGCGATTTCGTGGTCGCGTAGGCCTGCACCAGTTTGTCGGCGAACGGTGTCTTCGAAATCGGAATATAAGAAGGGTTCTTGTCTGGAGTATCGTAGCGGCCCAGGTCGATATAGAAGCCGTAATTGCGCACGGTCAAACCGGCCCGCAGCGCTTCATCCCAAATGTAGCCGGAGCCGGCTTCGCCCTTCGGACCATCGGGCGCGGCCACATCCGCATCGCCGGGCAGCAGGTTCGAATCGGCCGGAATTCCGGGGCCGGGACTGAGCAGCGGCTGGGCTTTGACGCGTTCGGCTAGCGACGCATAGCCCACATTCACTTTGCGGTTCAAGCCTTCCCAATCGTAGGCGAAGCCGCGATTGGCATAGTTGATGGGCACGGTCTTTTCCGTGTAATCGGTGGCGCGCGCGCCTACCGACCAAGGCCAGCCTAAGCCGCTCACTTCGCCCGAATCGTAGAAGTTGTCCAGGGTAACGAAACGGCGCGCGAAGGAGTGATGATTGGGGGTGACCGGCTCGGGAAACTCGGTCAGCGCGGGATCGCCGTTGCCCACTTCCAGATCGCCCAACACCTGATCGTAGGTGCGGTTCTCCTTCACGATATAGATCACGTGCTTGATCTTGCCGCGGAGCTGCTCGAAGAGGGCGCCGGCGGCCGGCCGAGCCACCCGCTCAAAATTGTTGTTGCGCGCCACCAGCCGGGTCAAAGCGGCCAGCTCCGCCGGAGGAGGCACGGGCGCCATCCACAGGCTGGCTTTTTCGAGCGTGAGCACGTAATCGGAACCGTTGCCGCGCGCGCAATCCGGGAGCGCCCCCCCTTTCGCGGCGGGCGCTTTCACGTCCCCGCGGCAGTTGGTGGGATTCGGCCCCGGCACGCTCTTGCTATTGACGACGAACAACGATTTGCCATCCGCGCTCACGCTCACGCTGTTGGGATACCAGGCGGTGGGGATCAAACCGGTCACCTGGCCCGAGCCATCCGGCCGCAGCGCCACCACGGCCACCGCGTTGGTTCCGCCATCGGTCACATAGAGCGTGCGCTCATCCGGAGAAAGCGCCAGGCTGTTGGGATTGGCCCCCTTCGGCGTGGGCCCGGCCGGGAGCATTTCGGGCGGCGCGAGCACACCGAAACTCGCGATTTGTTTCTCGCGGGCCGTATCGATCACCGCCACCGAATCGCTGTTATCGAGCGCGGCGAACAGCTTGTCCTGCGCGCGGTCGAGCAGCATGCGCTCGGGCTGCCCGGCTACGCGGATTCGCGAAATTACTCTGGGCGCAGCATCCAGGCGCACCACTACGATCTCGCGGTCGCGCGGGCTCGAAACGTATGCTTTATCGTCGCGATGAATGGCCACCCAATACGGAAACTCGCCGCCGGCCACATGCGCGGCGGGATCGGGACGCAGGTCGAGCTCGCCCACTTTCTTTCGCTCATGCAAATCGATAATGCTGATGGAATCGTTGTAGATGTTCGCCACTACCGCCAGGCTGCCGGTTTGATTCACCGCGATTCCCGCGGCGATGGGCTTGGGGGCGGCGGCGTTGAAAGGCGGCGGCGCATTGGAGAGCAGCCCCAGCGCCGCGGGATGGCCGAGCGCAATGGCCGCCGCTCTCTCGAACCCTTTGCCGCCCTTCGCAAACACGTACACTTTGTCATCGGGGCCGCCGGAGACATAAAACTCCTGTCCGGAGGGATTCCACGCCAGGCCGCAAAAGCTGTTGGGGACCGGCAAGGCTTCGAGTTGCGCCGGCTTCGGTCCGGTCACGTCATAGACGAAAACGTACTCGTTCGAGCCGTTCCGCCGGGAGCGCGACGTGCGGTTGTACCCGCTGGTGAGGACCAACAGCAGCCGCCCGTCCGGACTGAGCGCCGTAGTGACTGCCTGGCTCAAGGTGAACTGCGGCAAGTCCGCGAGGCCCGGATTTAGCGGTAGCAGGATAGAATGCGGCGCCGCCAGCGGCGTCATCGACAATCCGTCCGGCAGAGCGATCGGATCGGCAGCCGCAAGACAAAGCTCCATTCCGCACAGCGGAAGAAGGCAGCAGACGCGCATCAATCGGAGAATCATAAGACTTTCCCAATATACGCCGCGCGCTTTTCAACGGCGTTACGGAGCGGCATCGGAAATCCGCGGCAGCATAATTTGGTGGAGGACCGATGGAGGAGAAGGGCGAGGCAGTCCCGGAACCCTCACAAAAGTCTTTTCCGTGGCATGAGCAGGTGGAAGCCGGTCAAGGCGAGGCAACTGCCTGCCGCCTTGCTCCAAATCGGACGGGGCCTTCGACGCGGGCGTATCCGCTGAGTGGCGCCGCAGTCAGGCGCTTAAAGCCAAAATGATCCCCATCGAGGCCAGAATGGAAGCCTCGATCAACAGAAACACCAGGATACCCTTGAGAACGATCATGTCCCAATTATCTTAACTCGGAGGCGGCGGGCTGGGCGTTGCAAGCAGGCCGGAAGGCACTGAGCCGTAATCCGTCCGTAGGGTAGTGGCAAACCCTCCGCGCAGCCGATCGGCCGGATTTTGGAGCAGTGTGACCCTTTCACCTATTGGGTGCGTCTTCCGTTTCTGAGCCTGCCCAGCAAGAGCAAAAGCCCAGCGGAAGGAGAGTTTCTATTCGAGCTGGATCCGCAACCGCTGGAAGAGATAGTGAGCTGCTACGGCGGCGTGCCGTTGCGGCTAGGTGCCGCGCGTTCGTGCCGCTGTATCAGAAACTGTACTCGGCCGAAGCGGAGGATTTCCGCAGCGAGAACGCCGAGGTGCCGGCGGCCGTCGATCTGATCGGAAGCCACACCCAAGGACGCGGGATCTGGGTGATCGACCGCGCGACCGCAAGAAGTTGCTGGAACCCTTGCTGGAGAGTGGCGGAACGCTTCGTCATCCGCTCCACAGGCAAAGGCCCGGTCATCGATCGCCGGAATCTGTATGGCACAGTGGCGGAGGTGGCGGGGAGATGCCGGCTGCAGCACAAAGCCCGCATCGTGAAAATCCAGGATAGCCGCGAGAAGGTGTACGAATTGCGCTATGGGGCCGTGCCCGTTCAATTGCCGGGCCGTAGCGAGCAACTCTGACTAGTGGTAATTGCCGGGTTCGGCGAGGAAGTCATGATGTTGCTGACCAACCTGAACAACTTAGAGGATACGGAATCCGGCAAATTCGGCGGTGTCAGATTTTGGCCAGGACCATTGCCGTGATCTACAACTGGTGGAGCCTGTTCACTCGGCTGGCCATTCCGAACCGTCACACGGAAGCCATCACCAGCCGCCCGCTGTTGCTTAACGGAGTCGCCCGACAGACG
>DATGKM010000178.1:0-30895 GCA_035294665.1 Bryobacteraceae bacterium | reverse complement strand
TCCGGGCCGTTCCGAAGATTCGCCCATGAGAAGGGAAAGCGGGCAAACGCAAACCCTTCTCCGTTCGCGGCTCTGTGCGGCCTCCCGTTGGTCGGCCCCGAGCTGCACAACAACTTTGGAGTAGACAAACCATCATAGGAGAAAAAAGTTATGACGACGGCGCCGTACATCAACGGGCAACCAATCGAAATCGATCCCGCGGCCATGACGCCGGTGGTGAACCCCGCCAACGGCAAGCCCTTTTCCAAAGTCTTCATGGCGCGTCCGGAACATATGACGCGCGCGATCGATGCGGCCTACGCCGTCAAAGATGTCTGGGGCAACACTCTGCCATCGGAGCGCGAACTGATTCTGATCCGCGCCGCGGACGCGCTGGAGTCCATGCGCAGCGAGGTGGTCGACCTGTTGATCGAAGAGGGCGGCGCAACTTTTGGAAAATCGCAGTTCGAAGTTTCCTTCGTGGTGGGCGTGCTCCGCTCCGCCGCGGGCGAATGCCGCCGCATTTTTGGGCAGACGCTTCCCTGCGATATTCCGGGCCGGATCTCGCTGGCCATTCGCCGTCCGTTGGGAGTGGTTGGCGGAATCGCGCCATTCAACTTTCCGCTCATTCTCGCCACCAAGAAAGTGGCTTTCGCCCTGGCGGCCGGCAACACCTTTGTGCTGAAGCCGTCCGAGGAGACCTCCCTGGTCGGCCTCAAAATCGCCGAAATTTTCGATAAGGCCGGCTTGCCTCCCGGCGTGCTGAACGTCGTTCCCGGCGACGGCCCCACCTTGGGAGCTGTCCTCTATAGCGATCCCCGCGTGAAAGCCATCCTGTTTACCGGGTCCACCACCGTCGGCCGCCAGATCGGCGTCGAATGTGCGAAGCGCGGCAAGAAGTTCGATCTCGAAATGGGCGGCAAGAGCCCCCTGCTGGTGATGAAAGACGCCAATCTGCCGTACGCGGTCGATACGGCCTGCTTCAGTTTGTTCATTCATCAGGGGCAAATCTGCATGGCCGGATCGCGCGTGATCGTGGAAGAGCCGGTTTACGAGCAATTTCTCGATTTATTTGTGGCCAAGGTGAAATCGCTCAAAGTGGGCGATCCGCGCGATCCGGATACGGTCATCGGTCCGCTAATCCGCGCCTCGCAGTGCCCTTTCATCGCAGGCCGCATCGAGACATCAAGGGCGCAGGGGGCGCGGGTGTTATGCGGCGGCACTTACGAGGGAAATTATTTCGCGCCCACCGTCCTCGCCGACGTGACACCCGCCATGCCGGTTTTCCAGGAAGAATTGTTCGGCCCTGTCGCCAGCGTCATCAAAGCAAAGGATGCGAACGATGCCATCCAGTTAGCCAATAATACCCGCTACGGCCTGACCTCCGCCGTCATTACGAACGATTTGCAACTCGCCATGCGATGCGCCTTGGAACTGGAATCGGGCTCCGTGCACATCAACGGTTCCACCATTCACGACGAGCCGCACGGGCCATTCAGCGGCGTTAAGGACTCCGGCATGGGGCGCGAGGGCGGCCAGTGGTCCATGGACGATCTCACCCAGTTGAAATGGGTCACCATTCAGCAGGGCCAAGCCCATTATCCGTTTTAGGGCGGCCATTGCCGCACGCCGCGGCGGGAGTGATTACCGCTTCCGCTGACCTTGCGCCTGATGCCGGATCTTCTTCTTCATCGATCCGCGCGCCACGCTGGCGGGGCGCTTGGCCTTCGGTGCGGCCTTCTTCCGTGCGGCGCGCTTGACCTTCTTACGTTCTGCTTTATCGGTAAGGTTCTTCGTGTTCATCAGTCTCTTTTCAATCCCGCGTACTTTTCCACCAGCTTCTTTAATCCGTAACCGGGGAAGTTCACCGTGATCTTAGCATCCTCGCCCTCGCCTTCGCGGCGCACCACCGTGCCCCGGCCGTATTTCGGATGGTCCACCGTCATTCCAGTGCGCGCGGCTCTCTGCGGCGGGCGCGGAGCCGCCGGGCGTGGCATGCTCGGTTGCGCGGCCGGTCTTACGGGCGCGCTTTCGACCGGCGGCTTCGGGCCGTTAAAGCTCTTGCCCCGCTCGCCGAAAAACTGGTGAATGTTTTCGAGCGAGTTGACCGTCTTGCCCGTGAACATATTCCGCTTCGCGGCCTGTTGCACTTCGTGGCGTTCGAGAAAAAGTTCCAGTTCCGCCGGTTGCTCGCGCTTGCCAATCTCCACCATCAGTTGCGGCGGAATTTCGCTCAGGAAGCACGATGGCATCGACCGTTCCGGCTCGCGCCCCCCGAACCGCCGCCGGTACTTCGCCCAGGTCAGGATCAGCCGTTTGCGGGCGCGCGTCATGCCCACATAGCACAGGCGCCGCTCCTCTTCGAGCGCTTCGGGAGAAACGGCCGACCGGCTATGCGGAAATAACCCCTGCTCCATGCCGGCAATGAATACCGCCGGAAACTCGAGCCCCTTGGCGTTGTGCAGCGTCATCAGGGTTACGGGCGCGGTCTGGTCGTAGGCATCGGCTTCTGCCACCAGCGCCGCGTGGTCCAGAAAATCGGCGATGGTTTCGCCCCGCTCGGCCGCTTCCGCCGCGGCGCTGATCAATTCGTCCAGGTTCTCCAGGCGCGTTTCCGATTCCGGCGTTTTCTCCTGGAGCAGCATGTCCCGGTATCCGGTTTTTTCCAGAATGAAGCGGATCGCCTCCGGCAGCGGCAGCGTGCCCGCGGCCTCCGCTATCTTCCGCATCATGTCCCGGAAACTCACCAGCGCCGCGTGCGCCCGCGCCGCCAGTTTCTGCTCCTCGATTGCGTCTTCCAGCGCGCCCCACATGCTCAGGTTGCGCTCCCGCGCCAGCGTCTCAATCTGCTCCACCGTGGCGCGCCCGATTCCCCGCGCCGGTGTGTTGATCACGCGCTGCAGGCTGGCCGAATCCGCTTGCGAAACCGCCAGCTTCAGGTACGCAATCATGTCCCTGATTTCCGCCCGCTGATAAAAGCTGAAACCGCCCACAATGTTGTATTTCCGCCCGTACCGCCGCAGCGCTTCTTCAATCTGCCGCGATTGAAAATTCGTCCGGTACAGGACCGCTACGTGGTCTTGCGGATGCGAAGAGAGCAGCCGGTCGATATGGTGCGCGATGAACAGCGCCTCGTTCTCCCCATCCGGCGCCGTGTACAATCCGATGCGCTCGCCCGCCGCCGATTCCGTCCACAGCTTTTTACCGATCCGCGCCTTGTTGTTTTCCACCACCGCGCCCGCCGCCGACAGAATGTTCTGCGTCGACCGGTAATTCTGCTCCAGGCGGATGATTTTCGCGTTCGGAAAATCGCGCTCGAAATCCAGAATGTTTTTGATATCGGCGCCGCGCCAGCTATAGATCGATTGATCTTCGTCGCCCACCACGCAAACATTTTGGTGCGATTCCGAAAGCAGGCGCATCAGCTCATACTGGCTGCGGTTGGTGTCCTGGTATTCGTCGATCAGCACGTAGCTCAAGCGCCGGTTCCAGGCGTCGCGCGTGGCCGTATCGTGCCGCAGCAACCGTACGGTTTCGAGCAGCAGATCGTCGAAATCCAGCGCGTTGGCCGAGCGCAGCGCGCCTTCGTAAAACTGGTATAAGGCGGCCAGCCGCTCGCTTTCCAGGGTGGTGGCGTCGCGAAACAGATCTTCCGGGCTTTGTTTGCGGTTCTTGGCGTGGCTGATGCGCGAAAGCGCCGCGCGGTATTGCAGAAAATCCTTCTCGTCGAAACCCAGCGCGCGGTAGCCGGACTTGATGACCGTCAGTTGGTCGTCGTCGTCGTAAATCGTGAACCGGCGCGTGAAACCCGGCCGGATCTGCGCTAAAGGGTCGCCGTCGCGCCGCAGCAGCCGCACGCAAAAGGAGTGGAATGTTGCCACATTCGGGGCGGCGTTGGGATTGGCGCTGTTTTCCAGCCAGTTCGGCGCGGCTTCGGCCAGCAGCGCATGGACGCGCTCCCGCATCTCGCCGGCGGCCTTATTTGTGAAGGTCACCGCCAGAATGGCGGAAGGAGGCACCCGCAGTTCGGTAATGATGTAGGCAATGCGATGCGTGATGACGCGCGTTTTGCCGCTGCCCGCGCCCGCCAGAATCAGCAGCGGACCTTCCGTGTGGACAACGGCCTCGCGTTGCGGCGCATTCAGCCCTTTAAGAAAATCCATGAGCGAGACGGCCATTCGAGTCTAGCATGCGCCCGCCCCCGCTCCCCCGCGCCTTACCGCTGTGGAACGGGCGAGCGCAACGGCGTGCCCGGCCCCGGCGGAATCAAAAGCGCGGTCACGACCACCAGCAACAGAACGATCAGCATCAAAACGTCCGGATCTATCATGGGTCTCCCTTTGAGACCAGGCCTGTACCCACGAGCGATCCATTAGAGACGAAGGACGACGAGCGATTTCCGCCGGAGGGCGCCTGCTTTGATTGTGTGGACCACTACAGTCTATCACACCTCAATGAAACGTATTCGGAAACCGCTCCAATATTCCGCCTGCCATGCTGACGGGTGCATTGCTTCCAGGTCTCCCGGTTCCGGGTAAGCCTTCCGAGCCGCGACCGTCAGGGAGCGGGCCCGGCAGCGAGCACCTTCAAAACAGAAGACTTCCCTGGAGGTCCTACGCACCGCTACACGCATACTGGAATGAGTGCCGTGGGCGCCCACCGTCCCATTTTGTGCTTCCCGATCCTGCCGTGGTGTATAATGGGGAGGCATTTGACTCTTGTTTTCGTCTCTACAGTGAAAGGGAGTGCGTGAGTCTATCCGCACTCCCTTTTTTGCTATGGAAGCGGCCCGACAGGTTAAGTGCATTTTTTAAGAAGAAGGAAACGAGGCAGATGAAAGAAAAAGGTACAGTGAAGTGGTTCAACGCAGCCAAGGGCTACGGTTTTATCCAAAGGGAGAATGGAGAAGATGTGTTTGTCCACTTCTCCGCCATCCAATCCCAGGGCTACCGCACGCTGGATGAAGGCTCCAGAGTAGAATTTGAGGTGACCAAAGGCCCGAAAGGCTTGCAGGCAACCAACGTCACAGCGGCCTGATCATACCGCGGGCCGGCTGATCGCTTTTTTCGAGGGCGGGCCGGCCCGCGCTGAAAGGAATATGAGCAAAGAAGATAGCATCGAAGTTACCGGCACGGTTTTAGAAAAATTCCCCAGCGGTCTGTTCAGTGTGCAGCTCGACCATGACCGTGTTGTTCTAGCCCATCTCGCGGGCCGCCTCCGGCGCAATCGCATTCGCGTTCTGGCCGGCGACAAAGTCACCCTGGAACTTTCTCCCTACGACTTAACCAAGGGGCGGATCACCTTCCGTCACCGGTAAACTCCCTGGAACGAAAATACTTTAAGTACTGAGCAATTGCATTCCAATGCGCAAAATAGTTCCATTCGTGTTAGAAAAGAATCAGTGTGAGGATTGGGCCAAAAGCAGTCACAGGTTTTCCTCTTTTTTTGCGTACACCCCACACGGCCTTGTAAACTATTGGGAGCAAAGGGCAAGTCTGCCATATGAAGGAACCAAACCGTCCGGAAGAGCGACGGAAAACCCGAGTTAAGGGGAGTCCCGCCAATATAATCAAGGCGGAGGTTGGCGTGGACAAACCTAAAGGCACGCAATCGAAAACGCGCAGACAGGGGGCGGATACGATTGAAGATCTTACCTCGATCCTTTCCCAGAAAGTGGTCGGACAACCGGCGGCGACACGTGTCATCGTGCCGTACATCCAGATGTTTCAGGCAGGCTTGGCCCCTGAGGGAAGGCCCGTCGGCGTCTTCCTGCTATTAGGCCCGACCGGTACCGGTAAGACTAAGACAGTCGAAGCTTTAGCCGAAATTCTGCACGGTAGCGAAAAGAACGTTCTCAAAGTAGATTGCGGCGAATTCCAGATGGAACACGAGGTCGCCAAGCTCATCGGCGCGCCTCCCGGATACCTGGGCCACCGGGAAACCCAGCCGATGCTTACCCAGCAGAAATTAAACGCCGTCACCAGCGAAAAATGCAGCCTTTCTTTGGTGCTTTTCGATGAAATCGAAAAGGCGGCGCCTTCGATGACACGGCTTTTACTGGGTGTTCTCGATAAGGGAATTCTACGCCTGGGCGATAATTCCACCGTTAATTTCGAAAAGAGCCTGGTATTTCTTACTAGCAATCTGGGCGCGCGCGAGATGATGCGGGAAATCAATCCCGATTTCGGCTTCCAGTCCGTGAAGGCAGCCGGCGAGCCGCGGGCCGATCTCACCAGTAAACTGCAAAACATCGCCCTGGTTGCCGTCCGTAAGCGCTTCTCTCCGGAGTTCGTCAACCGCATCGATTGCATCATCACCTATCAGCCGCTCACTCCGGAATCGCTCTCCGCCATCCTCGATAAGCAGATCGCCGATTTGCAGAACCACGTCAATACGCGCCTCGGGAACCGCTCCTTCACTCTCGAAGTGCCCTTCGAAACCCGGCAGTTTCTGCTCGAGAAAGGCACCAGCCCGGAATACGGCGCGCGCGAACTCAACCGCACCATCCACCGCCAGTTGACCCAGCCGCTCGCCACCCTGGTCGCCAGCAACCAGGTGGGCCCCGGCGCCCGCGTCCGCGTGGATGTTTCCGAAGATCGCGAAAAACTGTTGATTCACGCCATCGAACAGCATGAAGCCACCGCGCCCGCGCACCCCACGGTCCTGCTGGTGGACGATAATCGCGACCTGCTCCATTTCCTCGAGCGCCTCATGGCCGATGCCGGCTGGCGCCTGCTTACGGCCGAATCCGCCACCGAAGCGCAGCGCCTCGTTCGCGAGCACAAGCCCAACGCGGCCTTGCTCGATTACATGCTGCCGGATGGCAACGGCGTCGAACTCGGTGTGGAGTTCCTGCGGAACCTGCCGAACATGCTCGTCATCGTCATGACCGGCACCATACTCCCCCCCGAGGAAGAAGCCCTTTGCGAGGAACACAATTTCCCGGTCTTGCGCAAACCCTTCCTCGCCTCCGACGTAATGAACCAGATCCGCAGCCGGCTGCTGCCGGTTTCCGGCGTCGTGCGCGCGTAAAAAGGAGCTAGAAGTTAGAAGAAGCGCTCCGCGCGCCGTCTCCTAGCTCCTGGCTTCTAAGTTCTTAGCTGCTCAAACTTACCGCCGTCCCCCACGACCGCCACCATTAAAGCCGCCATGAAAACCGCCCATGGGCGCACCGCGGAAACTCGGCCCCGCCGAAGCCCGGAAACCGCCGCGGAAACCGCTGAACCCTCGAATTGGAGGCGCAAATCCGCGGTACGGTCCATAATGGATCACCGGCGCGTAAGCGAATACAACCGGAGGAGCGAAGAAGCCATATCCGAATGGGCCCCAGAAGTATCCCGCGCCCGGAACAAACGCCCACGATGCGAACCACGGGTTCCAATACCAGCCGGTGCCATACCACCACGCCGGGTTCTCCACGTAAATGGTCTGCGCCGAAGCGATGCTGGCCTGCGCCATATACTGCGAGCGCAGCTTACTCCAGGCATACAATTCGCTAGTCTGCTGCGTATCGAACTTTTGCGCCTTCATGTGGGCCACATCCGCGGTCAGGTTTAACTGATGCCCTTTCCCCAATTCGATTTTCCGGTCGTCCGCCAGCACTGTGGCCTTGCCGTCATACACAGCCACCAAAGGAATCTTCTCGTCAAAGAGGTACAGCCCCTTCTTCAGCAATTGCGTGGTGTAGCCGTTATCCACCACCGTCACCCGGTTTTCCGGGGCGATCATGTCCACTTCCACCATCGCCCGGCCGCTCTGCAATTGCACCTGCGTGTTCGTCAGCGAATTGGAAACCATTCTCAGGGCGCTATTGTCGTCGAGGCGCAGGAAAATGCCCGGCGTAAGCAGTATCTCCGCCTTCCCTTGGGTGGTCGCGATCACTTGGCCCTGATCCACCTCGGCCGAACCTACCGAACTGTTCGTAATCGCACGCCCATCCAGCGTGACGCTCCCCTCCACGTAATTCACCGCGCCCGGTTGCGCCACAAGGTTTTGAGTTCCCGGTCCGATTTGCGCAAACAAAGCCGTTGCCGCCACCATCCCAACTGCGGCCAGTTTCAACCCCAGCTTAGCCATAGTTAATATCTCCTACTTGGTTGGATGACCCACGATCGGGCGGAGTTGCGTTACTAACATTTCCTTACAATGAAGCGCTCAGCCATCGACAATGAAGCCATTGTTTTCCGCAATGAAGCCATCGCCTTCCGCTGGCAGCTTTCCCCACGTGATAACCTAATCCAACCGGAAATGGGTTCGAATATCTCCATTGCCGTCGTGGGCGCCGGTATGGGCGGGCTTACCGCCGCGGCTACTCTGCGCCAGGCCGGCTTTGAAGTTCAGGTTTACGAGCAGGCCGCGCGCTTCGCCCGCATCGGCGCCGGTATCCAAATCATGCCGAACGCTATGAAGGTCCTCCGGCGTATCGGGATTGAGCCGCGTTTGCGAAGTATCGCTTTCCAGCCGTATTCCCACCTCAACCGCGTCTGGGACACAGGCGCGCTCCTCCGCGAACTGCCCATGCCCGAAGACCTGTTTGGCGCGCCCTACCTGTGTATCCACCGCGCGGAATTGCACGACGCCCTGCTTTCCACCCTTCCGCCCGGCAGCATCCACCTCAATAAGAAACTGGCCGGCCTCGACCAGCACGCCTCGGGCGTGACTCTCGTCTTCGCCGATGGTACCCGCGCGCGGGCGGACGCGGTGGTCGGCGCCGATGGCGTCCATTCCGTGGTGCGCGAGATCATCATCGGTCCCGACACGCCGATTCACAAAGGCCGCATCGCCTACCGCGCCGTCTTCCCCGCAGCCCTGCTCAACGGTTTCGATGCCGGCCCTTCGCGCACCAAGTGGTGGGGCGCAGACCGCCATATCGTGATCTACTACATCACCGCCGCCCGCAGCGAGATCTACTTCGTCACCAGCGTCCCCGAGCCCGCCGAGTGGCTGACCCGCGAATCCTGGTCGGCCAAGGGCGATGTGCGCGAACTGCGCCAAGCCTATGAAGGCTTCCACCCCGACGTTCGAGCAGTGCTCGCGGCCTGCCCCGATTGCCACAAATGGGCCATCCTCGAACGCGAGCCGCTCGCGCGCTGGAGCGACGGCCGGGTGGTCCTGCTCGGCGATGCCTGCCACCCCATGACGCCCTACATGGCGCAAGGCGCCGGCACCGCCATGGAAGATGCCGCGGTTCTGGCCCGCTGTCTCGCCGAAACCGGCGGCGACGATATCGAAGGCGCGTTCCGCCGCTACGAAGCCCACCGTAAACCGCGCACCTCCCGTATTCAGGCCATCTCTTCCGCCAACACCTGGATGCGGGGCGGCGACGACGATACTTCCTGGCTCTACGGCTATGATGCCTGGAACGTGCCAATTACGCCCGTGCCAATCACTCACCCGGTTAAAGTCACCGCCCAATGACGCCGCGCCCGGAACAGGCCGCCGCCGGCGCGCTGCTCGCCCGCCTGGAGCAAATTCCCATCTCGCGCTGGCACGCCCGGCCCCGCATTGTTATGGGCAGCGCCACCTTCCTCGATGCCTTCAGCGCCCTTTCTCTCGCATTTGCCCTGCCGGTGCTCACTGCGCTCTGGCATTTGAAACCGCAGCAGATCGGCTATCTCATCTCGAGCGCCTACGTCGGGCAGCTTCTAGGCGCATTCCTCTTCACCTGGCTGGCCGAGCGAATCGGCCGGGTCCCCAGCGCCACCATCGCCGTTGCCATCATGGCCGTCATGAGCCTCGGCTGCGCTGTCGCCCGCGGTTTTGACGCCCTGCTCGTCTGCCGCCTGGTGCAAGGCATCGGCATCGGCGGCGAGATGCCGGTCGCCGCCGCATATATCAGCGAGCTGTCCCAAGCCCGGACGCGCGGCCGATTTTTTCTGGTATACGAGATCATCTTCCCGGTCGGCCTCATGGCGACCGGACAGGCGGGCGCATGGCTGGTGCCGGCCTTCGGTTGGAAGGCCATTTTCCTGGTAGGCGCCGTGCCTTGCTTCTTCATCACCGCCTTGCTGGCGCGCCTGCCCGAATCGCCGCGCTGGCTCATCTCCCGCGGGCGCATGCCACAGGCCGAGGCGATCCTCCACCAAATGGAAAGCGCCTGTGGGGTCAAGCCTTCTCTTGCACCGCGGTCCCCGACCCCGCCGGCTTCAGCCGCCGCCGAAAAACCTGGTTTCGCCGCACCCCTCTCCGCCTTCTACCGCAAGCGCACCCTGATCGTCTGGACACTTTGGGCCTGCGCTTATTTTGTCGCCAATAGCTTAAATAACTGGATGCCCAGCCTCTACACCGGCGTTTATCACCTCGGGTTGCGCCCGGCCCTGCGCGCCGCTTCGCTCACCAATGTGGCTCAAGTCATTCTCGTAATCATCGCCGCGTTCTCTATCGACCGCGCCGGCCGGCGCCATTGGACAGTGGCGGCGTTCTTCGTCTGCGCGGTGTTGCTCGCGGTCCTCGGCATCGCCGGCGCCCGTACGGCTACAAGCGTAATCGCTTTGGGCACGCTGAGCTACGGGGTGGTCGGCTCCGTGAATGCCGTGCTCTATCTTTACACGCCCGAGATATATCCCACCCGCATGCGCGCCATCGGCACCGGACTTGCTACCGCCTGGTTGCGGCTCGCCTCCGCCGTCGGACCTTCGCTGGTTGGGGTCATGGTTGGACACGGCGGCGTCGCACTGGTTTTCCTGGTGTTCGCGTTCATCAGCCTGGCCGGCGCGGCGGCCGGAACCGCCATGATCGAAACGCGCCGCCGCGCATTAGAGGCCCTCTCGCCCTGAGTGTGCCCTCGTAAATCCTGTCTTTACTGTATTCCCTTTAAAGCCAAAAGCTTTTTTCTTTGCTTGCAAGTGTTACATTGCGGAATTTTCGTTGACCGACCTCGAAAAACGGCGATACAATAAACCCAACTTGGCTTCAAGAGTCTTCCGCCTCTGACGAGGCGGCAAATTTTGGGAGGGGTTCAGTTGCGACTAAGTAGCTCTTTGCGCTCTGTAGCGCTGTTTGTGTTTCTTGCCGCGCTGGCATTCGGCCAGGGCGGTACAGGTACGATCACCGGTACTGTTACCGATCCGACTGGCTTGCCTGTCGCGGGAGCGAACGTCGAAGCCCGCAATACGGATACGGGAGTCGTTTATTCGGGCGCTTCCACCAGCGCCGGTAATTACGCCATTCCAAACCTGCCGGTCGGTACTTACGTACTGACGGCTAAAGTCACTGGTTTCAAGACCTATACCCATACCAATCTCACCGTGGCAGCCACCCAGGTGCTTCGCCAGGACATAGCTCTGGAGGTAGGCGCCGCTTCCGAAACAGTCACTGTAGAAGCCCAGGCCTCTCTGCTCCAGACCGAGAGCGGCGATCAGGTCAGTAACGTCACTCTCGAACAGACTCTCGATCTTCCATTCATGGGAATCGGAACAGTCAACTCCGGCACCTCCGGTTATCGCAATCCTTACAACACCCTCCAAACGCTCCCCGGCGTCAGCAACTACGTCACCAGCGGAACATTCAAGGTCAATGGTCTCGGCGGGGCGGTCGGCTTCACGGCTCCGCTCACGGAAACGATGCGCATCGAAGGCCAGGATGCCACCTCCCGCATATTCGGCACTTACGACTACACGCAGATGGCGCAGCCGAACGTGGATGCGGTGCAGGAAGTCGCGTATCAGACCAGCAACTATGCTCCGGAGTTCGGCCAGGCCGGCAGCGTGGTCATCAACATGACCATGAAGTCCGGTACCAACCAGTATCACGGCAGCGCGTTTGAAGAGTGGGTCAATGAGGATCTGAATGCCGGCGATCCGTTCACCACCAGCCCGTCAGGGGTCGGAAAATACCGCCCGAAGAACCGCCGCAACGATTTCGGCGGCACGCTCGGCGGCCCGGTGATCATCCCCAAAATTTACAACGGCAGGGACAAAACCTTCTTCTTCTTCGCGTACGAGGAATATCTCGAACATAACCAGTACAGTTTCACCGACACGGTGCCCACGATCGCCATGCGAAATGGCGATTTCTCGGCTATCTCGGCCAATGGCACCTGCGCCCTCTGCGCGGTGAACGGGATTCAGACGACGCCTTTAGGCAAAGATCCTCTGGGCAATCCGATCTATGCCAACGAGATCTACGATCCCCTCACCCGCGGCTTTACCAGTGGCGGTCTAGGCTACGCCATGCCCTTCCCGAACAATGTAGTGCCCGCCAGCCGCTTCAATAGCAGTTCCCTTGCGTTTCAAAACCTGTTTCCGCTGCCGCAAAACTCCAATCTCGTTGGCAACTATGATGGAACGATCGGCGGCGGAAGGTACTCCGCGATCCCGGCTTTGAAGGCCGATCAGATTCTCAGTTCGGCGGACAAACTGTCGTTCTATTGGTCGCGCAACAACACAGAGAGCCAGATTTCCTCGCCGCTCGGCAACGCCGATGGTTTACCCGTCGAAATCGGCGCCTACCGTGGCACTTTTATTCCCACCTACACGATCCGCCTGAACTATGATCGCACCCTCTCGCCCACTCTCCTTCTGCACCTCGGCGCAGGCTACTATCACACCAGTTTCAGCGACCGTGCACCGTTCCTGAATTTCGACCCATCCCAGTTCGGCCTCACCGGTTTCCTGCAGCACCGCCAGTTCCCCAGCATCACCGATATGTGCCTGCAGGCTCCTCCCGGACAAACGGGTTGCAGCAGTGGTCCTAGCGGCGGCGGCATGCAGAATGTTGGCACGGCCGGCCAGATCCAGTCGCAGAACTACGAAGAGAAGCCCACTTTCAATGCGAACATGACGTGGGTGAAGGGAAATCACACCTTCAAACTGGGCGGCGAAATGTACCTCGAGCAGCAGTACACCGGAAGCTTCTCGGGCGTGACGCTGCCGGTAGGTTCCACCACCAGCTTTCCGGCTGGCGCTCCCGTGGCCACCGCCGAACCCTTCGTGCCCACGTTTAGCCTGAACGGATACAACATAGGCTACAACTACGCCAGCTTCCTTCTGGGCGATTACTCCGGAACGACGCAAACTCCCGCGGAGTTTACCCGCGAAGGTTCGCAGACGTGGGGACTGTTCCTTCAGGACTCCTGGAAAGCAACCCGCAGGCTGACGCTGACCTACGGTTTGCGCTGGGACTACGACACGCCGGAACACGAGCAATACGGCCGGCTCGGACAGCTGGACGAGACTCTGCCGAACCCCAGTGCCGGCGGGCACCCGGGCGCCATCCGTTATGCGAGCACGTGCAATTGCCCCTTCTACCAGCCCGCCTATCCCTTCGCTATCGGTCCACGCCTCGGCCTCGCCTACCAGATCGACGAAAAGACGGTGTTCCGCGGCGGCTGGGGCTTGAATTATCAGTTCGTCGCTAATCCTGCCGGCGCCACGATCGGAACTCCTGGCATCTATCCGCTCTCCGGCGTCAATCCCTACGTCAACATCTCGACCCCGGGCTCGATCGTGGAACCGACCTGGCCGGTCACCAACCCCTACGTCTTTCCCATTCCAGGCACGATCGGAGTGCCCGGCAGCTCCGCGCCGTATGTGCCGGACGGGAACGAGAACCGGCCGCCGCGCATCAATCAGTTCAGTTTTGGCTTCCAGCGGGAAATCACGCCGAACTTAATCGTGGACGTCTCCTACGTAGCCAACCGCGCTGTCTGGCTGATGGGTCTGAATACGGGTTTCCTGAGCCAACTCTCCCCGCAGACCTACGCGCAATACGGCCTCTATCCCTATCCCGGTACCGGCCCTTGCGCTTCAGGCGGCGGCGTTTGCCCCAGCACTACCTACAACAACTACGCTGATTACCTCCTCACCCTACAGCCGCTCAATAGCGCGAATGTGGCCAATTTCTTCGCGGCGCACGGTTCCCACGTGCCGATTCCCTATAATGGCTTCCCGCTGACCAGCTCGCTGCAGAGCGCCCTCTATCCCTTCCCACAGTACGGCGCACTGAATCCTTCCAACTCTCCGATTGGCAGATCCAAATACGATTCTCTGCAGGTTAAGGCGACCAAGCGTTTCTCCCACGGCCTCCAGGCGGGCGGCGCGTTCACCTGGGGCCAAGGCTTCCAGACCGCTCCTCCCCAGGACTACTTCAATCCGCAGAGCGCGGTTTGGGAACTGCAGCAGATTCCCCAATTTGCTCTCACTTTCAACGCCATCTACACCGTTCCCAAAGCGCGGTTCTTCAATAAGTACGTGAATGCGATTACCAGCGACTGGCAGATCGGCTGGTGGTCGAGTTACCAGAGCGGCCAGTTCCTCCCGCCGCCCATCAGTCCTTCGCTGAGTTTCCTGCCCAGCGAGGACATCCGCGTTCCCGGCGCACCGCTCTACATGCCGGGCGTGGACATCAACAACCATGGCACGTTCAGCCCGTTGTACACGCAAGTGCTGAATCCGGCCGCCTGGCAGCCGTGCCCCGCCAACGCCGCTTGCGCGGCCGCCAATATCGTTAACGGAGCTACCAACGCCACTGTTTACTACAAAGACTTCAAAGGGCCGCGGACTCCCCAGGAAAGCGCCAACATCGGCCGGAATTTCCGCTTCCACCGCGGAGACCGCACGTTTAATCTGTACATCCGCGCGGAATTTGTGAACGTCTTCAATCGCACTCTGCTCCCGAATCCCAGTACCACCAACCCGCAGATCCCGGTGACCCGTGGCGGCGGCAACGGCAGCATTCTTACCGGCGGTTTCGGCGTGATCAACGCCTACTTCCCAACCGGCACCGCTCCGTCGACCTCGCAGGCGCCGTATTTCTTCGGCCGCACCGGTACACTCATCGCCCGCTTCAACTTTTGATGTGTTTGAGCCGCGATCGTCAGGCAGCCTTCCGCTCCCTGACAATCGCGGCTCTGTTCCACCCTATATCGCGCGCTCCAGAATTTCCCGCAGTTCCCCTTCTTCGAGCACGATCGGGTTCCCTTTCATGCTGCTGGCGCGGGCGGCCTTTTCCACCAGCACGGGGATGTCCGACTGCTGAACGCCATATTGCCGCAGCGGCGGAATTTCGATGCTGCGGCACAACTCAGCCACCCAGCGCGCGCCGTCTTCCGGTGTGCTATTCGATTTGCCGGTCAGCAAAACCGCGACGTGGCTGTAGCGTTCGAGCGCCCGGCCGTTGGGGTCGCGCGAGCGCAGGGCCTGAATGTTGATCGCCATGGCGTGCGGCAGAAGAGCCGCGCAGACCGCCCCATGAGGAGCGGCAAACATGCCGCCGATAGGAGCGGCGAAACCGTGCACCGCGCCCAGTCCGGCATTCGCGAGTGACAGGCCGCCCAGCAGCGCGGCCCATGCCATGGCGCTGCGGCCTTCCCGATCCGCGCCATTTTTCCACACGCGCGGCAGCGCGGTCGCGGCGCGCATGCCCTCGATACAGAACATGTCCGTCATGGCGTTGGCGCGCACCGAAACGTACGGCTCGATGACCTGCGTGAGCGCATCGAGACCGGTCGAGGCAGTGACGGCCGGCGGCAAACTGAGCGTCAGTTCGGGATCGACGATGGCCAGCCGCGGCAGCATGCGAACGCTGCGCAGGCTGGCTTTTACGCGATGCTCGACGGATCCCAGCACCGCGTTGCGCGTAACTTCCGAACCGGTGCCGGCCGTCGTGGGGACGGCGATGCAGGGCGCCGGATCGTTTTGCAGGGGCTGCCCGCGGCCGATGACTTCGAGATAATCGAGCGGATCGCCGGGATTCGCGATCATCGCCGCGATCGCTTTGCCTGCATCGAGCGCGCTGCCGCCGCCCATCGCGATCACCACATCGCAGCCGCGCTCGTGCGCGAGCTCCGTGCCCTGGCGAATGAGATCGAGGGTTGGCTCGCCCGTTACGGAAAACCGGCATGCAAAGGCTCGGCAGGCGGAAGCGCCTGCCCCACGAGTAACCAGCAATGGCGCGCGGCCGAAAGCGGCCGCCGCCGCTTCGAGCTCTTTTACTTTTCCCGCGCCGAACAGGATCCGGCCGGCCGTGGCGAATTCGAAGCCGCCGGGCTCCCGATCCGGCCTGTTACCAATCCTGATCGGAGGGAGAGACATTGCTGTAAAAGGTGCGGGTGCGCGGCTCCACCAGCATATCGGGCACTTTCCGCACCCAGGTATTGTAGTGCGCGGTTTCGCGGTGGCGCACCGGAGCGTCGGCGTCCCGGTACACTTCCACCAGCGCGAAGCGCGTGGGGTCCTCGGCCTGTTGCAGAAAATCGAAGCGCGCAATGCCTGGCTCCTGCCGGCTGTGGCGGGCATTCTCCATGGTCGCTTCGCGGAACGCGTCTACAAACTCCGGCTTCACGTGCAGGTTCACAATCAGGATGAGCATAGGAGCTTCTATTTTGAGCCGCCCGAAGCTTGCGGGGCAAGCTCGGGTAGGCGCGACTGGTAATTCACGCGCCCGCTCAGCCCCTCTTCGAGCGTAATGTGATTGCGCTCCAGGGTTTCACCGAGCACCTGGTCCAGCCCCACACGCGCGTGCGCGTACGCTGCCATGGCATCGATTTCGGAGATCTGGGCCGCGATCAGGCCGCGGCGGTCCACCATCAGCGTGTTGAAGGTGGCCGTGCCGGTGGCGCGTTTCTGATCGGCTTCGAGCAACTGTTGCTGGAGAACGCGCGTGTTTTGCGCCGCGACATAGCGGGCGCGCGCCTGGCGCAGCGCATTCGTCTGGTTAGCGATATCCACCGCGATCTGGTTAGCGTCTTTCTGCTCGCGAAGCCGCGACTGCCGGAACTGCAGTTGGTCGATACCGTAATCGCCTTGCGCCTGGCGGTTCCCTATCGGAATCGAAAAATTCGCCCCGGCCGAGTTGTTTGGAAAGTCGCGCCGGAAGATCTGGCCTAAGGCGCTGCCGTAGCCGCCGATAAAATATTGTTTCGCCCCGCCGCCGCTCGCCTGGGAAACGCCGGCCACCCCGCGATCATAGGTGTACGCGTAACCGGTCAAATTGGGCAACAAGGGATTCGCGGTACCAATCAGGTTGATCGCATCGGTTTGGTCCCGGTAGCGCGAGACGGCTACATCGGGCCGCATGGCCATGGCGCTGGTGAGCATGTCCCGGAAGGGCGGTAGTTCGTCCTCTTTGGGAACTTCGATTCGGTCGAGCGGAATCACCTGCGCGGCATCCAGCACCGGATCGTCCGCCCGCGTCAACACCAGCTTCAGAGCGGCGGCGCGCTGTTCCACGGTCTGTTCGCCAATAGCCACATCCTGCCGGCGCGTAGCCACTTCCGATTCGGCGCGAATCAGCTCGAAAGGCGCCATCGCGCCCAGCGAGATTTCGTATTTCGTATCGTCGTAAAACTTCTGCGTGATTGCGAGCGCCTGCCGCCGCACCTCTAACTCATCCCGCGCGCCGGCCAGGTCCCAGTAAAGGTTCAGCACGTTCGCGCAGAGATCCAACAGTTGGGAACGGAACTGCTCCCGCGAAGCGGTGGTATTGATGCTTGCGATGCGAATCGTGCGGCCATTGACCCGGGTGCCGAATCCTTGCAGCAGCGAGTGGTACAGGACCACGCCCATGTACGGCCCCACGGCGGGGTTCAGATTGTCCACCGGCGAGTTTTCGCGCAGATACTGTTCGTAATCGATAAACTGGATCCCGCCCCCCGTGATCAGCCCCTGCGTGATCTGCGTATTGTAGTTCCGGACACTCTGGATGAGCACCGGTGTCCCGGCCACCAGCAGATTGGCCTGCGGCGAGGTGAGGTGCGAAAACGTGGAGCTGTTTTGCAGCACCGGATCGAGGTTGGGGGTAATCGCCCCGACCTGTTGTACTACGGCTCCCCCACCCCCGCCGCTACCCCCGCCGCCGCCGGCATTCTGCAGGCCGGCCGCAAGAACGCTACCGTTGACTCCCAGGCCGGCATCGATGCTGGTCACGTTCTGGCTGGCATTGGGAACGCCGCGCAGCGGCCCGCCGGCTTTGGCGCGATCCAGCGCGGAATCAGCCTCCAGCGGCCCGTACCGGTCGATCTCCAGGTTCAGATTGTTTTCAATCGCCAGCGCGAGCGCGTCCTGTACGGTTAAGTAAAGGTTTCCGGCGCGGAGCAGCATTTGCAATCGCGCGGAATTACCGAGCCGGATGGGTGGAACGCGGGGCGCAAGATAGGCGCGCACCGGCTGGGGCAGCGTGGGCCGCTCGACGAATGGCTGCTGCTGCGCGGAGAGGGAAAGGGTGAACAGAGCCGCGGCCGTAAGGGAGCGGTAGACACTCATCGCCCCACCCCTTCCGGAATCGTTGACGGCCTCTCCACCAGGCCTTTTTCCGCATCCGCCATGGAAATATGATTCACATCCAGCGTCCGGCCCATGGCGAGATCGAAGGTGATTTGCGCGTGCGAATAATTCGCCATGGCCTGCACTTCGGCATCCGAAGCCGTAGCCAGATCCTTTTGCGCCTGAATGACCAGTTCCACCGTGGACACGCCGGACTGGAAGCGCTTCTGTTCGGCGCTGAGACTTTGTTCGGCGAGTGTGCGCGCCGCGGCGGCCGATTCGTAGCGCGACCGCGCTTGCTGCAAACCGATCAAGGCGGTCTTCACATCCACGCGCACCTGGTTGCCGGCGCGCTGCAATTGCAATTGCTGCTGGCTGAGCTGCAATTCGTCGGTAACAAAATCGGCCTGCGCCTGGCGGTTGCGAAACGGAATGTTTAGCGAAAGGCCGACCGAATAATTCGGAAAATTCCGCCGGAAAAGTTGGGCGAGAACGCTGCTGTTGCCGCCGATAAAGAAAGGATACGGCGCCCCGCAGCAGTTGTCATAAATCGCGCTCGCGGGGCCTGCCAGGCCGTTGTTGGTAACTTCGGCGAAGCCCTGCAGCGAGGGGAGCAAGTTGTTCTTCGTTCCCTTGAGCAGAATCTTCTGATTTTCTACGTTGATTTTGTTCTGCTCGATCTCGGGCCGGCCCGCGAGCGCTTCCATGATCAGGTCCTGCTCCGGCCGGACCGCGGTGGCCGGCGGAATTACAATGTGATCCAGCGGAACAATGTGCACCGCTTCCAGTGTCTTGTCCGCCACGCCGGTGCGGCTTAGCATGTTCTTCAGAATCACTTCCTGCTGCGCCACGTTGGTCTGTGCGATCAGCAAATCCTCCTCGCTGGAGGAGACCTGCGCGGCGGCGCGGGTCACTTCGATTTCCGGCAGCGCGCCGATGGCGGCCCGCTTCTTGTTGTCGTCGAGAAGTTGCTGCGCGGTTTCGAGCGCCTGCTGTTTGATCCGCACCGCATCGTTGAAGCTCACCAGGTAATAGTAAAGATCGAGCGCGGCCGCCACGGTAGTGGCCACTTGCAGCTTCAATTGCAGCTCGGCCCACTTCACGTTATTCCGCGCCACGCGGATGTCGCGGTCGTTCACCGCCCGGCCAAAACCCTGCAGCAGGTTTTGGGTGACGGTCAGATCCAGGTAGCCGCTCAAAAACGGATTAATCTGCCAGGTGTTGCCGTTGTAGTAGTCGCGGCGGCCGGAAAACGTGAGCGTGCCGGCAGTGCCGGTAAGAAACTGCTGCGAGTAGGAAACCTGGAATTGACGGTAGCTGTCGGTCAGCGCGCTGGTTCCGGCCAGCAGCGTGTTGGTTTCGGGCGTGGTGAGATGGCCGATCTGGAAGCGGGCGGAAATCTGCGGATCGAGATTCGGAGGCGTTGGTCCGATTTGTGTCACGATTGCGCCGGTCGAGCCGATCCCGGTTCCGGCGGAGAGCCCGTTGGCGTTCGTGCTGACACCGGCGGTGCTCACGCTGGCGGGCGGCGCGATTAAGGCCGTGTCCACGGCTCGCAGGAACCCGCCGCCTTCGGTGCGCCGCACCACTTCCCGCGCCAGATACGGGCCGTAGCGCTGCACGGCGATATCCAGATTATTTTCGAGCACAAGCGCGATCACGTCCTGGGCCGTCAGGTAGAGATTGCCCGCGCGGATCAGCGAAGTGAGGCGCGGCGAATTCGTAAGCTTGGCGGGCGCGACGATCCGCTGCTGCACATGAAAAGGCGTCAGCAGCCGGCCGGCCACCGGCGGAGGAGTTGGCTCCAGAATCGAAACCTCGGATTGTGCGAAGGCCGCCCCGCTCACGGCGAGCGCCGCGGCGATAACACAGGTTGTTCGCATGAACTCTCAGCTTAGACGAAGATCCCCCAGCTTTAGTTCCGCGAGGAAATGGAAATTCTCAGCGTTCCGGCTTCTCAGAGCTCCAACGCCGCGCGGTCCCACTTTCCCAGCCGCGCGCCCGCAGCGTAAGTACTTTCGAGGAATTCATACAACGCATCTTCGGGCGAAGCCGCCGCGCGCACGTCGTCGTACATCAGGATGAATTCGGAGAGTTGGGGATGCCAGCGCGCGCCGGCGGGGCGAACCTGCTCGCGCTCGAGTCCGGCGGGCGGCGGCACTGTGTACGAGTAGTACGCGGGGCCATCCACCGCTCCGCCGCCCGGCCAGAAACCCGCGCTGCACACTTCATGCGAATAAGCCGGGCCGCTGATCGCGCCGCGCCGCGCAGGCGCGGGCCGGCCGGAGAACCGCGTGCACGCCAGGTCGAAGCTGCCCCAGAAAAAATGCACCGGGCTGCACTTGCCCACAAAGCGCGCCCGGAACCGCTCCATCACCTTCGCGCTCGAAACCAGAATGCGCCAGAAGCGCGCCGCGAATTCGGGATCGTAGGCATGGTGAACTTCGTCTTCATCGAACGAGATCGGATCGGCGCATTCCTGCGGTTTGCGATTGATTTCCACCGAAACGCCCAAATATGCGAAGCCATCGAATACACCGCGATAGAAGGCGGCTACGGATTCGGGCCGCAACAGGCGTGAGATGGCGCGGCCATCGCTCGTCCGCATCTCCAGTTCGTGGCGCGCGAAATCGAACTGAATTTCGAAAACGCCCCCCGCATAGGGCACCGGCCCGGTGGTCAAGCCGCGGGAATTGACGTACAGCGCAACGTGCCACCAGTGATTCATTGACGGCGCTAAAGCCATGCGAATCTTGCCGGCGATTTGCGTCCACATGTGCAGCGTGCGGTACGTTTCCTGCCAGGCGGCAAGCGGCAAAGCCGGCCAGAGATCGGAATTCATTCCGTGATTATGCACGAGGCGCGGAGGCGGCGTCTACGACGCGGCCCGGCGAGGTGTATTTTCTCATCTGCCCGCGACCGGCGACTCGTAGGAAGTATCCACCAAAACCATCAGCGCGCCGTACGCTTCAGGGCCGGCTTTTCCCTGCGCCGTGGGACATCGCGGGCATTCGGTTCGCTACCGATTTAACGTCATAGTATTGAGAGTCCGGCCAAAAACTACTAGAAGCTCAGCCGCACCCCCAACTGAATCTCCCGCTTCGGAAAATCCGAAGTAAAGCCGAGCGGCTGGCTGGGCGAGAGTTGCGCGCTGCCTTGCACGTTGAACGGCGGCGCGAACGCCGCGCCCACCACATTGTTCACGCTCGCGTAATTGGTCCGGTTGGTCAGGTTGAAGCTTTCGGCCATGAATTGTAAATTGGCCTTCTCGGTGAGCCGGAAAACGCGGCTCAGGCGCAGATCGAGCGAGGCGTAATCGGGGCCGAGGCCGGTGTTGCGGCCGGCCTGGGGAGGGCGGTCGTTCGTGAAGTGGTTGTCGCCGTTGATATCCGCGCCGGCCAGCAGGTTGAACGGGTGCCCGCTGTGATAGTTCAAGATGGGCGAAAGCTCGAAGCCTCGGAGCGCGCGCGAGCGCCAGGGGCTTTCGAGCACACCCGCCACGGTCAGTTTGTGGCGCTGGTCGAAATCGGAAAGCGCGCGCTCGGCCTTCAGGTCGGCTTCGTCAAACGCCGCGTAATCGCTGTTGAAATCCGTGGAATCGTCGATCGCTTTGCTGAATGTGTAATTGCCCAGAAGGCTCAGGTGCTCGGAGAAACGCTTGCGCACTTCGAAAATGCCGCCCAGGTAAACCGCCTGCGCAATCGAACTGTACACGTTGTTCTGGAGAATGGTGCGCGTGGGATCGGCGAAGCAGGGGTTGGGAGCCGGCGGCGCAACCTGGCATTGCGGCGCGCCCCAATCCTGAAAGGGCAGGCCATTGGTGGGCAGGCCGTTGGCGCCGGTGCCCGTCACAACAGGAGCGCCCGGAAGCAGGTTCGCATCCACGGCCCACGGCAGCCGCTCGGTATGCACGTAGACGAAGCTGGCGGAAATCGAGATGCTCCGTCCGGCCTGCCGCTCGATGCCGAACGACGTCTGCTGCGAGTAGGGGTTGCGGTAATTGGGCTGCGCCGAAAACAGAACCGTGCCCGGCGGTAAGTTGCCGGAGTTGCTCACCCTGAGGCCGAACTGCGCCAGATCCGCGGGCGTGATGCAGGCGCTCGCTCCCGCCGGCGGCGTGCCGCAGAAAATCTTGCCTTCAGCCGCCAGAGTCTGGTAGATGAGGCCGGAATTCAGGCCCGGATTGCCGGGCACGCCCAGAATGCTGACCAGCGTGTTGGCGATTTGCCGCGTGCCGTTCACATTTCCGAGCGTGTGCACTACGTTGTCGATCTGCGCGTAGATGGGCGAGTAGAACAGTCCATAGCCGGCGCGGATCACGGTCTTATGATCGCCCAACGGGTCCCAGGCGATCGAAATCCGCGGCGCTACATTGGTTTTATCGGTGTTCAACTGCCCTGTCTGCGTATCCAGGTCGTAGCGCAGGCCCAGATTCAGCGTGAAATTCGGCCCGATCTGCCAGGCGTCCTGAATATAGAACGCCGTGAGCGGCCGCAGAAATGCGTATTGCGGATTGCCGAATCCCTGCTCGTAAAAAGAAGGTTCGCCCAGGCTCCACGCCTGCAGGTTGCTGATCGCGGCTCCGGGAACCGAAAGCGGCAGGCCGCAAGCCGCGGGAGCCTGCAGACAAGGGCTCACCACGCCGCCCGGCAGGCTGAGAAATTCGAAGCGGCCGGCAAAAAAAGTGTCGGACGTGCTGTTGTCGCCGCGCAGCAGTTCGTAGGCGCCCAGCTTGATGGTGTGATGCCCGCGAATCAGGGAAAGATTATCGGCGAATTCGTAGCGGCGCTGGGTGCTGAAATTCGGCAGGAAGATATTGCGGCCGAAGAAACCATAACCCTGCACATCGAGCCCCGGCCCGCCAGGGTCGTTGCTGGTGACGTTGAACTGATTCCAATCCCATTGCACGCGCGCTTCATTTTGGGTCACCGGGCTGAACAGGTGAAACCAGGATGCTTGCGCCGTGCTGTCCCAATTGAGCACGGAAGTGCCGCGCGAGTAGGCGGTAAGCGCTTGCACGTTGGGATCGGTTTCGGTTTGATGCGCGAAGCTGTAGCGCACGAATGCCTGGTCTTTGGATCCGAAGGATTGATCCAGGCGCGCGGAGGCCTGATGCTGGCGAATGGGGAAGGGAAATAACCCGCCCTCTGTTTCAAACTGGTTCACAATCAAGCGGTCCTGCGCGATCTGCCCGGCGCTGAGCACGCCGGGAATCGGGGTTGCGTTGGGATTGATGGTCAGAAGCGCGCTGAGCGCGCCCGCGCAGGCGGCCGCCGGCAAAGTGACGAATGGCGGCGCCGTTCCGAAACAGGGGACCGGCGCGTTGCCCAGCGCGGCCATTGCCCCCAGGATCCGTTGCTGCCCGGTAGTCGGAGCGAAAATGCCGCTATCGGTGAGCAGCGGCACCGCGGCCTGGGAATCGGAATGCAAGCCTTCGTAAGCCACAAACAGAAATGTCTTATCGCGTTTTATGGGTCCTCCCAGGCTGCCGCCGAATTGCTGCCGGTTGAGCGAGTCTTTGATGGGTGTCCCCACGGCATCGAGCGAAAACGGCGAGCCGGGCTGGAGCGCCTGGCTGTATGCGAAGTGATCGCGCGCGTCCATGGCGTCGTTGCGGAAAAAGCCGAACAGCCCGCCATGCGCCTGGTTGGTTCCCGATTTGGTCACGATGTTGATCGAAGCGCCGCTGGCCGTGCCCAGCTCGGCGGCGTAATTGCTACGATTGATCTGGAACTCCTGCACCGCATCCTGGCTCACGTTCAGCCGCACGCCGCCCGAATCGTCGTTGGCTTCGCCCCCATCCACCGTGACGTTGTTGCCCCGGCCGTTGCTGCCGTAAAACGAGAGGCCGCTTTGCGGCGTCTGGCGCACGCGGAAATCGGCGTCGTCGGCGATGCGGCCGGAATCGCTCACGCCCGGCGCCAGCAGCGCGAATGTCAGATAATCGCGGCGGTCGATCGGCAGGTCCATGATGTACTGCGTATTCAGCGCGTTCGATTGCGAGCCGCGCACCGTATCCACCACCGGCGCGTTCGCGCTCACCTCCACCTGCTGCGCGGCCGCCGCCACCGAGAGGTGGAAATCCACGATGGCCGTGGCGCCTACGTTTACCACGATGCCGTTCTGCACCTGGCCTGCAAACCCCGTCACCTGTGTGCTGACGTCATAAATAGCGGGTGGAAGGCCGGCCAACCGGTATTCCCCGCTGCTATCGCTGACGGCGGTGTAGCGCGTGCCTCTGGCCGCGTCGGCCGCGGTGATGGTGACGCGCGGCACAACCGCGTTGCTGGCGTCGCTAATCGTGCCGATGATCGTTCCCGAAGATCCCGCTCCCTGGCCATGGGCAGCAGCCGCAATCCACAGAAGGGAAAACACTCCCGAAAGAATTGTCCGCATAATCACCCCGTGAAACAGCGGGACGAATCATATCATACAGAAGTACTAGGCGTACTTGCGGCGGGGTAAGGGAACAATTTCGAGGCGAGTTACGGTGCGCGGGTCCCAGACGATCAGGTGGGCGATCTCCCAGGCGGAGACGCGGCGCTGTTTTTGAATGGCGCGGCGCTGCCGGACGAGTTCGGGGAGGAAGGTTAAGCCGTCGCGGATAGCTTCCATACGCAATGGCAGCTCGCCCATCCGCACTCCCACCCAGATCTGCGAGAAAACCAGCAGCGGAAGCGCCAGCCAAACGAGAGGGAAGGGTACGCAGCGGACAATAACGAAAACGCTGTTGCGGATGCCATGATAAACGGCGAAGCGGCTGGTCTTGCCGCCGGAGCAGACCGAGCCGGCGTGGCGGACGCGCGCGCCGGCCAGCTGAATGGCTTGGTATCCAAACAGGTTCAGGCGAAAGCCGAAATCGACGTCTTCCTGGTAGCAGAAAAACGATTCGGCGAAACCGCCGGCCGCTTCAAAGACGTCGCGGCGATACAAAGCCGCCGCGGCGCACACCGAAAAGGCGCGCGTATCGGTTTTCACCGCGGCGGCCGGCTGCCCGTGACCGCCGCGCCAGGCCAGCCCGTAAATGCAGTAGTTGTCGCCGGCGCCGTCCAGGATAGAGGGATCCGCCGCGTCTACTTGAGTCGAGCCGAATAACGGAATTTCGGGATAGAGTCTGGTAGCGCGCTTCAACTCCGCCAGCCAGTCTTCCTCCGGAATCGCATCGGGGTTCAACATGGCGAGCCAGGGTGTGCGCGACCCGCGTGCGCCCAGGTTGCATCCCACGGCAAAGCCCAGATTCTGTGCCGCGGCGAACAGATGGAACCGCCCGTCGGGCAGGATGCCTGGATCGGCCGAGCCATCTGTCGATCCGTTATCGACGATGACCGCTTCGAAATCGGGATCGGACTGTCTGGCAAGGCCTTTCAGCGTGGCCGCCAGAAGCGGACCGGAGTTGTAGTTGACAATTACTACGCGCACCCAGGGCATTATTAGAACCAGGGCTCTTGCGGCGATTTCGGTGGGGCAGGCGCTTCCGCCTGCCAACCGCGCGGAGCGCGGCTGTTTTGGTTGCGGCCCCGCTCTCTTCGGGGGCGGCTTGGTATATCCGAGCCGCGACCGTCAGGAAGCGGTATGTGCGGGCGTCCGCAAACACGTGCTGGATTTACGTGTTGCATCTAATGCCGCTGTTGCAGCCGTCCCTGAGCTTGTGCCAGGCCGCTGAGGGCTGGCTTATAAGTCGGGTCGAGCGCCAGCGCTCGCTGGTAATCCTGCACGGCCGCTTCGGGCTGGTTGAGCGCCAGGTGGACCAGACCTTTATATACATACGTAGTTGCGAAATTCGGGTCCAGTTTTTCGGCCGTGGCGAGAGCTTCGAGCGCTTGCGGGTACTGCGCGTGTTTGCCGTAAACCATGCCGATTTGCGAATAGACGTGCGCCGTTTTTTCCAGAGCGGCGGCTTGCCGCAGCTTGGCCAGCGCGGCCTCGGGCTGGTTGGCGCAGTCGTAGGCCAACCCCCAATCCACCAGCAGATCGTAATCCGGTTTCTGAATCTGCGTCGCTGCCTGGTATTCCTCGATGGCCAGATCGCAGCGCCCGGCATCATACCAGGCGCTGGCCAGGTGGAAGTGCGCCCGCCAATTTTCCGGTGTGCTGCGCACCGTATCCTGCCACAGCGCCAAATCGCTCGACCAGACTCCCGCGCGGGCGTACGTCGCGCCGGCCAGAGCCACGGCAATCGCGCAGCACGCCACTGCCAGCGTGGTGCGCGTGAGCTTCCAGCGCCAAAGGAAATCGAGCGCGATCAGCAGCAGCGCCATCATCGAAAGATAGAGGCGCCGCTCGGCCACGGCATCTTTGATCGGAACGATGGACGAGGTGGGCGCCATCAGCAGCAGGTACGCGAAGAAGCCGAAAGAGGCGAGGCGGTACCGGCGGCGGTGGCGCCAGGCGAGCGCGGCCAGGATCACGAGCGCGATCAGGCCCACGATTGCGCCGTGATCGAAGATCGTCTTCGAAATGGCGAAATTCCAGTCAGCAGATTGACCCACCGGTAGCAGCAGCATCGCGGGATAGACAAACAGGGCGCGGCACTCCGTGAAGAAATATTGATACCAGGTGAAATCTTTGAGGCCGAAGCCGGCATTGCCGCCATGGCGGAGCAGCGGCAAAAAGATAATGAATCCCGCCAGCGCTCCGGCGGCGAGAGGCACATACAATTTCCAATTCCGGCGGATGCCCTCAAAGGAAAATCCGGGGTTCCACCAGTAGTCGGTGAGCAGAAACAGCGCCGGCAGCACGATCGCCTGCTCCTTCGAAAGCAGCGCGGCGCCAAACAGCAGAAACAGCACGCAAACCTCCGCCCAGGACACCGCGGCATTGCGGCGATACACGAAAGACGCGAAGGCGGCAAGGAACAGCATCACGCTAAGGCCATCCGAGCGCCCGGCGATATAGGCAACGGCTTCGGTCTGCATGGGATGCAGCCAGAAGACCGCCGCGCCGAATCCGGCGAACCACTCCCGCCGGCCATCGGCGATTCCAGCCCATTCGAGCAGACGGCGCAGAATCAGAAACAGAAAAGCGCCCGCCAGGCAATGTATCAGGACGTTGGCAACGTGATAGGAGAACGTGTTGCCTCCGGAGATCTGATTGTTTACCCAATATGTGAGCATCAGTAATGGCCGCGGGCCGCGCAGCCACGCCGCCACCGGCGCATAAAAGCTGGGCAGCGCGTAGGGAAGGTCGTTGTCGTCGAAAACGAACGGGCCATGCAGGGCGGGGGAGTAGATGGAGAAAACCACGATTACCGCGGCAGCCGCGGAAATGAGATAAACAAGCCGGGACTTGCGCGCCGGAGCCGATGCGGAAACGGCGCCGCCCTTCGGGTGGTGGATTCGGGGAAGCGCCGGTCCCGCTTTTTTCTTGTTAGCTGTTGGCATGCTCGCGGAGTCCCTGGATATGGTATTCGAGAATCGCCACGCGCTGCGCCAGCGCGATATTGTCCTCGCGCAGATGCGAAACGATCACCGAAAAGCGGAAAAAGATGAGCAGAAAAACCGCCGCCGCGATGAGCAGCAGCACCAGCGGCGCGCTGGAGATCCCCACCAGCCGCGCGGCGGCCCGCAAAAGCGAACTGCTCCGCGAAAGCGCCAGCAGCGCTACCGCCGCAACCAGCCAACTCACCGAGTATTCCACGCGAATGTGCGCCCGCCGTACCGACACCAATACCAGAATGAGCAGCAGCACACTGGTCGCGGCCGTGATATTCAGCAGATGTTGCATATCAATCTCCCGGGCCCGAAGGGGCTCCCGCCGGACCATGCTGGCGATGCAGGCGGCGCTCATATTTCAACACATTCACAAACACTCCCAGCAGCACGTGCGTGATGTAGTAGATGGATTTGAGCGGGGTGATGGAGGAGCGGCCGGTTTTGCGCGGCCACATCTTGCAAGGAATCTCCTCAAACCGGAACCGCCGGCGCTGCAGCACTACCAGCGCTTCAATTTCGGGATATTCGAGTGGAAAGCTGCGGCTGAACACACCCAGCGCCTTGCGGTTCACTCCCACGAATCCGGAAGTCGGGTCGTGCACTTCCTTGCCCAAAATGGGCCGCAGCACCAGCCGGAAAAAGCGGATGCCCAGCGAACGGAGCACGCTGGTCTCCGAACCGTTATAGTTTACGAAGCGCGAGCCGATCACCATTTCGCAACCGGAGGCCAACAGCCTTTCGAACAGGCGGGGGATGTCGCGCGCATCGTGCTGGCCATCGCCATCGATGCGAATCACGTATTCAAAGCCGAGTTCGAAGGCCAGCTTGTAGCCGGCCTGCACGCAACCACCCAAGCCAAGATGATGGGGCAGTTGCAGCACTTCAGCCCCCGCCGCGCGCGCCTGGTAAACGGTGGAATCCACGGAGCCGTCGTCTACCACCAGCACCGGCGTATCCGGCATCGAGTGTTTGATGGAGCGCACGACCTGGCCGATAGCGCCTTCTTCATTCAGCGCGGGCACCAGAATCAAAAGCGAATTGGCGCCTTGCGGGCGGATCACAGTGCCGCCACCTTTCGTGCGCTGATCGAATGGCTCCGCAGCAGTTGGCGGAACACGGAATCCGTAATGCGGGCGCTTGCGCGGATGCGGCGCCGTTCCCGCCACAAGTAGGCTGCATGCGCGGCCAGATCCAAATGCGCGCGCAGCACGTACCACGGCATCCGCGCGCCGCCATAGCCCGCCCGGAACCGCGCCGCGGTTCCACGGCCGCCGAGCAGATACCACGTGTGCCAGAGATAGCGCGCCGCCGCGGCGAAGGGCGCGGCCAGGAGCATGCGCGCGGGAAAATTCTTTGCCAGAACGAACAGACGGTTGCGCTCCACGTAATAGGCCTTGAGCGGCGAAGCGCGGCCCGCCGAGTGCGAATAGCGGTGCTCCACCACGGCCTCGGGAACGTACAGGCATTTCCATCCGGCCCAGCGGGCGCGCAGGCCAAGGTCGGTGTCTTCACAATATAGAAAGAAGCGCTCGTCGAAGCCGCCGATCTGGTCGAGCATGGCTCGGCGGTACAGAGCGGCCGAAGCGCTGGGAAAAAGCGCCTCCTCCGATACCGGAAATTCCTGAGGCGCGCGCCCGTGGCCCCGCTGCTTGCTGCTGCCGTCGCGCGCCACCAGCATGCCCGCCGAATCGAGCGCCGCTTCGCCATAGAAGCACACTCGCGAGGCGCACATGCCCGCATCGGGACGTTGCTGGATGGAGGTGACTAAAGTTTCGAGCCAGCGCGGCCGCGGCACGGCATCGTCATTCAGCGTGGCAATGAACGGAGAACGCGAGCCCGCCACCGCCTGGTTGATAGCCGCGCCAAATCCTACATTGCGCGCATTCTCGATCAGCCGCGGGCCGCCGGAGGCGAACATCCCCGCATGATTCCGCCGCGCCAGTCCCGCGCCGCTGTTATCCACAACGGCGATCTCGAAATTGTCGAGCGTCTGGCGCCCGAGCGCCTCGACACACTCCCGCAGCGTTTCATCCGCGCTCAGAGTAGGAATTACGACGGTTACAGCGCTGTCCTGCAAGCTACAATTCTAAGCGATTCCGCGCCGTTTCTGTTTCTGAATGGACAAACGTTGGATAATTCAGAACTCAGAGGAGACATATTGTGAAACTCAAGTTTGCTGTATTTGCTGGAATGATGGGGCTATTAGTGTCAGTGGAGCAGGCGCTTGCGCATCACTCCTTCGCGGCGGAATTCGACGGGACGAAGGCAGTCCGGCTGGTCGGAAAATTAACCAAGATCGAGTGGACCAACCCGCATTCGTATTTCTATCTGGATGTGACTAGGGAGAGCGGGAAGGTTTCCAACTGGAGCTGCGAAGCCGGTGCTCCGGGAGCGCGTTCGCGCCGCGGGTTTAAGAGAGGGGACATTAAGCTGAACGACACGCTTGTGGTTGATGGCTATCTTGCAAAATACGGCTCGCACCTGATTGACGCGCAGCGTGTCACGCTTCCGGATGGCCGTATCGTCTCCGGCGCATCAGCCGGTGACGGCAGTCCGCAAGACATTGCCCCGAGGTCCTCGACGGATGCACTGGGGGCTTGACCTGGACGAAGACTCCTGGTACAAATATCGATCAAATAGATAGGAATTATAAAGAAATATCTGGTATACCTTGCAGGTCGCTTGGAGGGATGCTGTGAAGTCTCCAGATCAAAAAGGCTTATTCCTAGGTACGGTGGTTTGTGGCGGGTTCTGGTGCTGCCATTCTGTCTTCCGCTGCCGGCTCAGATTGCCGTCCAGAACCAGGGTTTCGTGCCTTTTAGCGATGCGCCAATCAACTATCGCTCCGAAGTTCATGACCCCGTCGCCGAACTCCAGGAGCGTCTGGACCGGGGCGAGGTCAACCTGAACACAGGGCCTGCCACGGTCTTCATCGGCCGCAATGGCCGTGTCGATCATGTCCACGCGGGATTTGCCGCTCCAGCCAGCCAGCAGTTCAATGATCAACTGAAGGCCGAGTTCACCTCCACGATCGAGGCGGAGGTGGCGGGGCGCTGCCGGCTGCAGTACAAAGCCCGCATCGTGAAAATCCAGGACGGCCGCGAGAAGGTGTACGAATTGTTGCTGACCAACCTGAAAATCGCGGTGCGGGACTCGCAATCGCTGTGGTGGATCGTGCCAATCTACCTGACGCGCTGGAAAATTGAGGAAACTTTTCGGTTCGTCAAACAGAGCTACAACTTGGAGGATATTCGCGTAATGAAGTATCAGCGGCTCCAGAACTTG
>DATGKM010000177.1:0-2876 GCA_035294665.1 Bryobacteraceae bacterium | reverse complement strand
GCCCTCCAGTAATCGGTCACCAATCTGCCGGTTTTCTTGGGCTCCTTGGTGATCGCCCAAGATCGTTTTCGTGCCCGTTTTATCGATGCCCAAGGCCACAACCAACAGCTCTTTGCGGAATTCCACGCCGTCCCGCATGAGGGCGCAAATCCGCAGTTTGGAAAGATCCCGTTTGCGCAGATCTGGGGCGCGCTGCCCGCTGGCGATCTGGAACCGGTCGCTGACCGCAGACTTGCTAATGCCGAAGCTCGGATTGGATTCGCGGACAATAGGAGCGTAATTGCGCATGCTCAGCCCATGCACTACTCGCTCCCAGACACGGCGCTGCATCTTATCGTCTCGCCGGAACCACTCATAGCTGCCCAGCTTGGCCTCCTTGGCGCCGTCGCGCACACGCGGTCGTGCCACCGGCACCTTCTGTCCATGAACAATCACCGAACCGGGCGCCGTGCCCCACGGCATCATTCCGTGCTCCTGGGCCAACCATTTGATCTCATCCCCCATGATTAGCGTCCGCAGTTGCAGTTCGGTGTCGAACAGCATCTGGGAGACACCGTGGCGAAACCGCTGCGCCAAGTCGGCCAGAGGCAGTACCAGCTGGATGTTCCCAGGATTCGTGGTCAGGCAAAAGCGGAAACGGTCGATCGTCTTCCGCTCGTCGATCTGATAGGCTTTCTTCATCGGACGGCTCTCCTTTTACGCGAATTATTCAGAACCTATCACGGTTCTGAATTGGAGAGCCGTCGCTCTTAAATCTCGGTTTTCAACAAAAATCCGGACATCCCCCGCTTGGGTCCAATTGGGACCAAAACGCGATTTCGAGGGTTTGTAAGCGACTGATTCTATGGTGGCCAGGGACGGAATCGAACCGCCGACGCCAGCCTTTTCAGGGCTGCGCTCTACCGACTGAGCTACCTGGCCGCAATCTTTTCAGTCTATCAGCCGCTTTACGCCTTCTGCAATTCGGCCGGGTTCTGCAATTCCTCCAGGGCGGCTCCCGTCGTCTCCGCTACTTCCGCGTGCAAGCTGTTGCCGTGGGAGTCCATCGTCACGATTGCCGCGAAGTTGCGCACCCGCAGGTGCCACATCGCCTCCGGAATCCCGAATTCCATCAGGTGTACGCCCAGCACCTGCTCTACCGTGCGCGCGTAATATTGCGCCGCGCCGCCGATGCCGTTCAGGTAAACCGCGCCAAAATCCTCCAGCGCGGCCAGGGTCTTATTGCCCATGCCGCCCTTGCCGATCACCGCGCGCACGCCATACTTGCGGATCACATTGGCCTGGTAGGGTTCCTCGCGGCTGCTCGTCGTCGGGCCGGCCGCCTTTACCTTCCACCTGCCGTCTTCCTGCAACATCACCGGCCCGCAGTGGTACAGCACCGTCCCGTTCAGGTCCACCGGCGGCGGGTTTTTCATCAGGTACGCGTGAACATTGTCGCGGCCTGTGAACATTTCGCCGTTGATCAGCACCACGTCACCCACCTTCAACGCGCGCACCTGCGCTTCCGTAAGCGGTGGAGTCAGGATGATCTCGCGCCCTGTCAGAGGAAATCCTTCGCCGCGCGCCATCTTCTCTACGGGGCGCGTCGGGTCGCGGTAAAGCCACTTGGTGATCGCGCCCGTCGCCGCATCCACCCGCACGCCCAGGCGGCGGAAGGCCCAGCAGTCGTACGCCACCGAAACGAAGTAGCTGGCCGGCAAACGGTTCGCCACTCCGATCTTGCAGCCGATCAGCGACGCTTTGCCTCCGAACCCCATCGCGCCCACACCCAGCCGGTTCGCCTCTTCCAGAATTTCCGCTTCCAGTTGCGCCAGCGCCGGATGCGGGTTCACATCGTCCAGCGTGCGGAACAGTTGCCGCTTCGCCAGCTCATAGCCGTGCGCCCGATCGCTGCCGATACACACGCCCACCGCTCCCGGCGCGCATCCCTGGCCCTGCGCCTGCCATACCGCGTGCAGCACGCACTTGCGCACCCCCTCGAAATTGCGATCGGCCCGCCCCAGGTGCTCCAGTTCGCAGGGCAGCGAATATTGAATGTTCTTGTTCTCGCACCCTCCGCCTTTGAGGATCAGCCGCACTTCAATCTCATCCTCTTCCCACTGCTCGAAGTGAATCACCGGCGTCTCTTCGCCCAGGTTGTTGCCGCTGTTTTTCCCGGTGATCGAGTCTACCGAGTTCGGCCGGAGCTTGCCCAACCGCGTGGCCTCGGCGATCGCCTCGCGCACCGTCTGCCGGACGCGGATCTGGTTGACGCCCACCGGAGTATGAATCACAAACGTCGGCATGCCGGTATCCTGGCAAATCGGCCCTTCCTCGCCTTGGGCCATGTCGATATTCGACAGAATGATGTCCAGCGCTTGAGACGATTGCGTCCCCGGTGTCTCGTTCGCCGCCGCCGCGGACATGGCCGCGCGCACATCGGGAGGCAGGTTGGTAGAGGTTTGCGTGATCAGTTCGACGAGGCTGTTTCGTAGAAATTCCATCGGGTTTTCCGGAAACCCTATTCTACTCCGCCCCCGCGGCCTCCATCGGCGCCTTCTGGCGATGCCGCACCCGTGGCGGGTTTCACGCTTCCTGCCGCGTCTCCGTTGGGCGCTTAGCATTTTCCAATCGAAGAATGATTCTGAAATCGAGTCTTGATTCCAATGCAAACGGGGGGACCGACGGCAGTCGGTCGCCCCGCCTGCCCGTAATCCGTCCGTAGGGTAGTGGCAAACCCTCTGCGCAGCCGATCGGCCGGATTTTGGAGCAGTGTGACCTTTTCACCTATTGGGTGCGTCTTTTGTTTCTGAGCCTGCCCAGCAAGAGCAAAAGCCCAGCGGAAGGAGAGTTTCTATTCGAGCTGGATCCGCAACCGCTTGAAGAGATAGTGACCT
>DATGKM010000176.1:0-9275 GCA_035294665.1 Bryobacteraceae bacterium | reverse complement strand
CAGTTTGCCCTCATCCGCGAAGTCGTTGATATCGCCGATCACCGATAGCAAAATGCTGCCCGTCAGCGGTCCGATCCCCTTGATGCTGGTCAAGTTCTTGTGCCCCTCCAGCTTGCTGCCTTCGTCCGCGATCGTCTTCTCCAACTTGGCGATTCGCTGGTTCAAACTGCGGATTTCCTCGATGATGACCTCCAACTCCACCTTCACCATTGCGTCGAAGCGCATCGCCAAGATCTCGTTCAGTCTCTTCTCGCTCGACAGCGCTTCCCTCTCCAGGTTGATCCCGTGCGCCGAGAGAATATTGTTCACCTTGTTCTTGAGCGCCGTGCGCAGTTTGACCATCTCCTTTGTCTCCTCGTTCGATTCAGCCCCTCGGCGGGGCGATGAATATCACGCTGCGCCCCCGGCCGCTTCAAAAGACCCGGCCAGGCGGAACATGGTGCATTCGTCAAAGTGCTTTGCCAAAATCTGCATGCCCACCGGCAGTCCCCCGGCGGTCTTCCCACAAGGCACGCTCATGCAGGGAATGCCGGCCAGATCGCCGGTAATCGTGTAGATATCGGAAAGGTACATTGCCAGCGGATCGTTGATTTTCTCTCCGATGCGGAAAGCGGGGAACGGGGAAACAGGCGCCACAATCGCATCCACGGTTTCGAAAGCCCGCGCAAAATCCCGCGCGATCAAGGCCCGCACCTTCTGCGCTTTCAAATAATAGGCATCGTAATATCCCGCGCTCAGCACATAGGTCCCCAGCATGATGCGCCGCTTGCACTCCGCGCCGAAGCCTTCGCCCCGCGTATAGCGGTACATATCGGCCAGGGTATCCGAGTGTTCCGAGCGCGTCGTGTAGCGCACGCCATCGTAGCGCGCCAGGTTCGAACTCGCTTCGGCCGTGGCAATGATGTAGTAGGTCGTCACGGCGTAATCCGTCGCCGGCAGGCTGATCTCGCGCACTTCGCAGCCGAGCCGGCGCAGCGTGTCCACCCCGCGTGTAATCAAATCGCCAGTCTCGCTGGTCAAATCCTTTAAATACTCGCGCGGCAATCCGAGCTTCAAGCCGGCCACCTTGCCATCCATGGCGGCTGTGTAATCCGGCACGGGAGCCGCGGCGGAAGTGGCGTCGGCCGGGTCGCGCCCGGCGATTACGCCCAGCACGGTCGCGGCATCCTTCACCGTCCGGGCCATCGGCCCGATGTGATCGAGCGAACTGGCAAACGCGGTGAGGCCGTACCGGGAGACGCGGCCGTATGTCGGCGTGACGCCGGTAACTCCGCAAAAAGAGGCTGGCTGGCGAATGGAGCCCCCCGTATCCGAACCCAGCGCCACCACCGCCGTTCCCTGCGCCACCGCCGCGGCCGATCCACCGCTCGATCCTCCGGGCACGCGATCGGGCGCGTGCGGGTTGCGCACGGGCCCGAAAGCCGAATTCTCGTTCGAAGACCCCATGGCGAACTCGTCGCAGTTGGTCTTGCCCACGATCACGCCGCCCGCCCGCTCCAGCCGGATTACGGCGGTGGCATCGTATGGCGGCACATAATGCTCAAGCAGGCGCGATCCGCAGGTGGTAATCAGATCCTTGGTCAGGATCACGTCCTTCACCGCCACCGGAACGCCGGCCAGCGCGCCCGCGTCCTCCCCCCGCGCCAGCTTTTCATCCACCCGCTTCGCCGCCGCCAGCGCCCTTTCCGGCGCCAGGCGCAGATACGCGTTCGTCTTCGGGTTCTCCGCTTCGGCGAAGCGCAAGGCTTCGGTGGCCACTTCCACCGCGCTGAATTCGCGCCGCTCTAATCCTTGCCGGATGGCGTCGATTGTCAGAGAAGCGACTTGCATCGGCTATCGTTCAATCACTTTGGGCACTTTGAAATAACCGGCCGCCGCGCGCGCGGCATTGGCCAGAGCCCGGGTGTTGTCCAGCGCCGGCGCCGGAACGTCTTCGCGCAGCGTGGCCGTTTCGCCCGCGGCATACAGCACTTGCGCCATCGGCTCCACGCCCGTTGTGTCGATCTCGTTGAGCTTGTCCATGTGCGTCAGGACCTCATTCAAGTCGGCTTCGAAGCGCTTCACCTCTTCATCGGTCAGGTAAAGGTTCGCCAGCGCCGCCACGTACCGCACTTCTGTTTCCGTGATCTTCACGCGCCCGCCTTCTCCCGCGAAGCTTTATAGATGCGCCGCAGAACCGGGTCGGCGATGGTATCCGCTTCGTCGGCGCTTTGCGCCGCTGGGTGTGTCGCCCTCCGCGGAGGCATGCGCTCTACTTCCGCACGCTCTACAATCCGGAACTCGATTTGTTCCACCACGCCTGTCCCGATTTGCTTTTCCAGGTTCCGCAAAATCTGCTTCTCCAGCGCGAACAACTGCCGCTGCCAGATGCGGTCCTCCACCTCGACGATCAGCCGCGTCCGCACCATCCGCGCCGCGCGCGTGCGCTCCGCGATCTTTTTCCCCACGGCTCCGGGCCATGCCGCCCGCGTCAACTCTTCCGCGCTAATCGCTTCGCCGGGCAGTCTGAGGCGCTGGATGAGCTTGCTGGCGCGTTCCATTTGGGCGGAAGGGCCATTCTATCATGGGCTCCGAGGAACGCCACCGCATGTTAGGATTCCCCAGTACGCCGTTCCATGCGCCTTTCGGCGGCACGGCGGCACCGTGGCTGGTGTCGATCAATATGTGGTGGAATGCCAACATGCTGCGCCGCGGCGGCTTTCCGGACGGGCGCTGACGAAGATCTGGGAGGCCTTCTCCGTTTACACGCTCAGGTAGAATGCCGCGCTCAGCGCGCAGAACGCCAGCGCGAGGCCTCGTCCCGCCGCCAGGCCCCGCGTGCCCTCGACGAACAGCAGCACCATCGGAATCAGCGCCGGGTAAATGAAACGGAAATCGTTGTTCGCCGAATACGGCGTTAAAAAGCGGTGCAAAAACAGCGCCAGAAACAAGAGGCACGTCACTACCAGCAGCGGCAACGATTGCCGGGCCGAGGCGCGCAGGCTGCGAACTACGCCGGCGCCGAAGAGCGCCGCCATTCCCAGCAGCAACGGTGACATTACGAACGCCAACACCCGTTCCACCGGCTTGCGAAACCAGTGATAGTCGCCGAACATGCTCGATTTCAGGACGTAATTCCAGAAGTATTCTTTTCCCGTTCCTGTCGCCACCGAGTCCACAAAGGGCACGCGGAAATAGGAGCCATCGAGCGTCAGGTACTGCTTCCAACTGTTGCCTACGTACATCGATGGCGCGAGCCCTTTCCACGCCTCTCCCAGATAGAGCGCCCGCCAGTTATGGGCCTGCTCCCCGGCCTTCACCAGATTCAGCACACCATAGGCCACCACCCCCGCGGCCATGACCGAAATCGGTCCCAAATAGGGCCGCCAGGGCTGGCTTTCGCCGCGCTGGGAAAACATGCGGTACAAAGCCAGGATTCCGATCGCTCCCATGGCGACCGCCATGGCTGCTTTGATCAGAATGCCGCACGCGGCCACGCTGGCGGCGATGCTGAGATCGCGGCCGGTCCCTGTGTTCCACCAGCGCAGAAGGAAATACAGGCAGATGGCAAAGCACGCGTAAAGCGGAAGATCGTTGCTGACGCGAACGCTTTCGAGGAACCCGCCCGGCCAAAACGCCAGCAGGGCCGCGGCCAACAGCTCGTCTCTTCGGCGAGGCAGCCACAAGCGCGCAATGCGCGCCGCGACGATCAGAAATACCCAGAACCAGGCGAGCGCGAAATACTGCAGCGCCACAAAAGGATCGAAGATGCCAGCGGCCCGCGCCAGCGCGTACACCGGCGCGGCCAGCACGTAATACAGGCCCGGCTGATAGCACTCAAAGCAAAAAGCACTAGGCGGCAGCGAAACATGGTACGTGACAAACTCGATATATTGCAGATGGCCGAGAACATCGTAGGCGCGCTCGGTTGCCGGGGTATGCGAGAGATAGACGAGTTGTACGGGAAGCGCGCCCAGCAGGATCAGGGAGACCGCGCGGCTGAACCATCTCCTCAGAGAGAAATAGAGTCCGCCGGCCAGGGCCGCGCCGGCCATCAGCCGCAGCGCCAGCACCAGCGGATCGCCCGCGGGCGGCGCCACGCTCAGCCCGAACATCTCGGAATCGCTGCGGATTTTCGCGTGGATGCGAATCGGCGGCCCCTCGGGCAGAGCCAGCTCGTAGCCCTGAGAAGCAGCGCGGTTCGTGGGCGGGCCAGCCGCGGGCCGTCCATCGATTGCCACCGATGCCAGGCAGCCAGCAGGCAGTAGGGTAATGCGCCGGAATTGATACGGTTTGCGAGCGATTTCGCCGGTGACCTGATATTCCCTGACTGGTACGCTGGTTTGCGCTATGAAGGGGAAGGGGGCATCTTCCAGTGTGCGCAATCCATCGTCGATAGCGGCATTTGTCAGGCGCGGCGTGAGGAACCCAACGGTAGAGGCGAAAATCAGAGCAACGATGAACAGCGAGGCGGGTAGCGCGCCACTCCCGGAGCCCTTCCGCACCGGACTAGTATATCTTTGATGAGCAGGCAGCTCGCGCTTCGCCGGTTTCGGATAAACTTCCTCCCGACGCTTCTTGCGGTTCTCGCCTGGCCCGCTGCCTCAGGCGGGCCGCCGGTTGTGTTCGAGGCGGTCAATTTTCCGGGGTGCCCGCCAGGACACTGGAACGCGGAGAGCGGAGGCGCCGTAGCCGCCACGCTTTTCGGATTCACGGATTGTTCAGGGTCGTCCGGTTTCCGGGGCAGGGGAACTCCGGGCGAGCCCTATCGTGTCGCGCTGGACGGCCGCGAGAGCATGGAGATTGGCGGACTCGACTTGAGCACCCGCCCGGGCTACACGGTTGCGGTCTGGTTTCGCGTAAACAAAAGATCAGAGAAGCGCGCGATTCTGGTGGATTCGTGGAAAGCCGCTTTCTATACGCCGCTCCGGCTGATGATCGCGGATGGCAAACCGGCCTGCTCGATCGAGGCACCGTTTCCGGACCGCATTTATGTGGCGTCCGCTTCCGCCCCCATCGGGTTCGCTCAATGGCATCAGGCCGCATGCCGTTTCCGCGCCGCATCACGGGAGCTGGCGTTGTTCGTGGACGGGCATTTGGACGCCTCTAGCCGCATTCCTCCCGGTTCGATCCACAGCGACCGCGTTCGCATCGGCGCAGGCCCGGCCGGTGGAGAGGGTTTCGCCGGAGATATCGCGGAGGTGATTTTTTCGAATCAGCCCGAGCAGGAAGAAGCCATCCAAACCCGGTGCCAACAGGGCAGCGCGCGGTTCGCCGGCGCCCGATGCGGAAGATAGCGATCTCAAATCAGCCCCAACCCTTTTCCCGCTTTGCGGAAAGCTTCGAGCGCCCGATCCAGTTCCGCGCGAGTGTGGCTCGCGGTCACGATTGTCCGCACCCGCGCCTTACCCTTCGGAACGGTTGGAAATCCAATGCCCGTGGCCAGCACGCCTTGCTCGAACAGCGCCCGCGAAAGCTCGTGAGCCAGGCGCGCCTCGCCGCACATCACTGGCGTAATCGGAGTCTCGCTCGCCCCCGTTTGGAAGCCCGCCGCGGCCAGCCGTTGCTTGAAATACTGCGTATTTTCCCAGAGCTGGCCGATCCGCCGCGGCTCTTCTTCAAGCACGTCGAACGCCGCCAGGCAGGCGGCCGGTACCGCAGGAGGGTGCGAGGTCGAGAACAGGAACGGCCGGGCGCGGTGATACAGAAATTCAATCAGGGAGCGGCTGCCGCACACATAACCGCCCAGCACGCCGATAGCTTTCGAAAGCGTCCCCACCTGGATGTGCACGCGCCCATGGAGGCCGAAGTGATCGATCGTGCCGCGCCCGTTGCGGCCCAGCACGCCGGAAGCGTGCGCGTCATCCACCATCATGATCGCGCCGTGCTTTTCCGCCGCTTCCACCAGCCCGGGGAGCGGCGCGATATCGCCATCCATGGAAAACACGCCGTCGCTGATGAGCAGCTTGCGGCCCGGCTGATCGTCGAGATCCGCCAGGATCCGGTCCGCCGCCGCCACATCCTTATGGGGAAAGACGTGGATTTTGGCGCGCGAGAGGCGGCAGCCATCGATGATGCTGGCGTGGTTCAATTCGTCGGAAACGATGTGATCTTCCGGCCCGAGGATCGCGGCGACGGTTCCGGCATTCGCCGCGAATCCAGACTGGAAGACGACGCACGCCTCCACGTTCTTGAATGCGGCGATCCGCTCCTCAAGCCGCATGTGCAGCGCCATGGTGCCCGAAATCGTGCGCACCGCTCCGGAACCCACGCCGAACTGGCGCACCGCCGCTAGCGCCGCCTGCCGGAGCTTGGGGTGGGTGGTCAGCCCGAGATAATTGTTGGAAGCCAGGTTGATAACGTCTTTGCCATCGAACCGTGAGACCGCCGCGCTTTCGGATTCGAGCACGCGCAACCGCTGGTAGACGCCCTCCTTGCGCCACTGTTCGAGTTGGACGCCCAAATACCGGAGAGGATCCGCCACGTCTCCAGTCTACCGTGGAACACGCATTTGGACTTGCCGGGCGTCCCGGACGCAGCTTGCTTCCGGGATCGCAAGTTTGGAAACTATTCAGGGCAACCATCGTCTAATCCGTATGCGCTACTGGGCGTTTTTCAGCGCCAAGCTGGCGGTGGCCGGGGGGCCGCTCTATGGCCTGCTGGCGCGGTTGGCGAACCTGTTTCCGGTCAAACCGAAGGACGCTCCCGACGTCTGGGCCCTGGAAATGAGCCAGCAGACGCTGCTTTGCAACCTGCTGCTGCTCGGGTGGTTTCTGCTCTCGGCCGGCGCGCTGTATGTGATCGTATGGGACCAGCGCCACCGCTGCCGGGTGTGCCTGCGCCGGCTGCGCATGCCGGTGGAAACCGGTTCCTGGAGCCGGATGCTGCAATTCGGCCGGCCGCGCATCGAGTACATCTGCCCCTACGGCCATGGAATCCTGCGCGAAGAGGAGGTGCAGATCTCGGGCCTGGAAGCCCCCAAGTGGGATCGCACGGACGACCTCTGGGAGGATCTGTGCGCCGCCAGCAAGGATTCCGTGGCGGATGCGAGAGGGCGCCGGTGAGCCGGGTGGCGCCGTGGCGAATCGTTATCGCCGGGATCGTGCTGGCCGGCTTCGTTCTGTTTCTCGTCCTGTTCACACCGATCTACGTGCATAATCTGCAACTGCAGGATTACGTCGCCCAGGTAAGCGCCCGCCGGGATGCCCGAGCCAGCTCCGACGATGTGCTGCGTACCTGGGTTGTGGACCGGGCGCACCAGCTCGATCTGCCCATCCGGGCCGACGATGTGAAAATTGCCCGAAGCTCCGGGGCGGTGCGCATCGATATCCACTACAAGGTGCGGGTGGATTTGCCTGGCTATACGGTAAACCTCCATTTCGATCCCGGCAGCCATTAACGGCGCGGCGGCGATGGCGAGCCAAGCGCTGAAATCGCAAAGCTGCAACGGCAGCTCGCCGGGGAACGACGATTGCCAGGCGCGCCGGTCCGAATAAGGGGAGATGCACGTGAACTGCCGGTCCTATGCGAGCGGCAAATTCGCCTGCGCTTTGATATCGAACCCGGCGAACTCGCTTCGCTCATATTTCGGAAAGGCCGCGGCCGCGATCATGGCGGCGTTATCGGTAGAGAGCGCGCGCGATGGAAAAAACACGGGGCATGGCAATGCGGCTGCTTCGGCGGCCGCGCGCAAGCCGGAATTGCACGCCACGCCGCCCGACACGATGAGGGAACGCGCGCCGGAGCGTTCCGCCGATTCGGCCGCGCGCGTCAGAAGTTCGCGGATGACGGCGTGCTGAAACGAGGCCAGAAGGTCCAACGTGCGCCGCGGCGTGGCAGCCAGCCATTGCTCGGTTCGAGGCCGGCTGGACAGAAGAGCGCGCCGGGCAGCGATCTCGGCCGCCAGATCGTGGTCTTGAACCCAGCGCAGCACGGCGGTTTTCAGACCGCTGAAGCTGAAATCCAGATGGTTGCCCTTCATGCGCGCGAAAGTAAACCGCACGGCATGGGGATCGCCATACGGCGCGAGGCGGTCGATTACGGGGCCCCCGGGATAGCCGAAGCCCAAGAGCTTCGCGACCTTGTCGAAGGCTTCTCCCGCTGCGTCGTCCCGGGTTCTGCCCAGCAGCGTGTAATGAAACGTCTCATCCATCGCAAAAAGGTGTGTATGGCCGCCGCTGACTACCAGCGCAACGGCAGGCAAGCCGACAGGCGTGCCGCTTTGCCGCGCTTCGAGAAGGACCGCATGAATATGCCCCTCGATGTGATTTACCGCGATTAGCGGCAAACCGCGGGCGAAGCAGAGGGATTTGGCGTAGGTGAGGCCGACGAGGAGCGATCCCACCAGCCCCGGGCCAGAGGTCGCCGCGATAGCCGACAGGTCTTCCAACCCGCAACCCGCTTGCGCGAGCGCTTCCCGCACCACGGCCACGATGGCGCGCAAGTGTTCTCGCGAAGCCAGTTCCGGCACGACTCCGCCGTACTTGCCATGAGTGCTCATTTGCGAAGCAACAACGGAGGAGAGCACGCGCTCGCCGTCCTCGACCACCGCGGCGGCCGTTTCGTCGCACGAGCTTTCGATGCCCAGAATGCGCATGTGCTTCCAGTGTAGCGGCCGGTGAACGGCCTTCAATTCGAAATGAGTGCCTCGAACGGGGTAGCTACGGGCCGGCACCCCCGGCTGAAGCTGTATGCGAGCAGCCCGGAGGTGGTGCGGGCGCAGCGCTCGGCCGCCGCCTGCAACTCGCGCAGGTGCCGGCGCGCCGGGTGCTCCGGTTCGAGCGTCTGGATCGACTGGCTGACACTGCTGAGAATGACAGTCAGCTCTTCATTGAAATCGTGCGCGGCAGCGGCGGCCACGGCGTATGCCTGATCGGCTTTGGTTAAGCGTTCCACACCCGCATAGTAGCCGCCCGGATTTGGCAATGGTTCCCTTGGGGGCGGTAAGGCATTAAAAAATCGAGGAAAATTCCGTTTAGAAATCTGTCACCGGCTGGCAGAACCCGGACCGGGAGCCCGCGTGCCGGGCATTTTCACCACGCAGATACGGAGAGAGGCAGAGGCTATTCACCACAAAGACACGGAGACACGGAGGAAGGCAAAAACCTGCGGGCGCGGAGGGGGGACACTTTGGGTTTTGGTTTGGCATTGGGTTCGGATTTTGAGGCCTTTTTTTTTGCTATGCGGCCTGGTTTTGGGGGTCGTGGCGGTGGCGATAGCGGTGGCTGGCCGGGTGGAAGCCTTCCTTGGCGGCTTTGGCGGCCTCTTCGAGGAGCTCGCGGCGGGCGATCTGGCGG
>DATGKM010000175.1:0-4915 GCA_035294665.1 Bryobacteraceae bacterium | reverse complement strand
CCGGAAAAACCGCCAAACCGCCGAAAAGGAAGCAGCCAAAGCCGAGGAGACCGCCGCCGCCCCGCCGGTCGAAGACCCGCATCCGCCCAAACCGCCTATCTACAGCGCCACGCAAAAAGACCGCCATGGCCGGCCCGCCATCGACGTCCCCGGCCAGCTCTGGAATAGCGAACGCAACCTCTACGAGATGGTCTACGATCCGCACGCCTTCTATAGCGAGCGCCTCCGCCCGCGGTTCTACCCCGATCCCGAAGCTTCCCCGCAAGAGGACACCACCCATCCCAAAACGTAAGCAGTTATCGCGCCGCGCCGCAACCGCGCGCCCGCACTATACTCGTAATGGCTCAGTCGTGTGGCGCACGGCCATTCCGCTCCTCGTTGCCTCAGCCGTTCTGAACGCGCAACCGTATACCCGCGGCATCGGCATTTACCCGGGCGACCCCCGTCAAGACACCAGCCCCGCCATGCAACCAGACCGCGCCACCTACCGCAATCTCGCCCTCCATCGCGCCGCGTACCAATCCTCCAGCTACGACTACAACCTGACCGCGCAACTGATTACCGATGGCATCGCCGAGACCAGGCTTCCCCGCTGGGTAGCCGTGTCCACGAGCCAGCAGGGCTATCTCCCCCGCCCCGAGCGCGAAGGTCTGCTCGACCATAATCCCTTTACCACAGTCGAACTGCGCGGCTCCGACGTGTGGATCGAAATCGAACTACATGGCGGCGAAGCCCCGTTCGACATCGACCGCTTCGAGATTGTGCTCCCTCCGGAAGCCGATCTTTCCGGCTGGATTTGCCTCCTTTCCGCTTCCGGCGACGGCCGCCAGTATCGCGAACTGGGCCGCGGCGCGCCCGCCGGCGCGTCTTCCGTCTCCATTCCGCTTGCCGCTCCAGTCTCCTTCCGCCGCTATCGCATCGAATTCCGCTCCCCGGTCGCCCGCGCCTTCACCATCGCGGATATCAATCTCTTCCGCCAGAATCGCCCGGTCGAAGTCGCCGGCCCGTTCGATTTCACCAGCGCCTGGATGGCCGCATCGAGCGGCGCCGAGTGGGTCTACGTAGACCTGGGCGCGCCCTGCGCCTTCGACCGCGTCGATCTGCACTGGATCCGCCGCGCGGCCGAAGCCGAAATCCAGGTCTCAAACGACGCTGCCGCCTGGCGCTCCGTAGCCCCGGCTTTCACCGATTCCGTCCAATTCCCGGCCGTAGTAGCCCGCTATGTTCGCCTCCTCATGACCAGGCCCGCTTCGCCCGAAGGCTACATCCTCAGCGAAATGCAAGTGTACGGACGCGGCGGTCCCGTACCCCGCGCCAAACCTGGCGCTCCCCTCGCCACCGGTTGGCGCCTCCAGCGCGACTCCCTGGTTTCCACCAATGGTGTCCCTGCCAGCGGCGAAGTTCTCTCCCGCCCCGGCTACTCCGATCGCGATTGGCTCCCCGCCACCGTTCCCGGCACTGTCCTCGCCAGCTACTACAACATCGGCGCCATCCCCGATCCACTTTATGGCGACAATCAGTTCGCTATTTCGGACTCTTTCTTTTACGCCGATTTCTGGTACCGCAACGAATTCATAGCCCCGCCGCTCGCCTCGGGACGCCGCCTCTGGCTCAATTTCGACGGTATCGACTGGAAAGCCGATGTCTTCCTGAACGGCGAAAAATTGGGCCGCATCGAAGGCGCTTTCACGCGCGCCCGTTTCGACATCACCGCCCGCATTCGCCCGGGCCGCCGGAACGCGCTCGCCGTGCGCGTCGAGAAAAATGCCACGCCCGGCACGGTTCACGAAAAAACCGCCGAAACGCCCGGCAAGAACGGCGGCCCGCTCGGCGCGGACAATCCGGCCTTTCACGCCTCCGTGGGCTGGGACTGGATCCCCACCATCCGCGGCCGCAACACCGGTATCTGGAACAAGGTCTACCTCACCACTACCGGAGAAGTCACCGTCGAAGATCCGTTCGTTTCCACCAAACTCACCCCGCCCGATCTCTCTCACGCGCAAATCACCATCGAGGCCACGTTACACAACTATGGCCAGGCCCGAATTACGGGCAGTTTCAGCGGCCGCTTTGGCGAAGTTGGCTTCGGGCACTCGGTTACGCTTGATGCGGGCGAGACGAGAACCGCCAGAGAATCGTTCGATCTTCTTAACCCGCGCCTCTGGTGGCCCAACGGCTACGGCGATCCCCACCTCTATCCGGTGAACCTGCGTTTCGAAGTCGCCGCCAAAGCCTCCGATTCCGCCTCCTTCCAGGCCGGCGTGCGCCAGTTCACTTACAGCGAAGACGGAGGCGCGCTCCGCATCTGGGTCAACGGCAAGCGCTTGGTCCCCCGCGGCGGCAATTGGGGATTCAGCGAGGCCATGCTCCGCTACCGCGCCCGCGAGTACGATGCCGCCGTGCGGTATCACCGCGACATGAATTTCACCATGATCCGCAACTGGGTCGGCCAGACCGGCGACGACGCTTTCTACGATGCCTGCGACCGCTACGGCATCGTCGTCTGGCAGGATTTCTGGCTGGCCAATCCCGCCGATGGTCCCGATCCCGATAACCCTCGGATGTTCCTCCGCAACGCCCGAGACACCGTGCTGCGCATCCGCCGCCATCCGTCCATCGGCCTCTATTGCGCCCGCAACGAGGGCTTCCCTCCCAAGCCCATCGACGATGGTCTTCGCGCCATTCTGGCCGAACTCGATCCCGGCATCCACTACATCCCCAGTTCCGCCGATGGCGTAGTCTCCGGACATGGCCCCTATCGCGTCATGCCGCCCGCCTGGTACTTCACCGAGCGCGCCACCCCGAAACTCCACAGCGAAATGGGAATGCCCGCGCCGCCTCCGCTCGAAAGCGTCGCGGCCATGATGCCGGTAGTGGGGCAGGCGCTGCCGCCTGCCAACCTCTGGGGCCTGCACGATTTCACCTCCGGCGGAGCCCAGGGCGGCGCCCGGTTTCGCAACCGCGTCGATCAAAGCTACGGCGGCGCATCTACTCTCCCCGCCTGGCTCGATCTCGCTCAGTTCGCCGCATACGAAGGCTACCGCGCCATGTTCGAAGCCCAAAGCAAAAACCGCATGGGCCTCCTGCTTTGGATGAGCCATCCTGCCTGGCCCTCCTTCGTCTGGCAAACCTACGATTATTACCTCGAACCCACCGCCGCTTACTTCGGAGCAAAGAAGGGCGCCGAGCCCCTGCACATCCAGTGGAACCCCGCCGCCGAAACAATCGAGGTGGTGAACGATACCGGAACCGCGGCGCCCGGCCTTACCGCTCGCGCCGAAATCCGCAACCTCGATGGCTCCATAGCCTGGAAGAAAGAAGCGGCCCTGGACAGCCCGGAAGACAGCGCCACCACCGCTTTCCCTTTGGAATATCCGGCGGGATTGACGCCGGTGCATTTCCTGAAGCTCGCGTTGCTCGCGCGTGACCAACCCGAACCGATCTCCCAAAACTTCTACTGGCGAGGCACCGAACAGGACGATTTCCGCGCGCTCCGCACCCTTCCCGAAATCGCTCTCGAATCCTCCGCCCGTGTGGAACGGAGCGGCAACCGCTGGCTGCTCGCCACAACCCTCGCCAACCCCGCGGCCGCGCCCGCCCTGATGGTGCGCCTCAAAGCCGTGCGCGAATCCAGCGGCGACCGCATTCTGCCCGCGCTCTACAGCGATAACTACATAGCCCTGATGCCCGGCGAGCGGCGCGTCATCCGCGTTGAAGTTGCGGACCGCGACACGCGCGGGCAGCGGCCGCAAATCGCTATCTCCGGTTTCAACGTGAAGGCCGGCCGCGCGGTGGTGGTTGAGCGAACGGATTAGTCCAAACCCGAAAGCTAATGGCGGCCGTCCCGACGCTTGCTTCTTCCGGCGGCGTGCGCCGCAGCCCTTCCAGATGACTCACCTTCCCCACCATTCGATACAGCCGACATCGTTCATGGAAGACGCGATAGTTCCACCTTCCCCGAGCCGTGCTCCAGGCACATCGATGCTTGCGCCGAAGCCACCTGTTGCTCCGTTTGCGTCAGCAGCACCATATCATCCGCATAACGAACCAGCCGCACGGCACCGGTCGCGACACCGTCGCTTCGGCACCATCTGCGGTCCACCTCGGTGCAGAAAGATATTACTCAGCACAGGCGAGATCACCCCGCCTTGCGGCGAGCCGCGGTCGGGATGCCCAACGGCCGAGTCCTCCCCGGCTGTCCGGGCTTCGGTATGTGCACCCGGCGCACCAACCCACACCGGTACTCACGACTCCGGAGTTCCTGTTCCACTTCGCGCAGGATGTCCTGCCAGCAAACCTTATCGTAGAGAAGCGTGAACCTCCTTCTGGGTTGTTGGCTTGGCCACTCCGGTATAGCGCACGTTGCAGTTTGCGGGCCTGAGAAAACCGTTCGGGCGCTTTGCGCTCCGCTGGCTTCCGCCGGGATCGAGCCGACCCTTGCGGGGGCAGTCCGGCTGCCTTTCCCTGTTTCGGTTGGCTTGATGAAAGTAGCGGCCCTTCCCTCCGCCCGGTTGTCCCGAGCCTCATCGGTACGGTCGGAATCTTCTCCGCCGGACCGAACAGGGTCTCTCCGGTTAACTTGATGGTCTGTCTCTGCGTGCTGCCGCCCGATACACCGTCCCGGCTGCTCGGTTGCTTTCTCGCGGTACTCCGAATCGTGGCAGGCTTCGCCGCGACCGCGTTTCTCCACGGCTACAAGGACCAAAGCCGCTTTCCTGCCTTTAAGTTGGCGGCTCCCGCGCAAACCCGCCTGAGGCCCTCCGACCCAGCGGAGCGCCTTTTCCAGGGCCTCAATACAGAACGGCGCTTCCATGGTCACCGACAGCGCCCAGCTCGGCACGAACCGGCTGAACCAGTCCATCACCGCCACTAGTCTGCCGTCTCTGAAATAGCTTTATATTTATTGACCTTGCGG
>DATGKM010000174.1:0-7923 GCA_035294665.1 Bryobacteraceae bacterium | reverse complement strand
CCGGAAAAACCGCCAAACCGCCGAAAAGGAAGCAGCCAAAGCCGAGGAGACCGCCGCCGCCCCGCCGGTCGAAGACCCGCATCCGCCCAAACCGCCTATCTACAGCGCCACGCAAAAAGACCGCCATGGCCGGCCCGCCATTGATGTCCCCGGCCAGCTCTGGAATAGCGAACGCAACCTCTACGAGATGGTCTACGATCCGCACGCCTTGTATAGCGAGCGCCTCCGCCCGCGGTTCTACCCCGATCCCGAAGCTTCCGGGGAGGCTGCGGCCTCATAGCTTCTCCTGGCGGGTTTCGGCCGCCCGGCAGCGCAATCCAGGTACATTTTCCCAACGGCCTCGGATCGTTTTCGCACTCTCCGCCGCTTTTGGTCGGTTTTCGACTCTTTCTGCCGGATGGTATTCTCATTCCTAGAGCGCTTCCCGCGTCGCGCCTGCCTGGAAAATTCATGAAATTCAACTATTTTCATTGTGTCGCGTCGTCTGTTTGTGCGTTGTACCTATTCGCCCCGTGCGCTGCCGATTCGCAGGTGCTCAACGCGGTTCCCACGCGCATTGTCGGGCATGCGGCCAATCCGGCCAACGCGCTCGAAGGCTTGAGCCCCACCAATTTCAATCCAAACCTGGTGGAAGGGCGGGAACTCTACAGCCCGCAAGGAATTGCGCTCGATACGAGCGTTTCCCCGCCGATTCTTTACGTGGCGGACACGCTCAATAACCGCGTGCTGGCCTGGAAAAATGGCAGTGGATTCACCAACGGCTCGCCCGCCGACCTGGTGATCGGCCAGCCCGATCCCTACACCACCTTGCCCGGAGGACCCGGCAGCGCCCTCGGCTTTACCGCCGGCCTGAATTCGCCCACCGGGCTGGCCGTGCGCAACGGCGATTTGTACGTCGTCGATAGCGGCAATAACCGCGTGCTCCGTTTCCCCCAGCCCTTCGCCAATCAGGGGCATGAACAGCCCAACCTCATCCTCGGTCAGGCAACCTTTTCCACCAAAGTAGCCAATTATCCTTCGGGCAGACCCTCGGCGGCCGGCATCTCTCTCTGCTGCGCCAACAATCAGGCGCCGTATACGGCCAACATCGCTTTTGACGCCGCCGGGAATCTTTGGCTTACCGACCCCGGTAACCGGCGCGTGCTCCGCTTCCCCGCCGCTCAGGTTTCCGCCGGCGGAGCCGGGCTCTCGGCGGATTATCAGTTGGGATGGCCGAATCCCACCGATTTCGCCGATGCTCCCATAGCCCTGCCCGTCAATTCAACCGGTGCCTACACTACCTCCCAGTTCTATGTCCCTGCCGGGATTGCCTTCGATACCGCCGGACGCCTCTACGTCACCGATGCCGATCCCACCCTCACCGTGAATCGTGTGCTCGTCTTCCCGCTCGGGCCCACGATCAATGGACTACCCCAGTTGAATGGAACAGTGAAGATCATCGGCCTGCCGCCACAAGGGACCACGCCCAGTCAGGTCGTGCAAAATCAAACTTTGCTGCTGAATCCCTCCGGCGTCTTCCTCATTCCCGCCGCCAACAATCAATCGACTGTCGGGGTCGTCGATACCACCAGCAGCCGCATACTCATCTTCCCGCCCTTTGAACAGTGGACCGATCCGCTGGTGGCTCCGCCCGCAACCCAGGTGATCGGTCAGAATGGCGACTTCAGCAATCGCAATCCGAATAACGCACCGCTCGCAACCGTCTCCCCCGCCCCCACCGCCACCACCCTGGCATTTCCCGGCGCGGCGGTGTTCGTGAACAATGTTCTCTATGTCGCCGATTCGCTGAATAACCGCGTGGTTGCGTGGCCCTACCAGGGCGGAACGTTTCCCGCGGCTAACGGCGTCCTCGGCCAAACGCAACTCACCCGGGGATCGATCAATTACATCGAAGGGCGCGAGTTCAATTTCAATTCCAGCGTGCCCACCGCCGGCGCGCCTTGCTATAGCGGCTATCCATCCGCCTGCGATGCCGGCATCGCCGTCGATAACAGCAGCGGCACGCCCCATCTCTATGTCGCCGACCCCGGCAATAATCGCGTGCTGGGCTTTAAAGATTTGCGCACTCTCACCGCCGGCAGCCAGGCCGATATCGTTATCGGCCAGCCCGATCTGTCCACCGGTATCTGCAACTACCCCACCGGCAACCCCGCCCAGCCGGCCCAGAACACTCTCTGCAATCCCATCGGCCTCACCGTCGATGCCCAAGGCAATTTGTATGTGGCCGATTCGCTGAACGGGCGCGTATTGGAATTTCCCCAGCCGTTCAATTACACCGGCACCATGCAGCCGGCAAGTCTCGTCCTCGGCCAGCAGAGTTTCAACTCCCAATTTACCGATCCCACTCAATCCAACATGGCGCGCCCCTACGGAGTCGCGCTTTCCGGAACCAACGGATTGGTAGTTTCCGATGTGCAGCATAACCGCATTCTGTTCTTTCCCGAAACCAACGGCTCCTTCACCAACGGCGAACCGGCCTCGAAGGTATTCGGCCAGAGCGGCTTCAACAGCCAGGCGCCCGGCAACGGCGCGAACCAGTTAAACCAGCCCCATCACGTCTCCTGCGATACCAATGGTTTGATCTACGTCGCGGACACCGCCAATAACCGCGTGCAGATCTTCAATGACCCCAACAATCCGGAAACCCCCGTGGCGGGCGCATCCGCCATCTATAGCCTGCTCGATAATTTTCAAGCGCCCCGTGGCGTCTACGTCAGCCAGGTGACCGGCGCTATCTGGGTGACCGACACGCTGAACCAGGGCGATCAGTGTTCGGGCCAGCCCTGCTCCTATGCCGTGAAGCGGTATGGGCGCTATCCCGATCAGTTGCTGGCCAGTCCCGCGTCTTTGGCGCAGATCCCCGCCGCCGCGCCCTCCCTGGCCGTGGCGCAGGATGCCACCGGCAACCTCGTGGTTGCCGATTTTTCGCATCGCATCGCCATCTACTTCCACAGTTTGCAAGTCGTCAACGGCGGCAGCTTCCTGGTCACCAAGCAACTCGCGCCGGGAATGCTGGCAACCATCTGCGCGGCGGATGCCAGTCTGGTTCCATCAACGGCCGCTCTCGATTGCGGCACCGGCACGAATACGTTCGGCTCCACCACCGCCGGCGCGACCACCGTGCCGTTGGGAACCGTCCTGGCGGATACGCAGGTGCTCTTCAACGGATCGCCAGTGCCGCTCTACTACGTTTCGCCCACACAAATCAATTTCGTAGTGCCCAACGGGCAAAGCGCCGGCGCCGTGCCCACCACCGGCAGCGTGCCCATCGTGGTGGTAAAGCCTTCCACCGGACAAGTGCTGGCGGCGGGTAGCGCGGCTATGAACTCCGCCTCGCCGGCCATCCTCGAAGCCACCTTTAGCGGCACGCTCCGCCAGGCGGCCGTGCTCAACCAGGATAATAGCGTCAATAGCGCTACCAACCGGGCAGCCCGCGGCTCCATCATTCAAATCTTCGCCACCGGAGCCGGTTTTGTTCCGGGCGCTCCTCCCGATGGCGTCCCGGCATCCAGCCCCATCTCCACTCCCGGAATTCCCCAGGTCATCGTCGGCTCGTGCCTGGTGGACGACACTGCCTGCACCATGGAAACCGGCGAACACGTCACCTATTCCGGCCTCGACACCTATCCCGGCGTCTGGCAGATCAACGTCAAAATTCCCATGAACACCGCGCCGGGATCCCAGGTGCCTCTCTTCATCGGAATGAACGGCATCTTTAATACCGTCGCCAACCAGGACGGCTTCGTCATGACCATCGGAGTCCAGTAGTGAACAGCCATCTCTCCCCACTTACAATGGAACCGTGGAGAATCGCGAAATCGCGCGCGTACTGTGGGAAACGGCCGACCTGATGGAAATCGCCGGCGAGGATTCCTTCCGCATCCGCAGCTACCGCAACGGCGCCACCGCGATTGAAGGCTACCCCGAACGCATTCAGGATATTCTCCACGACCCCGCGCGCAAAATCACCGATATTCCCGGAATCGGCAAGGGCCTGGCGGCGGTGATCGGTGAAATCGTGGAACGCCGCTCCTGCGAGCGGCGCGACGCCCTGCTCGAAAAATTTCCGCCCGGCGCCCTCGAGTTTCTCAAAATTCAGGGCCTGGGCCCAAAGGGCATAGCGCTCATCTTCGAGCACTACCGCATCGGCACCATCGACGAACTGGAGCGGTTGTGCCTGGAACAGAAGCTCCGCGTGCTGCCGCGCATGGGCGCGAAGCTCGAAGAGAAGGTGCTGCGCTCCATCGCGCAGTACCGCCAGCGCACCGGCCGCTACCTGCTGAGCTACGCCGAAGGTATCGCGGAGGAACTCACGAACGTGTTTCAACAGGTGCCCGGCGTCGAGGCAGTAACGCCGGCCGGTAGCCTGCGCCGCGGCCGGGAGACCGTCGGCGATCTCGATCTGCTCGTCACCGGCCCCAACGCTACCGCCGTGCTCGACCGCTTCCTGCAATATCCGAAGGTGGAGGAAGTCTTGGGCCGCGGCGAAAATAAGGCCAGCGCCAGAGTCGGGCGCGAGGGCCTGCAGGTAGACGTCCGCGCGCTACCCAAAGAAAGCTTCGGCGCCGCCATGCAATATTTCACCGGGAGCAAGGACCACAACGTCGCCATCCGCACGCGTGCCGTCCGCATGGGGCTGAAGCTGAGCGAGTACGGCCTGTTCCGCGTGGAGGACGATTCGTTGGTAGCCGGAGAAACCGAAGCGGCCGTTTACCAAGCCATTGGCCTGCCCTGGATCCCTCCGGAGCTGCGCGAAAATGGCGGCGAAATCGAAGCGGCCGGGGCGGGCCGCCTGCCGGAGCTGCTGGAACTCGCGCAGATCCGCGGCGATCTGCACATGCACACCGTCGAGACCGATGGCCGCGCCACTCTGGAAGAAATGGCCGCCGCGGCTCGCGGCCTCGGCTACGAATACATCGCCATCACCGATCACTCCAAGGCGCTCGCCATGGCCAACGGCCTCGATGAAGCGCGCGCCGTAGCCTTTGCCGCGCGCGTGCGCGAACTCAACCGCGATGGCCTCGGCATCCGCATTCTCTCCGGCATCGAATGCGACATTCTCCGCGATGGCGCGCTCGATCTCGCAAACGACGCCCTCGCCGAACTCGATATCGTCATCGGCAGCATCCACAGTCACATGAACCTCGAGCCGGCTGAAATGACGGACCGCCTCTTGCGCGCGCTCGAATGCCCGTCGCTAAAGATCTTGGGACATCCTACCGGCCGCATTCTCCTGCATCGCGATTCCTACCCGTTCGATTTCGAGCGCGTGGTGGCGGAGGCGATCCGCCGCGGCGTCTGCCTGGAGATCAACGCCTATCCCGAACGCCTGGACTTGAACGGAGCCATGGTGCGCGCCGCCAAAGCCAAGGGCGCCCGCTTCACCATCTCCACCGATTCGCATCATCCGCGGCACCTGGCCTACATGCGCTATGGCGTGATTACCGCCCGCCGCGGATGGCTCGGTCCGGCCGATGTGCTCAATACGCTCCCGGCCGATCGGCTGCTCGCCGAGCTCGCTAAGAAATAGGCAACGAAATCATGAAAATCAAATCTTCCAATGAAGTCTATAGTTGCAGCCTGTTCCGGGTCACCGAGGACGATGCCGTCGATCCGAAGAGCGATTTCGAAATCAAGCGATCCGTGGTGCGCCACGCCGGTTCGGCCGTGATGATGGCCGTGGATGAAAAGCAGCGCATCCTGCTGGTCCGCCAGTACCGCTTGCCGGCCGATGCCTATCTATGGGAGCTGCCCGCCGGCCGCCTCGATCCGGGCGAAAAGCCCTTGCAGGCCGCGCGCCGCGAGTTGGCAGAAGAGACGGGCTATAAAGCCCGCACCTGGACAAAGCTGGCTTCCTTCTGGGTCAGCCCCGGCTACGTCCAGGAGAAGATGACCATCTTCCTCGCCAGGGATCTCACCAAGGGGGAGGCCACGCCCATGGAAGACGAGCGTATCGAGACGCGCTGGTTCACGCGGCAGGAAGTGCTCGCGATGATCGAAAGCGGCAAAATCGAAGATGCCAAAACCATGATCGGCTACTTCATGTGGAACCGTCTGCGGAAGGCCTTCAAGTCGTGAGCCTGACGTTTCTACGGCGCCGCCGGCACTACCTTCGAGTCCACGCGAAATTTCCGGTAGTTGCTCCAGGTAACCTCGTCTTCTTCGGCCAGCCGCTTCACCAGCCCGATGCGTCCGCTGCCGCTCAGGACCTCGCGCTTCGGCAGCCAGAGACCGTCGTCCACCCGCATCTGCTCGAACGTGAGTTTCCCTCCCGGGTTGAGCCGCGCCAGGAACCATCCAAACGAGATGGTCGCGGTGGTTTCGGCTTCGAGGCGCACCCATTGATATCCGGCTTTTTCGATCCAGATCTTGCCCCGCACCTTCAACATCGCGGCGCCCTCGCGGCTCTTCGCGTGATAGCCGGGCCGCGGTGTGGCGGAGATCACCCATACGTCCTGGCCATCGATCTTGTCTTCGCCATCCAGGTGGAACTCGAACGCATCCGGCACTTCCAGCAGAAACTCCCGCTCGCGCCGCCGCTCCTTTTCGCGTTCGGCGGTGCGCCGCTCTCTCTCGGCGGGGCTTTCTTTATCGAGTCTGGCGGCGATGCGGTCCAGTTTGGCCTGCTCTTTCTTCTGTTCCTCCGGCGGCAGCGGCTTGAAGTCGCGTTCGAGCATGCGGCGGTACGCCTCGCCATCGAGCACCAGCGTCTCCCAGGCTTCCTGGTGCTCCGCGGTCATGCGGTTGTGCGAATCGAAATGCCGCTCGCGATATTCGGCGTTCCACGTATAGTCGGCCCGGCGCTCCCAGTTGGCCTGGTCGAGCGCCACCGATTTCCGCACGATCTCCCGAGCGTCCTGCGCGAAGGCGATCGAGGCCCAACAGAGCGCGAGCAACGGAATCAGCCGCATAAGTATTGGAACGGCCGCGCGAGCTAATCGGTTCCCGGTCAGGCGTCATCAGGCATGGCGAATGCTCTCGATAGGGTCGCTACGCAGGGAGGGGATCGCGGCGATCGAAGCCACCGGCAGCGATACCAGCACCATCCCGCCGAGGATTTGCCGGGGGATGGCTCCCAATGCGATCCCAAAGTCCATCCAGTCGTTGAGGGTTGCGGGCTGGAACAGAACTTTCAGGCCAAGACTCCGCATAGCCTGCGTAAGGGCCGCGCTCCAGCGGCGCGGGTCGCTCGTAGTTCGGACGACCACGTTTGTGTAGCCTCGGTGATGCTGGCCGAGCGGGTAGTACAGGCTGCGCTCGCACAGGCCAAGGCCGGCGAGAACCAATGTGCAGATGCCCACCTGCGCGATCACCAGAGCGTTGCCGCGCATCCGCAGGTGCCGGCCACTGGCCACCAGTTCGCCGCCGGGGATTTCGGCGAGATGAAGCGAGGAAGCGTACAGCGCAGGCGGAAGTCCGGTCGCCGGTAGCCGGAACCGCTGCCGATCGAGCAAAGCACGAAGCTTTCGGCGAGCGAATCGCGAATCGGGCGGGCGCGTCCGGCGCCCAGGGCCAGCTTGATCGCGGCTTCCTGCGTGCGGCCACGGCAAGCAGCAGGTTGGCGACATTCGCGCAGGCATCGGAAAAGAGGCAGCCGAGGAAAGGGTGGATGCCCATCACGGCGAAGTAATTGCCGGAGCCCGGCCGGGTGAGCAGGCTAGCCTGACTTTCGCACTTCAGCCGGTCCGCGCCAGGTAAGACCTTTGTTTTCAGTGAGCCTGTTGCGCAGGTCTGGCCTACAAATGCAGCATGCCGGGAGCGAATACTTCCGGCTGGATCTAAATTTTCGGAGGCGGCTGATCGGGCAGAGTGAGTTGTAGTTGATGCAGCAGAAGCTTCTGTTCCGCGGTGGGTTGTGTATAGCGGGGCATGACCAAACGTCTTCCATCGGTGGTTGGGAAAACCACGTCCAGCATCTGGATG
>DATGKM010000173.1:0-51536 GCA_035294665.1 Bryobacteraceae bacterium | reverse complement strand
GCGCGCCAGGTAACGTTCGGGCGAATAGACTTGCCCCAGCCAGCCTTCGTACTTCCAGGAACTGGCGCCGATATAGATGCCATGCGCCGCGAGTTTCGCAAGGCGCGCGGCCAATGCTTGCCGGTCGAAGCGCGGCGCTTGGTCCGGTTGATCGAAAAGCGGCAGCGTTGTTGGGGGAAAGTCTACCACGCCCTCGCGGCCCGATAGTAAAACGGATCCGAACCCGCTTCAATCATCCCGCTGGGATTCAGACGGATGATGGACGGGGCGGCTCCGCTGTCATAGGGCGGGCGCATTTCGATGTGGTGGTTCCGCTTCTGCAGATCGGCCACCACCGCCGCCGGCGTGCGTTCATCCAGCAGCAGGTCGCCTGGGCTCATGGCGTGGTTGTCGAAACTGGATACCAGGTGGCGCGTCTGGAAGCGCGGCATTTCGACTGCGTACTCCGCGTTCAGCCCGAAATCGATCGCGTTGAGCAAGACCTGAATCAGCGCCTGCTCCTGGTTGTCGCCGCCGGGCGTCGAAAGCGCGATCACCGTGCCGTCCGGCCGCGTTGCCAGCGTGGGGCTGAGCGTTACGCGCGGACGCTTGCCGCCCGCCAGTTCATTGGGATGCCCCGGGATCAGCAGAAAACTCTGCGCCCGCTGCGTGAGCGCAATGCCCGTGTCGCCCGCGATATACGATGGCATCCACGCGCCCGAAGGCGTCGCCGAAAAAGCAATCCCATTCTTATCGACGGCATCGACGCAGGTGGTGTCTTTCTCCGCCAGCGCGTCGTCGATTTTGTAATGGGCGAGCTCCGCATGCGAAGGATGCTGCGGCGGGTGCGGTCCGATCTCGCCCGGGCGGAATTCCTGCGAAGCCTGGCCGGTGATGAGCTTGCGGCGCTCCGCGCCGTATTCCTTCGAAAGCAGCCGCTCTTCTGGAATGTGCACGAATTTCGGGTCGCCATAGTAGGTATCGCGGTCCGCGTAGGCCAGTTTCAGCGCCTCCACGAGCGTATGAATGTATTCCGCCGAATTCAGCCGCATGGATGGCAAATCGAAGCCGTCCAGAATGTTGAGCGCCTCGATCATAGTCGGCCCCTGGCTCCAGAAGCCCGGCTTGTAAACGGTGTAGCCCTGAAACGTAGTGGAAACCGCGGCTTCGGGCGATAGATGAAACGCGGCCATATCTTCGTACCGCAAGAAGCCGCCGTTTTCTTTCGAAAAATCGGCGATCTTATGCGCGATCTCGCCGCGGTAAAAATAATCGCGGACCGCGTCGATGGCTTTTTCCCGGCCCGCGCCAGAAGCCAGCGCTTTCTTTTCCGCCTCCACCATCGAGCGGAGCGTGTGCGCCAGTTCCGGCTGCCGGAAAATTTCGCCCACAAACGGCGGCCTGCCATTGGGCAAAAACACTTTTCGCGAGGCCGGCCACTTGTTCAGAAACCGGACACTGTGCTGAATGCTGGAAACGCGCAACTCGTCGATGGGGAACCCATCGGCCAGTTCGATGGCCGGTTCAATGGCGTCGGCGAAAGAGCGCGTGCCGAAGTCGCGCAGCGCCACCAGCCCCGCGTCTACCATGCCCGGCACGAGCGCGGGCAGAATGCCCGCCACCGGCACCCAGTTCTTCAAGCCATTGGGCTCGGGCGGCTCTTCGATTTCATCCGCGCCGAGCTTGTGGTGGCGGAAGAAATCGGCGCTGGCGGCTTTCGGCATTGTGCCGACGCCCGCGATCGCAAACACCTTGCCTTCGCGTGTGCGAATCAGGATGGGAGCCTCGCCGCCCCAACCGAAGTGGGAAAACTCGGTCACGGCGGCGGCAAACATGGCGGCTACACCCGCATCCACCGCGTTGCCGCCCACGTAATACATCCGCATGCCGGCATCGGTGGCGAATTCCGTTCCGCCCGCAACGGCCCCGCGCGTCCCCCGGAAATCCAGGTGCAGGGGGCGATCGCTATACTTTTGGGCCCTGAGGGAACTGGCCGGCAGCAGGCAGAGCGCCACGGCCGCCGTGAATGGCAGAGACTTCCATCCCATATAGGCTCTATTGTAGGCTTTCACTCGCCGGCTTTCAGAAACCCGCGCCGCGCGGGTTATAATCGGAGTCGATTCCCCGAACTCATGCCCGACCTGCCCGCTCTTCTCGAACGATTCCGCCGCGGCCCCGAGCTGCTGGCCGTGGTCCTCACCGGAGTATTCGGCGACGAAGAAGATTTCATCGCCGCTCCGGGGAAGTGGAGCATCCGCCAGATCACGGCGCATCTTGCCGATACCGAACTGGTCTTCGCGCATCGCTTTCGCCAGGTAATCGCGGAAGACAACCCGACACTGGTGGCCTTCGATCAAAATGCCTGGGCGGCCAATCTGGATTACGCGCGGCGCAAGCCCAAGTCTTCCCTCGATACCCTCCGCCGCCTGCGCGCCGAGAATCATGAGCTTCTGAAGGAATTACCCGAGGCGGCGTTCGCGCGCACTGGTAACCACACCGAGCGCGGTCCGCTCAGCCTGCACCAACTGGTCGCAGGCGCCGCCGATCACCTGGAATCGCACGCGCGTCAGGCACAGGCCATTCGCGACGCGTACAAGGAAGCCAAGGGGAAAAAGTAATTATTTCGCTTTTCATTCGCCTGAGATAAACTGAAGCGGATGCGCCTCATCACCGGCCCGGCCGGTTCGGGAAAGACCGCCTGGGTCCTTGATCGATTCCGAGAGGCACTACGGGCGAACGATCCCGCCGTGCGCTTGCTGGTCCCTACTGCCACCATGGCGCAGCACCTGGGAAATCAGATCGCGCGGGAAGGCTTCGTTTTCCGCCGCGGTCTGATTGAAACGCTGAACGCGTTCGTGGAGACGCAGGTCAGCGACTTCGCACCGGCTTCCGACGAGATCGTCTATCTGCTGGTGGAAGAGGCGATCGCGCGCGTCGACCGGCCGGAGTTTCGCCGGGTGGCGCGGATGCACGGTTTCTGCGCGCGCCTGGCTCACGCGATTCTCGAGTTTTCCGCCGCCGGCTGCGACAGCGGCCGCCTGGCTGCCTGCCTTCCCGAAGCGCCTCTGGCCGCGGCGTTCCTCGCCGTCTACCAGGAAGTAGATCGCGCCCTCGACCGGCGCGGTCTGTTGCTTCGTGCGAAGCGTTTGGAATGCGCCGCGGCGCGGATTCACAGCGGTGGAATTGCCGGCATCCGTACCATCTGGCTGGATGGTTTCCACGCGCTCCCCGATCCGGAACTGGCGGTTATTCGGGCCCTGGGCAGGCAGGCGGAACTCACGCTAACCCTGCCCGATTCGCCTGCCACTCGCAGCCTGCGCGCGCACCTGCTCGCGTGCGGCTTTTCGGAAGAGCGATTCGAAAAAAGGCGGGGTTCCGCAGCCATGGTTTTGGTGAAGGCTCCGCGCCTTGAACGCGAAGTGGAAGAGATCGCGCACCGCATCCGGAAGCAGAACGCCGCCGGCCGGCCTTTCCGGGAAATCGGCATCATCGTGCGCGCTGCGGAAACCTATGTGCCCCTGCTCCGCGCCGCGCTCGAACGTTTTGGCATTCCGGCCCGCTTTTATTTCGAAACACCGGCCGCGCAGCATCCGGCCGTTCGCTTTTTGACCGGCGCGGTGGATGCCATGCTGGGCGGCTGGGATCATCGGGCAACGCTGGGAGTTCTACGGCTCGCCCCGCGTTTTGCCGATTCGCCCGCGCTCGACCGCCTGGATTTCCATGTCCGCGAGCAGATTCCCAACGCCGGCCTGGCGGCTCTAAAGGCCCTCTTGCCGGACCCGGAAAGCTCGTTTTCGGAAAGCGCGCTCCATCGCTTCCTCGAGCGTTTGTCCACGCTGGACGAATTCCGTGGTTTGAAACTCACTCCCCCCGATTGGGCCGCCCGCTTGAGCGGGCTTCGCGACTTCTATCGCTTGCCGCGCATTGAGGACGGCGCCGCGCCCGAAGCGGCTCTGCTTTGGCGCGGTCACGCCGAGGCCCTGAAGCTTTTCGATCAAACGCTTTCCGAAGCGGCCATGGCGCTAGAACCTGGCCGGCTGTTGCGTCTGGAGGATTTCTGGCGCGCGGTGAAATCCATCCTGCGCCTGAAACAGCTCCGGGTGCCCGATGGCCGCCGCGACGTGGTGCACGTGCTCAGCGCCTACGAAGCCCGCCAATGGACGCTGCCGGTGGTGTTTGTCTGTGGCCTCGTGGAAGGCCAATTCCCGCAAGCGCCCCGGCAGGACCTATTTTTTTCCGACGCTGCGCGGCACAGTCTGCAGCAATCGGGTATTCGCGTCCGCACCGCGGCCGATTTCGACGAGGAAGAGCGCGCGCTATTTGAATCCGCCGTCTCGCGCGCCACCATGCTGGCCACGCTCTCTTATCCCGAATTCACGGCGCGCGGCGAGCGCAATCTGCCGTCGCTGTTCCTAAGCCGCCTGCTGCTCGCGGAACCATCCCGGGTGGTCCGCCCAGCCCCGCGCTTCACCGTGGCGGCTGCCCCCGCGGCCGCCATTCAGTCATCTGCCCTGTTGGCCGAGATGGGCGAGAGGACCGCGACAATTTCCGTTAGCAATCTCGAATCCTGGCTACAGTGCCCGTTCCGCTACTTCGCGGGCGGGCTGCTAAAGCTTAAGACCGTTCCGCGGCGCCCGGAAGAGCGCCTCGATTACAGCCTGCAGGGGCAAATCGTGCACGCCGTACTGGACCGGTGGCACAAACAACCCGAAGATATCTCCAAAATCTTCGCCGAGGTGTTTGCGGAGGTGAGCGAGCGGGAACACATCCCCGCCGGCTATCATACCGAACGCCTGCGCGCCGCCATGCTGCAGGATCTACAACGCTTCGCCGCAGATACGCAATGGCAGCGCAACGGCTTCACCTCGCAGCCGGAAGAAAAATTCCAATTCGCCTTGAACGATTCGCTCGAAATCACCGGCCGCATCGACCGCCTCGATCGGGATGAACACGATGCCGGTTACGTGATCGATTACAAATACAGCGCCGTCGAGCAGGTGAAGAAGAAGCGCAGCGGCAATCAGCTTCAGGGGCCGCTATACCTGCTCGCCACTGAGAAGCATTTTCATGTCCGTCCCGCTGGCATGTTTTTCGTCGCGCTAAAGGGCAAGGTTGAGTATGTCGGCTGGAGCGAGAGCGGCCTTCTTGGTTCCGATCCGATTCCGCCCGAGTGGAGCCAAACGGCGGAGCGCGTCGCCGAAATTGCCGCGCAAATCCGGCAGGGCCGCATCGCGCCGATGCCCGCCGATCGCAAGATCTGCGGGTATTGCGATTCCCGCGACATCTGCCGTATCGAAGTGACCGGGGCGCCCGGCTTCGCGGAGGCAGCCGGGCAACCATGAGATTCACCGCCGATCAACTCCAGGCCATCGACACCAACCAGAGCCACCTCGATGCCTGCGTTACGGCCGGGCCCGGGTCCGGCAAGACGACAGTACTGGTGGAATACTTCCGCCGCCTGGTGGAAAGCGGGGTGCATCCGCAGCGCATTCTGGCCATTACCTTCACGGAAAAGGCCGCCGCGAACATGCGCGAGAAACTAGCCGCCGCCTTCGCGGACAACGACGAGACTCGCGCTTCGCTGGAGCGGGGCTGGGTCTCGACCGTGCACGGTTTCTGCGCGCGCCTGCTGCGCGAAAACGCGGTATTCGCGGGCGTCGATCCCGATTTCTACATCGCCGACGAGCGCGAATCCTGGCGCCTCCAGCAGGAAGCGATTGCCGATGCGCTCTGCGCGGTTTTCGCCGAACTCCCCGAGGCCGTGCGCGCGCTGATTCGCGGCCTTGCCTCGCGCGAATTCGACACGCTGGCGCTGTCGGCCTACGATGCGATGCGGGGCGCGGGCATGACCCTCGAGGAAGTTGCCGCCATGCCGCCCCCGCCCGATACGGCGCCGGATGAACTGGCCGCGATTTATGCGGCTCTCAAAGCCGACCCGCTCTCCGGCTCGAATCCGGCCCAGCGCATCCACGTGCGCGCCATCTGTGGCGATCTCGAACGGATTCTTCACGCGCCTGGCCCGCTCGAAGCGCTCCAGGCAATCGAGGCGTACTCCGGCAAAGCCGGTCAGGTTAAAAACGGCACGGCGGCGCGCCAGTTAGTCAGCGGCTTGAAAGATCTGTTGAACCGCCTGCGCTATACATACATCACCGCGTTCTATTGTGGCGAGCGCCAAACTCTGTTGGAAATCCTGCGGCGCTTCGACCGCCTGTACCGGGAGCGGAAAAACGCGCTGGGCGCGCTCGATTTTGCCGATTTGGAAGAATACGCCGTGCGCCTGCTCGAGGAAAATCCGGAGATCCGCTCCGCGGTACAGCGGCAGTTCGATCACATCCTGATGGACGAATTTCAGGACACCAACGGCCAGCAGTCGCGTCTCATCAAGCTGCTGCGTTGCGGCGGGCGCTTTTACGCGGTGGGCGACGTAAACCAATCCATTTACGGTTTCCGCCACGCCGAGCCGCAGGTGTTTCGCGACTACCGTTCGACCGTGCAACAGGGCAGCCGGCGCCTGATCGACCTGGCCGAAAATTTTCGCAGCCGCGCCGATATTCTGCGCGCTGTCGAAACCATCGCCGGCCATGCGGAAGGAGTTGAGCCGCGTCTTCTAATCCCGGGCAAAGAGTTCGCGAAACCGCGCCCCGTCGCCGTGGAACTGATGGGTGTTCTTGGCCCTGATGCCGAATCGGCTCTGGAAACGGAAGCCCGCTGGGTGGCACGCCGCATAGCTGAACTAGTCTCCGCCGATCCCCCGTTCCGCTTTCAGGACATCGCCGTGCTGGTGCGCAATAGCGAAGTAATTTCACAATTCGCGGCCGGCTTCGATGAAGCCGGTATCCCGTACGTAGTCAACCGCGGCAAAGGTTTTTTCGAAGCGCGCGAAGTGCGGGATCTATACCATCTGCTGCGAATCATCGCGAACCCGCGCGATGAAGTCAGCCTTGCCGCCGTGCTCCGCTCGCCCCTGGTGCATGCTTCCGATGAATCGCTGCTGGCGCTCCGCCTTCAGGGGAATCTTGGCGAATCCTTGGCGCGCCTTTCCGCGCGGCCGGAAGCGCTGCCACCGGAAGAGTACGAAAAGCTCGTCCGTTTCCGCGACCGCCTGCATGAGTGGCGCACGCGCCGCGCATCGGTTTCCTTCGACCGCATCCTGCTGGAAGCCATCGACGATTGCGGCTATCGCGCCCACTCCTGGACCAATATCGAAAAATTCCTCGCGCAGGCACGCGCGGCGGCCACGCGCATGCCGGTCGACGAGTTCGTGGAGAGCGTGTCGCGGTTTCGTGGCGACGATATCCGCGAGCCGGAGGCGCCGCCCGAAGACGCCACCGACACTGTCAACATCATGACCGCGCATTCGGCCAAAGGTCTCGAGTTTCCGGTGGTGTTCGTGGCGGCGCTCCACAAAGGCACGCTCAACCAGACCCCGACGCTCGCGTTTTCCCGCAACTACGGGCTGGGCGCGCGCTGGCGCAATCCCGCCACGGGCGAAGAGAAAAACGATCTCTACCAGCACGCCATCCACGAGGAACGCAAACAGCGCGAGCGCGAAGAAGCCAACCGGCTGCTATACGTAGCCATGACGCGCGCCGAAGAGCATCTCGTCCTCAGCTTTTCGGCCGGCGGGCGCAAGCCGGAGAATTGGGCCAAAACCATTCTGGCGCAGCTTCCGGGCGTAGCCGTGGAGACTCCGTGCGAGGAAATCCTGACGCTCGCCTCGCCGCGCGGCGAAGAATGGAAACTGCGCGTGTTCCTCACGGACCAGCAGCCTGAGCGCCTTCCGCTGGCCGCGATTGCAGGAACCCAAGACGAGGTCGAGTGGCTCGAACCTCCCGTCTCATCAGAGGCCCACGATGCCAACGCCACCGTGACCGCGGTCGCCGCTTTCGCCGCCTGCCCCCGCCGCTATTACCTGGCACACTACCTGGGTTTCGAAGGCCGAGCGTCGGGCCCTCAGAAATCGGGTCCTCGGAAAAACGAAACAAGGACCGGTTCCCGCTCCGCCGGCGAATTCGGCTCGCTGGTCCACGCACTGCTCGCGGGCAAGCCTTTGGATAACCCCGATCCGCAAGCCGCCGCCATGGCCGCCACCTTTCAGCAAAGCGCGTTGGGGCGGCGCCTGGCGCGCGCCTCTCGCATCGAGCGCGAATTCGATTTCCTGATGTCCGTCGAAGGGGTGGTTCTCCGCGGGCAAATCGACCTGTGGTTCGAGGAAGGCGGGGAATTGGTGCTGGTGGATTACAAAACCGACGCCGTAAGCGCCGTGGAAGCTCACCAGCGGGCGCAGGAATACGCCATCCAGGTGCGGCTGTATGCGCTGGCGGTGGAGCAGATCGCAGGCCGCCCGCCCGATCGCGCCTGGCTGCACTTTCTGCGCCCCAATGTCCTGATCCCGGTAGATCTCACACCTTCGCTGCTCGATTCCCCCGAACAGATGGTCCGCGATTTGCGAGAGGCTCAGGCGAAGCAGCAGTTCCCGTTGCGCGAAGGCGAACATTGTACACGCTGCTCCTTTTTCCGCGGCCTGTGCGCCTCCCAATACAAAGCCTAGCTCTTCTGTTCGCGGTACCACCGCTATTCGCTGGACCGCCGTTTCAAACCGACGATCCCGAGCCGATCGACTTTCGCCACTACGAGTTCTACACCTTCGCTGCCTCGGACGGAACGCCTGTGGAAACAGATACCGAAGGACCCGCCTTTGAATTCAACTGGGGAGCGGCCCCCAACGTCCATTTGCACATCATCGTCCCGGCTGCGGCCGCGTTCCCTGCAATCGGCCCTCGTACTTTCGGCCCCGGGGATATCGAAACCGGCATCAAGTACCGCTTTGTCCAGGAGACGAAGCGTCGTCCGATGATTGGGACATTCACCATGATCGAACTGCCGGCCGGCAGTTCCATTCGCGGCTTGGGTGTTGGGAGGGTATGGTTCAAACTTCCCATCTGGGTGCAGAAGAGCTTCGGCCCCTGGACCACGTACGGCGGCGGCGGCGTAACAGTTGTGCCGTCGCCTGGTTACCGCAACTTCCCCTTCGGCGGCTGGCTCTTGCAACGCGACCTTCCCCACAAATTCACACTGGGCGCAGAGGTCTTCTATCACGGCGCCGAGGGCCTTGCCACACCTCAGACCCGCGCCTCTGCCATGCTCGACCTCGGCGGCTATTACAAGTTCCGCGATCCCGGCTTCCAACTGCTCTTCTGTTATGGCCATAGCGTGGCTGGCCAAACGGAAACATACGCCTACCTGGGCCTCTACTGGACCTGGGGTAAAGACAAAGGCGGCCAGTCGTTCCTGCACCAGGCCTTGGCTAGAATAGAACCATAGTGCCCGCGAAAACCTTTTACATCGAGACTTTCGGCTGCCAGATGAATGTGCACGATTCCGAGAAAGTCATCGGCACGCTGCTGGCCGAAGGCTATTCGCAGGTGGACACGCCGGAAGCCGCGCACCTCGTCCTCTATAACACGTGCAGCATCCGCGATAAAGCCGAGCAAAAGGTATTCAGCCGGCTGCAACAGTTCAAGCGCGAAGCCGGCAAAGGCAAGTTATTTGGTGTGTTGGGCTGCGTGGCGCAGCAGGAAGGCGAGAAGATATTCGATCGGGCGCCGCACGTCGGCCTGGTAGCCGGTTCGGCCAGCTATACGCGCCTGCCGCAATTGCTCGTGCAACTCGAAGCCGGCGATAAGCGCGTCACCGGTCTCAGCCTCGATACGGACGAAACCTTCGATACACCCTTCACGCGCCGCGACAACCCGCACCGCGCTTATATCACGATTATTGAAGGCTGCGATAAGTCCTGCGCGTACTGCGTGGTGCCTTTTACCCGCGGCCCCGAACGCAGCCGGACTTCAGAGAGCGTGCTGGACGAGGCGCGGCGCCTGGCCGGCCAGGGATACACCGAAATTCAATTGCTCGGTCAAAACGTCAACAGCTATCGCGATCCTTCGCCCGCCGGTTGGGATTTCGCCACGCTGCTGGCGCGGGTTGCCGAAGTGCCCGGCATTCGCCGGGTTCGCTACACCACTTCTCATCCGCGCGATTTTGTGCGCGCGATCGTAGACGCGATGGATTCCAATCCGGTGCTGTGCGATCACGTGCACCTGCCAGTGCAATCCGGGTCGAGCCGGGTGCTGGCCGCAATGGACCGCTCATACACCCGCGAGCAATATCTGGAGCGGATTGCCTGGCTGAAGAGCGCCCGCCGGAACTACGCCATCACTACCGATATCATCGTGGGCTTCCCTGGCGAAACCGAAGAGGATTTCGTCGAGACGCTCGACCTGCTCGACGCGGTCCAATACGATTCGCTCTTCAGCTTCAAGTACTCGCCGCGTCCCAATACCGCCGCACTCGCCATGCCGGATGCCGTTCCGGAGGAAGAGAAGCAGCGCCGCCTGGCCGTCCTTCAGGAGAAGCAGCGCGCGATCCAGATCCGGCGCAACGCGGAGTTGGTCGGCAGCGTGCGCGAGGTGCTGGTGGAAGGGCGAAATCAGGCCCTTGGGCAGTGGATCGGGCGCACCTCGGATAACCGTACTCTGAACTTCCGGCATCCCGAAAGCGACGGGCTGCTGGGCCGCTACCTGGATGTGCGGGTCACGCGCTCCGGCCCCAACTCGCTGGTAGGCGAAGCCGTGCAATGAGAGGTCCGGCACGCAATGCGGCTTCTGACTCTTTGCGCGTTGCTCCTGGCTCCCTGCTGTTTTCTCCGGTCCCGGCGTGCCCTCCGGTAACTGTGGTGTAATGAGGTTTGGAGGGCGTATGGAAGAAAAAGAGGTGCTACGGGAGCAGAACCGGTCCGGAGCAAGGCATTCGCCTTCCGAAGTGGAAATGAAAATCCGCGGGCTGATGATGGATCCCGTCACCAATATGCCTATCGTCATCCTGCGCGACATTAGCGGCAACACTGTCCTTCCCATCTGGGTAGGGGTGTACGAGGCCAACGCCATCGCCCTGGAGATCGAAAAGGTTACCACCCCCCGACCCATGACCCACGATCTCATCAAAACCCTGCTGCTCGGCTTCAACGCCGCTCTGCGCAAAGTCGTGGTTAGCGAATTGAAGGACGAGACGTTTTACGCCGTGATCTGGCTGGAACGCGAGGGTGAGCTGATCTGCGTCGATTCCCGGCCCAGCGACGCCCTGGCGCTCGCCTTGCGCCTGGATTGCCCAATCTACGTGGAAGAAAGCGTGCTGAAATCTTCGAAATTGGCGAATACCGTGTCGGATAAGGCCAATAACGACGAGATCCGCCGCTGGCTGGAAGGTCTGAACAACGAGGATCTGGGCCCCTACAAAATGTGAACCTCGCGCGCAGCAGCTTTGTGCTGAACGGGCCGTGTCAAAACTGCCGGGCAGTGTGTCAACTACTTGGCAGCGAGTGTCTACCGCCCGATCGCCGGCGGCGTTTCCACCATCGATAACAGTAAGCAAATCAGCACCAGCAATGCCAGTCCGCCGGCCACTATCATTTGGGTTCCTCCCTCGTGCGATAAATAGTGCAACTAGCGTGCCGTTCGTTGCGTCACGGACCCCAGTTTTCATATGATGGATACACCCATTCGGCCGCCGGGAATGCCTGCCGCCGCTTGATGCCGCGCCGGGTTATCCAGCAGGGCTGGGGGCGATCAAAAGTCAATCAAACCACAGGGGCCGGATGTCGCTTCTGATATAATCGCGGCCCAGGAGGATGGGATGAATTATCCTGCCACAGGGCTCCACCACGTGACCTCATGCGCGGGCGGAGCGCAAGAAGATATCGATTTTTTTACGCAAGTTGTCGGGCAACGTCTGATTAAGCAGACCATCTTGTTTGATGGCCGCTACGCTCATTATCATCTTTACTACGCGAACGCCAAGGCGGAACCCGGTTCTGTGATGACCACCTTCCCGTACAAGCGGGTGAAAGGCCGCAAAGGATCCGGACAGATTTCCGCTACCACTTACACTGTCGCCAAGGGCACGCTGCCATTCTGGCTGGATCACCTCAAGCGCCATAAAGTGGAAAATACCGGAGTCCAGGAGCGCTTCGGCCAATCCTTTATCCGTTTTTCCCATCCCGCAGGACTCGAGTTCGAAGTCATGGAGGATAAGGAAGACCGCCGGGAAGGCTGGAGCACGCCGGAGATCCCTACGGAAGTTGCCGTAAAGGGATTCCACGGCGTGGTCTGCTCCGTGCGCGAAACCGCCGAAACCAAGCGCTTCTTCATCGATGCCCTCGGCTTCCGCGAAACCGGCGTGGATGGCAACTATCATCGCCTGGAAACCGGAAAGGGAGGTGCGCAGAGAACGATCACGCTGCTGCACGAGCCGGAGCGGCCGGCCGGAAGCTGGACTTTCGGCGAAGGCACGCCTCACCACGTGGCTCTGAATGTTCCGGACGATGAGGCCCTGGCCGAGCAAAAAGGTATATACGACGAGTTGGGATACACGGACTGCTCCGAAATCAAGGACCGCATGTACTTCCACTCGATCTATTGCCGCTGCCCGGGGGGCATTCTGGTAGAGTGTGCGGCCACCGTGGCCGGGGGATTCGCGAAGGACGAGCCGTTCGATAATCTGGGCACAAAGCTGCTCCTGCCGCCCTGGTTCGAATCCCGCCGCGATGAAATTGTGGCCATGCTGGAGCCGATCCGCGTTCCCGAATATAACCAGCCGGCCGTAGCCGCGGGTCCGGGCGGCATTTCGCCCTCGCACCGCAAGGCGGAATTCGTGCGCGCGGATCAAGCCGCAGGCCGGTGAGTTTGGCTACCGGCCCTTCGGCGCCCCAATTCCTGGAATCGGGCGCGCCGAAGGGCCAGGCGGTTTTGGGCGGAATTCTGCTCCACGGGCGCGACCGCACGCGCGAAGAGAAGGTCGTGCTGGCCGATAGCTTCGGAGTGGAAGGTATCCGCTGGCTGGCTCCGGCGGCGGACACCGGAAGCTGGTATCCCGGCCGTTTCTTCGATCCCCGCCCCACAAACGAGCCTTTCCTCACCCGCGCGGTGGAGTTGTGCGATCGCGCTGTAGAGGAAGCCTCGGAGGGCGGCAGGCTCGGGCCGGAGCGCTTGGTGCTGGTCGGGTTTTCCCAGGGAGCTTGCTTGGCCCTCGAATACGCGCTCGAGCGCCCCGGCCGGTGCGGCAATCTGATCGTGCTGACAGGGGCGCTGATCGGTCCCCCCGATACCGGCTGGGCTTCATCTCCCAAGTTATTGCGTGGCGCTCGCGTGCTCCTCACAGGAAGCAATGCCGATGATTGGATTACCGAGGAACAGACCCGCCATACCGCCCGCGCCCTGGACGAATTGGGCGCCGAGGTTTGCCTGCGCATCTATGACGGCCGCCCGCACATCGTAAGCGAAGACGAGATGAACGAGGCGCGCGCGTTCCTGCGCAAACTGATTCCAACAGCCTGAAATTTCCGAGGTCGATTGCATGCTAATTCAACCGCCCGTAGGCGAATTCAATCTGAGCCGCCTTGAAAGGGTGATCTACGGTCCGGGCAAGGTGGCGGCGCTGAAAGAAGAACTGGAACGCCGCGACTTGCACCGCGCGCTCGTGGTCACTACCGACGTGGTGGCGGAGCTTCCGATTTTGGCGCAAGTGACCGGCGCGCTTGCCGGCCGCTGCGCGGGCGTGTTCGCCGGAGTGGTGATGCACGTGCCGCGAAAGACCACGGAAGCCTTGCAGCAGGAAATCGAGCGAGTCAACGCCGATTGCGTCATCAGTTTCGGCGGCGGCAGCCCCATCGATTCCACCAAGGTTGCGATCTTCAGCCTGCTTTCTAAGCGCGAACTCGTGCATATCGCCATTCCCACCACGCTTTCAGCGGCCGAGTACACCTGGGCGGGCGGCGTCACCGACGAATCCACCCGCGTCAAAAGTGGCATCTACGATCCGCGCGTCCTTCCGCGCACCGTAATCAACGACCCGGCACTCACGCTTGCCACGCCGGATTGGCTCTGGGTCACTACCGGCATGCGCGCCCTCGACCACGCCATCGAGTGCGCTTACGCTATCCGCCACCAGCCGATCAGCGACGCTTTGGCCAGCAAGTCCATCGCATTGATGATTGAGCATCTCCCGGCTTCGATCCGGGCGCAGGGAGAGGAGCGCGTCGCGCACCGCGGCCACTGCCAGATGGCGGCCTGGTTTTCCATTTACGGCGCGATGAACACCCGCTTCGGACTCTCGCACCTGCTGGGCCACCAGATTGGCCCGCGCTGGAACGTGCCGCACGGCGTTACGTCCTGCATCACCCTTCCAAACTCCATGCGCTTCATGGCCGAGATTGCGCCCGAGCGGTTCGGCCCCATCGCCGAAGGATATAAGATTCCGTTCGACCCAGGAGACCCGAAACCGGCCGCGCTCGAATGCGCCGACCGCACCGAAAGGTTCATCGCCCAGTTCGACGTTCCCAGAAGTCTGAGGGCGGCGGGCGTTCCGCGGACGGAAATCGGAGAGATCGTCGCCCCGATAGCGCGCGAGTTGGCTCACATGGGCGTGGTCGACCGGCCCGTCAGCGAACAAGAAGTGCTGGCGCTGCTGGAATCGGTGTACTGATCGGGCGCTTTCCGTGGCGTGCGGGCCTGACGCTCAAACCCCCGCGATGTACTTGCCAGTGAACTTCGGAACGAAGAAAGGAGGTTCGGATTGAGGTGTGGGATCCGGCCCCCGACGGGCATCAACGTACTCGCGCATACCGTAGGCGCTGTGCAGCTTCTGGGCGCACGTGCCCACGGCGCTCTTCCGGGAGGTCGTCGATCACGTTACGGATCTGCAGAGACGTGTGGCCAGCCCGTGGATCATTTTCCGCCACACCGATTCCTCCATCAGCGAGGCGCGCTGGAGCAACGCGTAGCTGTTCATCTGCGACTCTCCTAAGAAAAGGCATTTGCCGGAGCCTACCACGGCTCCGGCGAGAGCCGCCTGTTTCAACTAGATTCCGGGCATCCTCTTCACAGGAATATAATGGCTGCAACCCGCTTTTCCCAGGGAGGTGGAATGGCGACAGCGCGGAGGCTGCTAGTTTCCACCGCAGGGGTGTTGCTGTTCGGATTTCCCGCCTGGCCGCAGGGCAATCCGGCTGCCGCCATGGTTACGCAATACTGCACCGCGTGTCACAATGCCAAGCTCAAAACCGCGGGGCTGGTGCTCGATGGCGGGGCCGCGGCCGAACCTGCCGCGAACGCAGAGCTTTGGGAGAAGGTGATCCAAAAGCTTCGAGCGCGCGAGATGCCTCCGGCCGGGATGCGGCGGCCGGGGGATGCGGAGTACGACGCGGCGGTGTCGTTTCTGGAGACCGCGCTGGATCGGGCGGCGGCGGCGCATCCCAATCCGGGGCGGCTGCCGCTGCTGCACCGCTTGAGCCGCACCGAATATGGGAACGCAATTCGCGACCTGCTGGCGCTCGATGCCCTTCCGAAGGAGATGGATTGGAGCACGCTGCTACCGGCCGATAACGAGAGCAGCGGGTTCGATAACCTGGCCGATTTGCTGTTTGTTTCACCATCCGATATGGAAAGCTACCTGAACGCGGCGCGGAAAATCAGCCGGCTGGCGGTGGGCGATCCGGCCATGCCTGTGATGGTGAACCGGTACCCGCTGGCGGAAGAAGAGCCGCAGGATGCGCAACTCGAAGAGCTGCCATTCGGCACGCGCGGGGGGCTGGCGGTGCGCAGCGATTTCCCGCTGGACGGGGAATACCGGATCAAAGTGGAACCGGCGGGAGAGGCGCGGGAGAGGCAGCAGCTCGAAATTCTGGTGGATGGCGCGCGCGTGGGTGGCGCGGTGTTCGGTGGGGAAGCCGGCGGGCAAGCGAAACGCACCGCGACGCCGCTGGAATTTCGCGTTCCGCTCGATGCCGGGCCGCACCTGGTGGGCGTGACGTTCGTGGAAGAGAACACGCTGGAGGATGAACTGGCGACGTCCGGTGGAGGAGGCCGATATCGAACGGCTTTTGCCTTTCTATGAAGCCGGGGAAAGGGAGGGCGGATTCGACGAAGGGATTGAGCGCGCGCTCGAACGGCTACTGGTGAGCCCGCAGTTTCTGTTCCGGATCGAGCGCGAGCCGGTGGGGGCGCAACCGGGCACGGTATTCGCGGTGAGCGACCTGGAGCTGGCTTCGCGGCTTTCGTTCTTTTTGTGGAGCAGCATCCCCGACGATGAGCTGCTGCGGGTGGCGAGCGAAGGCAAGCTGCGGGAACCGGCGGTGCTGGAAAAGCAGGCGCGCCGCATGCTGGCGGATGCGCGATCGGAATCGCTGGTGACGAATTTCGCGGCGCAGTGGCTGTTCCTGCGCGATCTGGAAGCGAAGAGGCCGGACGAACTGCTGTTCCCGGATTTCGACGAGACGCTGCGCGCGGCCTTTCGGAGGGAAACCGATCTGTTCCTGGACAGCGTGCTACGGGGAAACCGCAGCGTGCTCGATCTGCTCACGGCGAACTACACGTTCGTGAACGAACGGCTGGCCAAGCACTACGGCATCCCGAACGTGGAAGGCAGCTATTTCCGGCGGGTGGAACTTCCGGCGGGCAGCCCGCGCGGGGGGCTGCTGGGGCAGGGCAGCATTCTCACGATTACCTCCTATGCGACCCGCACTTCGCCTGTGGTGCGGGGCAAGTGGGTTCTGGAAAATCTGCTTTCGGCGCCGCCGCCGCCTCCGCCGCCCAACGTGCCCGCGCTCAAGACCGAATCGAGCGAATCGGGCAAGACGCTTTCGATGCGGGAAGCGATGACGGCGCATCGCGCCAATCCGGCGTGCGCGGGATGCCACGCGCGCATGGACCCGATCGGCTTCGCGCTGGAGAATTTCGACGCGGTGGGACGCTGGCGCGAGCGGGATAACGGGAATGCGATTGACGCTAGCGGCGTGCTGCCGGGCGGGACGCGCTTTGAAGGCGCGGCCGGATTGAAGAAGGCTTTGCTTGCGCATCCCGAGCAATTCGTGGAAACGATTGCGGGCAAGCTGATGATGTACGCGATTGGCCGCAACGTGCAGTATTTCGATCAGCCGGCGATCCGGACGATTGTAAGGGATGCCGCCGCCAGCAATTACACGTTTACTTCGCTGGTATTGGGAGTGGTGAAGAGCCCGCAGTTTCAGATGCGCATGGCGGCCGCGGAGCAAACCGCCGCCGCGAGGAAAACCCAATGACATTCGTGACCAAAAAAGCTTTGGCGCGCCGCACGTTTCTGCGCGGCATGGGAGCCAGCGTGGGTTTGCCGCTGCTGGATGCAATGGTTCCGGCGCTTTCCGCCAAACCGCTCGAGCGCACGCCGCGGCTGGGCTTTGTGTATGTTTCAAACGGCGTGATCCAGAACCAGTGGAAGCCCGCGACCCAGGGAACGGATTTCGCATTGCCGCCGATCCTGAAGCCGCTCGAACCGGTGCGCAACCAGATCAATATTCTGAGCGGGCTGGCGCATTTGCAGGCCGACACGTTCGGCGATGGCACGGGCGACCATCCACGCGCGAGCGCGGTGTGGCTGACGGGAGTGCACGCCTACGACCGGACGCGACCGGGCGTGGAAGTGCGGCTGGCCACTTCGGCCGATCAACTGGCGGCGGCGGAAATCGGCAAAACCACGCAGGTGCCTTCGCTCGAACTGAACCTGGACCCGCCGACGCAGGGCGCCTGCGATTCCGGAGATTGCTTTTATGTGAACACGATTTCGTGGCGGAACCCGACTACGCCGAATCCCGCCGAATCGCACCCGCGGGTGGTTTTCGAGCGGCTTTTCGGCGACGGCGGAACGGCGGCCGAGCGGCTCGGGCGGGCGCGCGAGGAAGGCAGCATTCTCGATTCGGTGCTGGCGGAAGTTCACGATTTGAACCGGACGCTGGGGCCGGGCGACCGCACGAAGCTGGCCGGCTATCTCGATTCGGCGCGCGAAATCGAGCGGCGGATCCAGAATATCGAAGGGCGCGGGCCGCAAGCGATCGATCTGCCGGAGCGGCCGACGGACATTCCGCCCTCCTTCGCCGAGCACACGAAGCTGATGTTCGATCTGACGCTGCTGGCGTGGCGCGCCGATGTGACGCGGGTGTTCACGATGATCATGGCGCGCGAGCTCAGCCCGCGGACTTATCCGGAAATCGGGGTGCCCGAGCAGCACCATCCCACTTCGCACCACCGCAACGACCCGGTTTTGATTGCCAAGAAGGCGAAGATCGATACGTACCACGTCGAGCTGCTGAGTTATTTCCTGCAGAAGCTGCAGGCCACGGCCGAAGGGGACGGCTCGCTGCTGGACCAAAGCCTGATTCTCTACGGAGGAGGGATGGGCGATGGCAACCTGCACCGGCATTTCGATCTGCCCTGTTTGCTGGCGGGGAAGCTGGGCGGGCAATTCCAGACGGGGCGGCACATGGTATACGCGGAGCGGACGCCGATGGCAAATTTGCTGGTGACGATTCTGGACCGGGTGGGGGTGCACACCGGTAAAATTGGCGACAGCACCGGGCCGCTCCAACTGGAAATTTGAAGCGGCGATTACTTCCCCACCATGTGCACGGCGTCGCGTTCGCCTTCGGTGCAGACGTATTCGCCGATCTCGTCTTTCGGATCGAGATCGGCCACGCGGCGAATGATCCAGGGCTCGGTGTAAGCGCCGGGATCTTCGAGCGTGAATTCGATTTCGAGGTGGCCTAAATCGGGGCGGCGGATGCGCTCGGTGACGTGGAGTTTTTCGGTGTGCGGGTGGCCCTGGGCGTCGAGCCAGGATTTGTCATTGAAGCCGATGGTATCGACGACCAGCGTATCGCCTTGCCAATGGCCGATGGAGTGGCCCATCCAATCGGGATTGGGATCCTTGGGATGAGGGCGGCCGTCGAGGTAGACGGTGCGATGGCTGGGAATATCGTCCTCGAAAAGCATTACCAGGCGGGCGGGCGTCTGCACGATTTCGTAGGGGAACAGGGCGCCGGCGGCGGTGATGCCGCGGGTGAGGCAATGGGCTCCGGGCGCGTCTTTGGCGTTGTTGGCGACGCGCTCTTCGAAGAGCTTTTGCGCCCAGGGCAGCATTCGCGGCTGGCCGGGATCGACCGTGCGCTGCGCGTGCCAGACGCCGGTGAAATCGGGCTTGCCATCGGGAGTGCGGGGGGCGGGGCCGGAGGGCGTCTGGTGCGGGCTGAGCAGGTCGATGCGGAACTCGCGCCCATCGCCGAGAGTGCCCAGTTGGTAATCGGTGATGTGAATGTCGAGGCGGGCGGTCTGGCCGGCGGCGATGGGAACATTCTGCCGGCGAAAGGGATTGTATCCGAGCATGGCCACGGACACGTCATAGCTGCCTGGCGGCAGGGAGAGGCGGTAAGAACCATCGGCGCCGCTGGCGGTTTTGTAGACGGCCCTGGTGGCCGCGTTGGTGGCCTCGATGGGAGCGTTGGCAACGCTCGCGCCGCCCAGATCGAAGACCGTGCCCGCGAGCGTCCCCAGTGGCTGCGCCAGGGTTGCGGCGGTTAGAACGAAGCCCAAAACGAGCAGCTTTCGCATAGTGGTGTTTAGTTTATCTTGCGGGGGCTGAGGAGGGAAATTGCGGCCTGGGCCTGGCCGAAATCGGGGGTGGCCATCAATCCTCCGGACAGGAAAAGCCCGAGCAGGGCGATCCGTAGCATGCCTGCATGGTATCGCCAACGCCCTGCTACCATAAGAGTAGACTGCGTTTCCACGCATGAGCGACCTTCGTTTGAAGGCTTACGGGACGGCCGTAGCCGTATTTGCCCTGGATCGGTTGAGCAAGTGGCTTATCGAGAGCCACGTCTCCTTTACCGATACGTTTCGGGTAATTCCGGGTTTCTTCGACATTGTGCATTCCGAGAACCGCGGCGTGGCTTTCGGTCTGTTCAACGACAGCGCGACGAACTGGAGCACGGGATTGCTGTCGCTGTTTGCGCTGATCGCGGTGCTGGTGATTGCGGCCCTGCTGTGGAATGGGGCGCGGCTCGACCGGCTTTCGCTGGCGGGCCTTTCGCTGATTCTGGGCGGCGCGGCCGGCAATCTGTTCGATCGGGTTGTGTGGGGGCGGGTCACGGATTTTCTGGAGTTTTATATCGCCGATTATCACTGGCCGACGTTCAACGTGGCGGATTCGGCGATTGTCATCGGTAGCGGATTGCTGCTCATCGAGTTGCTCCGGGCCAAGCGGCAGGCGGCAAATGTACCCTGAGATTTTTCATCTTTCCTTCCTGCATACCTACGGTGTGCTGGTGGCAATCGGCTTTCTGGCGGGCCTTTCGGTGGCTACGCGCCTGGCGCGCCAGGCCAAGCTCAACAGCGAGGCGGTGTTCAACCTGGGCTTTTACTGCGCGCTGGCCGCGATGCTGGGCGCGAAGGTCATGATGATCCTGGTCGACCTGCCGTTTTACACCGCGCACCCGGGCGAGATTTTTTCGCTTTCGACGCTACAGGCCGGCGGTGTATTTTACGGCGGCTTAATTGCGGCGCTGGGATTGGCGGCGTGGTATCTGCGCAAGAGCGGCTTGCCCGGCTTTCCCACCGCCGATGTGTTCGCGCCCGGCATTGCGTTGGGGCACGGCATCGGCCGCCTGGGCTGCTTTTCGGCGGGCTGCTGTTATGGACTGCCAACGCACCTGCCCTGGGCCGTGCGCTTTACCAACCCCACGAGCGAAGTGCCTCCGGATTTGCTCAACGTGCCGCTGCATCCGACGCAGCTTTACGAATCGCTCGCGGAGTTTGCGATTTTCGGCATTCTGCTGTGGCGCATCCGCAAGCCGCACTCGGCCGGAAGCATTATCTCTCTTTACTTGATGCTGTATTCGACCGCCCGCTTTATTGTGGAATTCTTCCGGGTGCACGAGCAGGGCAATCTGTGGGGCGGTCCGCTGGACACTTCGCAGTGGCTCTCGATTCTGCTGTTTCTGATCGGCGCGTCTTATTTTGTGCTGGCCGGGCGGCGGAGAGAAGTTCCGGCCCCGGCTCACACGCGGTAGAGATCGGGCCGCCAGTCTTTGACGGCGCGCTTGATGGCGTCGCACGAAAGCCCTTCGCCGGCGGCACGCTTCGCCAGCGAGACAAATTCGGCGTCGGAAGCAAAGCGCAAGCCGATGATCTGCTGGATGGTAAGGCGCGGATCGAGCAGCTTGCCGGTAAGCGCGAAGTGGCGCAAGTTTTCTTCGGCGCGGATGGCGCGGTCTTGAGCTTTATTCGCGAACATGCGCGCAAACAGGGCCGTCAGGAAGACGCAAAAGGTCAGCACCACCAGCAGGGCGGCGTTGTAGAGCCGTTCATGATCGCCCGCGGAGAGGTAAAGATTGACGCAGGCGCCGATGAAGGTGGCCATGAGCAGCGGGGCCAGGAAGTAGTGGAACCCGGGAACGAACCTGCGATGATTCTGGTAATTCTGAGCCGTCATAAGCAACTCCTCTCGCAACAGGATAGAGCCGGATGGCGGGCAGGACGCGGAGCTCATTCCGGCTGAATGCGGCCTTGGCGGTCGAGCCGCAGCTTAAGCCCGCGCCAGTAGACGGTGGAGCCGAGGCAGCCGGCTGCCCAGACGGCGAAGGCGAACAGGTCGCGGGCAGGGAGGAGCCAGAAGCGGCGCTTCACCTGGGCGTCCTGGAGCACGACGGCACCGGCGATCCAGGCGGCTGCCAGACGCGCAGCCAGAGCGGCCGCACCGGCCGGCCAGGCGCCGGCGGCGAAGGCCACGAGAGCCCAAACGGTGGTGTGGGTGATTGCGGAACCGAAATAACCGGCGGCGCGCGAGACGCGGATGGTGCGCGCCCAGCGCAACTGGTGACGCCAGACGTCGCGCCAGCGGCCGCCGCCGAGGCCGGTATCTACAACGACTGGAGCGAGCTGAATAGCGAGGCCGGTGGCGGCCACGCGGCGGCCGAGTTCGTAATCGTCGGCCAGATACCCGGCGATCGGTTCAAAGCCGCCGATTTTGCGCAGAGTTTCGGCGCGCATTGCCATGGTTGCGCCCAAAGCGAAGCCTTCCATCCCGAGGAAACGCGCCACCATGACGCTGGGGGCGAAATCGGTGGCCACGCCGAGAGCTTCGAGGCGCGCCGGAAGGGAATCGGCGCGGGCGCGGTAGAGGCAGGTGACCAGGCCAACGCGGGCGTTGGCGAGCGGGGCGGTCACCCTATGGAAGTAGCCGGGCGGGACTTCGATATCGTCATCGTTGATGAGGAGCAGCGGGTGTTTCGCTTCGGCTGCGAGGCGCGCGAGCACGCCGGCTTTGGGGTTGGGCGCGCTGGTTTCGGCAACGATTACGCGCATGGGGACGGCTGGGAATTCGCGCCGCAGGCGTGCGACTTCGGCGAGGGCGGCGTCGTGAGGGCCGCGTGCGCCGAAGAGAATTTCAAATTGGGGATAGTTCTGACAGGCGTGGGAGCGCAGCGCGGCGTAGAGGCGATCGTCACCGCCGTAGAGGGGTTTGAGAACGGAGAGAGGTTGCGGGCGGGAGCCCGGCGGCGGGGCAGAAGCGCCGGCAAGTTTCCAGCGGAGCGCGGCCGCGATGGCCAGCAACTGGTAGGCGGCCGAGGCCAGCGCGGGGAGGGCCCACCACCTCACAACGAAACCAGCGCCACTCCGCCGATCACCAGCCCCGCCCCGGCCCAGCGCAGCCAGGTGACGCGCTCGCCCAATACATATTTGGCCAGCAGCGTTTCCAGTGCATACGTCACCGCGGTGGCCGGCACGGCAAAACTCAGCTCAGAGACAGTGAGCAAAGCCAGATAGGCGAAGAAGGAAACGGCCATGGCGAGGATGGAAGCGGCCACCATCCAGTTGCGCGCGAGCAGTGCGATGGCCCGGCCTAAGGCTCCGGGGCGGAAATCCCGGATTTCGCCGTGCCGCCGCATACCCTTCGCCTGCAGCACTTCGCCGACGGTGGTGGCGGCCACAATGGCGCCCACCAGGACCCACCTCACCGGCCGGCTCCGGCAGCGCCGGCTCTCTGCTCCGCGCGCGCGAAGGTCTGGGGAGAAGTAGCGGCGCTGACCAGCGCCACTCCGGCCATGATCAGGCCAATCCCGGTCCAGCGGCGGGCGCTGATCCGCTCGTCGAGGAGCAGCCTGCCGGCCAGCGCCACCAGGACGTAGTTCACCGAGGTCACCGGCAAGACGTAGCTCAGATCGGCCCAGCTCAGCAGCGCCATCCGCGAGGCCAGCCACACGATCAGCAGCGCCACTCCCAGCGCCACCTGCGGCCGGAACAGCACAGTGATGTACGCGAGCGGGTCCGGCAACTGGGCCGGCATGCCGCGTTTTAAGAAGTAATTGCCGCCGACGTTGCCGGCCACGACTACAGCCGCGCAGATCCAGCTCTTGATGCGCAAACGCGCCGATTCCGGGTGCATGCGGAACTAGTCGCCGGACTGGACGCGCGCGGGCACCGACTGGCCGGAGCCACGGCTGGCGGCAATGTACTTCCTGCGCTTGGAGCGGAGCGCCATATATTCGCGAGCTTCTTTCATCAGCCGGCGCCGCTCGTGCCCGTCGAAAATCGCCTTGCGCACCACGCGCCACGCGGCGCGCGGGCGGAAGAAGTATTCGGCGTAGAAGCGCTCCACCCACTCGATCAGGTCCGCCTGGCTCATTCCCGCATAGGAGAAATTGGGAATCTGGTGGCCGGATTCATCCGCCATGACGCCATCGATGTTGATGAGCTGGTTTTTTTGCAGGTAGTTGTAAAACTCGGTGCCGGGGTACGGGGCGGCAATGGAGACCTGAATGGTTTCCGTGTCCATGCGTTTAGCGAATTCGATGGTTTTGCGCACGGTCTGGGGAGTTTCGCCGGGCAGCCCGATGATGTAATCGCCGTGAATTACCAGACCCAGCTTCTTGCAATTCGCGGTGAAGCGCTCGGCCATTTCGATGGTGGCGCCCTTTTTGATGTTCTTGAGGATCTGCTGCTCGCCCGATTCGTAGCCGACGATCAACAGCCGGCAGCCGGCTTCTTTCATGGCTTTGAGCGTTTCGTAGTCGGTGGTGACGCGCGAGGTGCAGGACCAGGTGAACTTCAGAGGCTTGAGTTTGGCGCAGAGCTCGAGGGTGCGCTCTTTGCGGTAGTTGAAGGTGTCGTCGTCGAAGAAGATTTCCTTGATGTAGGGGAAAGCTTCGAGCGCGAACTGGACCTCACGCGCCACATCGGCGGTGGAGCGCAAACGCCAACGGTGCCCGGAGTGGGTCTGCGGCCACAGGCAGAAGGTGCACATGGCAGGACAGCCCCGCGTGGTGTAGAAGGAGATGTACGGATTGAGCAGGAAGGGAACGTTGTAGCGCCGGACATCGAGATCGCGCTGGTAGACCTTGGTGACCCAGGGCAGCGCGTCGAGATCTTCAATGGCCGGGGCTTCGGGAGTGTGCACGAAGCCGCCGCTCTTGCGGAAGCTAACGCCCGGCAGTTCTTCGAGCGGCTTGCCCCTGGCGTAATCGGCGATCTGGTAGTCGAATTCCCGCCGCACCACGAAATCGATGGCTTTGCCGCGGCGCAGGGCGTCTTCCGGCTCGATGGTCACGGGCGGACCGACGAAGGCGACCTTCAGCTTGGGATTGGTGTCCTTCATCATTTCCGCCATCTTGACGTCGACCGAAAAGCCCGGCGTGGAAGTAAACAGCACGAGCAATTCGAAATCGCGCGCCATGGCGACGGTCTGCTCGATAGAGACTTTGTGCGGCGGCGCGTCGACAACTTTGCTGTCGGCCAGCATTCCGGCCGGATAGCAAAGCCACACGGGATACCAATAGGATTCGATTTCCCGCGAGGCGGGCCAGCGCGAGCCGGCGCCGCCATCGAAGCCTTCGAATGACGGAGGGTTCAGGAATAGTGTTCGCATGCGCTCTCTCTTTTCCGGATTAGTAATGCGTAACCGCTTCCAGCAGGCTACTGCCCATGGTTGTTGCCGGAGTCCGCCGGGGGTACGGATTCGTCCACGGCAAAATTGGTGAAATCGATTTCCAACTGGGCCTGCCCCCAAATGCGTGTGTCCACGGTGCTGGCAATCTGCCGCGGCACCGAAAGGCCGTCCCGGATTTCGAATTTCCGCACAAATGCCACCCGCTTCAGGAAGAGCGAGGGGCTTTTGACGAGATAACCGGATTCGAGCACGGGCAGGTAGGTTGCGGCATCGATCCAAAGCTCGCCTTTGAACAGCCCCGCACGCTTTTTCCGCGGCGTGACGGAGAACATATAAGCCCGCCGGCCGTCGATCATGCCTTTACTTTTGTACGCGAACTTATAGTTGGCCGGTGTTACCGACAGGGATGGCGACTGCTCGTCGTGGCTTTCCACTTCCGCGGTCAGATAGCGCGCGATCACCTGGTTTTTCACGGTGCCATCGCCCTCGAACGCCAGGCGCTCGTAGGTGATGCGGCCCAGCTTGGAAATGCGCCGCAGCCCACGGAGCCGCCCGTGCTTTTTCAGCTTGGGAAGCGAGGCCTGGATCTCGACTTCCATGGAAGTGCCGTCAAAGGACCGCTGTTGCGACTCGGTTGCCGTCGTGTAGTTTTCGACAATCTGCTCGGGCGGCGCGGGGAGATCCTCCGCCGAAACGCCGGCGCAAAAAAACGGTAAAAGAATGGCAGCAAGAGCTTTCAACGATAGACCCCGAACCCGAAAACCGCCGGAACTCCCAGTCTATCATGCAGTTTCAGGGCCGGTGCAATGTTTGTAGGAGGGTGGGGGGCACGGGGGGCGGGGCGCAATATTTGGGTGGTAGGGACTGGGCCGGGGCTGCGTGTTTCAGGGCCGGTAAGTGACTGTGCCAAGTTGCAGAAGTTCGCGTAGCGTCCGCTTGCTTACGCGCGCGGCTCTGCCGCCACGGCCGCCAAGTATTGGGCGCGTCCGGCGAGGGCTTTAAAGGCGGGTGATAGCATGGAGAGCCTGGAGGGGACTATGCAGAAGCGTGCGGCAGCGTTGGTCCTGGGGATGGCGGCGGTAGCCGGGTTCGCCGCGGATCATTTACGCGAGGATTTGAAGAAACCGCTGGTGCTCGAAAGCCAGGGGAGCTTTTTCGTGGGAGGGGAAACCAAGCGCCTCCCGGCGGTTTCCCAAACGGCTCCGGAGCAGGATATCACGGTCAACCAGATGTATGTGCAGTATCAGATCCCGGTGAACGGCGCGCGGCACGTGCCGGTAGTGATGGTGCATGGCTGCTGCCTGAGCAGCAAGACGTGGGAGACTACGCCGGATGGCCGCATGGGATGGAACGAATATTTTGTGCGCAAGGGGCGGGCGGTCTACCTGGCGGATCAATCGTCGCGGGCGCGTTCGGGTTTCGATCCATCTGTCTTTGAAGCGGTGAAATCGGGCAGCGCACCGGCGAGCCGGCTACCGAATATCCTGGCTGCGAGCCACCAGGTCGCCTGGACCGTGTTCCGCTTCGGTCCGGCTTTCAACCAGCCCTTCCCGGACGGGCAATTTCCGGTGGAGGCGGTGGACGAATTGTACAAACAGATGATTCCGGATCTGAACGCAACTCTTCCTTCGCCCAATCCCACTTGGACAAACATGGCTGCGCTGGCGAAGCGGTTGCATGGCGCCGTGCTGATGGGACATTCGGAGTCCGGCTTCTTCCCCGAGCAGGCCGCGCTGATCGATGCCGCCGGGATCAAGGGGATGATTTCGATTGAGATGCCATGTCCCACGCTCAGCGCGGAGCAGATCGCGGCGCTGGCGAAGATTCCTACCCTGGTGATGTTTGGCGATCATCTGGACGATGTACAAGGGGGGCCGGCGAACTGGGCCACTTCGTTTGCGGGCTGCCGGAAATTTGTCGATCAGGTAAAAGCGGCCGGAGGCGACGCCGAGATGATGCACCTGCCGGAGATGGGGATCCGCGGCAACAGCCACATGTTGATGCAGGACAAGAACAACTTGCAACTGGCGGATCTGATACTGGGCTGGCTGGATAATCACGTGGAACAAAAGAAAAGCGCGCGGCGCTAAAAAATTGGCGTGTTGGGCTCAAGAATTGCCACGATTGTCCGATTCGTTCTCCAGCGGCGAACTTCTGTACCAGTACATCGGTTTAGGATTCCACCGCGGAGTCTAAGCGGGAGGCATTATGAAGCTCAGCATGAAGCACTTAATGGGACGGCTGTGGAAAGAGACTAAGGGACAAGACTTAGTGGAGTACGCGCTGGCGGCCGGCATGGTGGCGTTGGCCGCGGTGGCGACGATGCCCCAGTTGACCGCGGTGATCGACAACGTGTTCGACAGCATCGGATCGCTGATCAACTCGGCGGTCGGGTAGAGGCTGGGTGGGAAAACATTCCGTGGGCCTGCTCAAGGATTGGCCGGCGGCAGGCCTTCCACGCTGGTCACAATGGCGCCTTGGCGGCGCAACTCGAAGCGGCCGTCGTCGCCGGCCCCGGTGATGCAATCGGCGGTCGAGGCAGTGACCTGCATCTCTTTCCACTTTTGGGCGAGCGCCTGGCGGTAGATGTCGAAATAGGAGCGGGCGGCATCTTGGCTATCCCACTCGACCGAATAGAGCAGCACCAGGCGGGCGGCCTTTTTGTTTTCGCGCAGTTGGTAGTTCGAGCCGCGCCAATGGGGGGCTAACTGTTCGGCGCGGGCTTTGCCGGCGAACTGCTCGATGAGCACTTCGTGATCGAGTTCGCCCATGGTGCCGCTGACGAGTTCTTTGTAGCCGGCCAGCGGCGGGTCGGGCAACGGTGGAGAAGTGGGCTTGATTTGGGCGAAATATTCGTCGGGGTGGATGATCTGTTGCGTGCTGATGGGGGCGTTGTGGAACACGGCGGCGAAGCCCGCGTTGCCGTCCTTTTGAATGACCGCATTCTGAAACAGCATGCCTTCGGTATACGGAAAGACCAGCGTCAGGCGGAAGTACAGCGGCGATTGATCGAAGACCGGGAATTGGCCGGAGGCGTCGCTGACGCTGCTCATCATCTTGGCCAAGCCGGGCGAGTCGCGGAGCGATTGCCCCATGCGGCGCGCCAGGTACTCGGACATGAGCCAGGTGGCCTGGCCCTCCATCACGGCAAGACGCGCCGTGGTGCCATCGTCGCTCTTGCTCCCCTGGCGGATATACTTGCCGAGATTGAAATTCTGGTCGGCGATGGCGTGCGAAAGCTCGTGCGCCAGCACCGCCTCCTGGCTTTCGCTGGAAGTGGTTTCGGTGATGAAGAGCTTCTTCCTGTCGTAATCGTAAAAGGCCGCGGCTTGCTCGGTAAGGAGTTCGACGGTAGTATCGGCCAGGTTGAAATCCGGCGGAACCAGGCCGAATTTTTTGAGCGTCAGTTCTTCGGCGCGGAGGTCGCCGGGGCTCGCCACCTGTTTCACGCGTTTTTTCAGAAACGCATTGACCTTTTCCTTGGAAATAAAATCGCAAGGGACCGCATGGTGGAGCTCGAGTCCGGAAATTGCCGCCAGCTCGGCGGCGATTTTTCCGGCCTCTCCGCAAAGCTCCCCGGCGCGCGGCGATTGGGCCGTGCTGCCGGGAACACAGACGGCGGCCGCGAGCGCAAAGAGGGCGATCAGTCGCCGGGCTATGTTCCGGAACTTTTCAGGCATTGCGGTCGCTCCGTAGAGACCAGCCGAACAGGGTTCCGGCCACTAGGGAAACAACGCCCCCCAGAGCCATGGTGAGGCGGGGGCCGAAGTTGCTTGCAAGCGCCCCGGCCGCCAGGCTGCCGAATGGCCCGATGCCTACCACACACATACTGTAAAGGGACATGACGCGCCCGCGGTACTCATCCGGGATCATAGTCTGAATGGTCGTATTCGCCGCGGCAAGCTGGCGCATTAAGCTGTAGCCGATCACGAAGGTAATCGCCAGAGAAAGATAAAAATCGGTGGACGCGGCAAATGCGAAGTTGGCTACACCCAGCAGCAGGGCGCTATAGGTAATCACCGCAGGCAGTCCGGCGACTTCCGTGCGCCTGGCCAGACCAACCGTTCCGACCACCGCTCCGATTCCCATGGCGCCCATCAGATAGCCCAGTCCGCGGGAGCCGCGCTGGAAGATCTGATCGGCGAAAACAGGAGCCAGAACCAAGATGGGCGCCGCAGCCAGCGTAGCCGCGCCCAAGGCTGCCAAGATGCGGCGCACCTTGGTACGGTTCCAAGTGTAGACGAACCCATCCACCAGGTGGCGCCAGGGGGAGACCGGCGCGCGGCGTTCGAAAGGCTCCAATTTCATGGCCAAAAGGCCGCCGATTACGGCTAAGAAGCTGATCGCGTTGAGCAGAAAACAGACCCCTTCGCCCAGCGCCGCCACCAGCACACCCGCCACCGCGGGGCCTACGCCGCGGGCCGTATTAAATACCGCCGAGTTGAGCGAGATGGCGCTGAGCAGATCCTGCTTGCTGGTCATCTGAATGAGCAGAGACTGGCGGCCGGGAATGTCAAAAGCGTTGATGGCTCCCAAGACTACAGCCAGTGCCAGAATCTCCCAGACCTGGATGCGGCCGGAAAGTGTGAGCCAGGCGAGCACGAACGCCTGAACCATCATGAGCGTTTGCGTAACGATGACCAGTTTGTGGCGGGAGAAACGGTCGGCAGCCAGGCCTCCCAAGGGACCTAAGGCGAAAACCGCGATCTGCGAGCAAAACATGGCGGTTCCGAGCAGCAGGTCGGAATGCGTGAGGCGGTAGACCAGCCAGCTTTGGGCGACCGTCTGCATCCAGGTGCCGACCAGCGAAATGATCTGGCCGCCAATGAAGTATTGGTAGTTGCGGTGGCGGAGAGCGCGAAAGCTGTGGGACAGGCTGCCGGGGCGCGCTTCGCCAGAAGTATTCGAAAAAGGGGCTCGAGCTTGCCGGACCGGCCCGGATTTCCCGTTCGGCACCGTTCCGGTGGACCCGCTTGCGGCGTTCAATTCACCAGGATACGCGCGGTACAATGAGAGATCAAATTCAACTGGATCGGGAGAAACCGACTTTGGCGGACGAAAAAACCGAAGACAAACTTTATAGAGCGGAATACCTGGGCAGCGGCACCTTTGTTTTCTCCAAACCGAAGCGCAAAAAGCACAAGGTGCGCCAGAGCAAATTACACAATCCGGAACGCGGTTCCCGAAAATAGTAACGGCCGGATTAACGGCGCGTCCGGCGGCCGGCGTTCATCACGTGCAGGAGGCCCTGGAGTGCGGCCTTTTGAATGGCGAAAGCTCCCACCAAGCTTCCGGCTAAAGTGGCTCCGATGAGCAAAGCGTTCATTTCAACCTCTTGGCTATTTTGATAAGCAATTCACCTTCCAGGTTTCGGCAAAATGTTTCCATTGAAGAACGTTTCCAATTGAAGAAAGAGAGGGAATCCGGAATGCGGAGGGGAACGCTCCTGGAATCGAGCGGGCGGGGCGCAACGGAAGTCATCAAGGTCTGCTTTTTGGTGTGAAGTTCGGGGTACCGAACTCCCTCTTTCCCACTGCCAAGATAGCCCCACGGCTGCCCGCAGCTTGACCGCAATTTGTCTAACCTGTTGACAGGGAACGGAAAATAAGTTTACACGGGCCGTGATTCGCCGCGGATGCCCGGAATCTAGTTGAAACAGGCGACTCTCGCCGGAGCCGTGATAGGCTCCGGCAAATGGCGGCGCAGACGGATAACAGCATCCAGTTGGTGATCCCTTTGAAGGAAGTGGTGGACCTGATCCAACGAGGGCTGAGGTAGCTAGTTTGGCGTTGGCACCCGCCACCAGTGTCGCTTGTGGCTGGGTTCAGGGTCGCCAGTCAGCGACACCTGACCATTGGTTGCGGCCACGGCGCTTCCGCCAGCCACCTGCCACGTCGTCCCGGAGCCGCTAAGTGCGCTTTGCAGCGCAACGTCACTCTAGCCTTCGCTTACGGACGGATTACGGCCTGAGCGCCGCTCTTAGCCCCGCCGGGTCACGTAAGCTAAAAATAGACACTATGAAAATCGGCATCGATTTGGGGACCACCAACTCTGCCCTCGCCTATATTGACGAGCACGAGGCCGAAGACCGCGATTTCCCGCCGGTGCATATTTTTCAAACCCCACAGTTAGTTGCCGCCGGGCGCGTCGAGCCGCGCCGCACCCTGCCTTCCTTCCTCTTCCTCGAAGACGGCCAGCCGGTGGGCGTCTATGCCCGCGAACAAGGCGCACTCGTGCCTACCCGCCTGGTGCATTCCGCCAAATCCTGGCTCTCGAACCCGGACGTGGATCGCACCGCCAAAATCCTTCCTTGGGATTCGCAGGAAATCGGCCGGGTGCTCTCACCGGTGGAAGTCTCCACGCGATTTCTGGCCAAGTTCCGCGAAGAATGGGACCGCGCCCACAGCCTTCCGCTCGCCGAACAGGACATCGTGCTCACCGTCCCCGCTTCCTTCGATGAGGAAGCCCGCGAACTGACTGTCATGGCCGCGCGCGAAGCGGGAATCGAGCGCCTCACCCTGCTCGAAGAACCTGCCGCGGCTTTCTATTCCTGGATCGCCGCCAATCTCGCCGAATCGCGCAAAAGGCTTTTCGATGGCCAGGTGGTGCTGGTCTGCGACGTGGGCGGGGGCACCAGCGATTTCAGCCTGATCCGCGTGTCTCGCGAAGGCGACCTGGTCAACTTTACGCGCACCGCCGTAGGCAAGCACCTGCTGCTGGGCGGCGATAATCTCGATCTCACCCTCGCCTGGCTCGCCGAAACCAAGCTGGGCGCGCAGCTCTCCATCCGCCAGCGCAGCGGCCTGCGCCGCCAGTGCTCCGCCGCCAAGGAGCGCCTGCTCAACGACCCCAATCTGAAGAGCGTCGAAATCACCATTCTCGGCTCCGGCGCATCGGTCATCGGCCGCACGCTCAAAACCGAAATTCTGCGCGAAGAGGCGCTGGAGCTGGCGCTCGAAGGGTTCTTGCCGCTCAGCCCCCGCGGCGAAGCGCCCAAGGAGGAGAAGCGCAACCTCTTCCGCGAGCTCGGCCTCCCGTACGTCTCCGATCCCGCGATCACCCGTCACCTGAACGCGTTCCTCGAACCCACCGGCCAGGTTCCCGATGCCATCCTCTTCAACGGAGGCTTCTTTATCCCGGAGATTTTGCGCGAGCGCGTGGCCGATGCCGTGGGCAACTGGTACGGGCGCCGCCCCGAGATTCTGCAGAATATCGACCTGGACCTGGCTGTAGCGCGCGGCGCGGCTTATTATTCCTACGTCCGCACCACCGGCAGCGGCGTGCTGGTGCGGGGCGGCCTGCCGCGCACCTACTACATCGGTTTAGGCGAGGCTCCGGAAGGTCCGGGCGAAGCCGGCGAAAAAAAGATCGCCGCCGTCTGCCTGGTGCCGCGTGGCGCCGAAGAGGGCGCGGCCGTCGAGATCGATAACCCCGCCCTGCAGCTCGTCGCCAACCGCCCCGTTTCGTTCCGCCTCTACAGCTCGCTCACCCGCACCGAGGATCGTCTCGGCGACCTTGTCGAATTCGCGGCCGAGGATTCCGGCCTGCATCGCCACGCGCCGCTTCACGCCGTCATCCGCTTCGGCAAGCGCGCCGAAGAGCGGCTGATTCCGGTCAAGCTGGGCGCGCGTCTGAGCGAGATCGGAACGCTCGAAACCTGGTGCGAATCGAAAATCAGCGATAACCGCTGGCGCCTCGAATTCGAGCTGCGCAAACCGGCCGCCGAATCCGCAAGTCCCACTCCCCAGGCTCCGCGCGCCGAAGGCCCGAAAGCCGTGGCCATGGTGAGCGAACAAGCGCTGGCCGCTTCCCTCGAATTGATCGGCGCGGTGTTTTCCACCAGCGCAAAATCGCCCATCGCTCCCGAGGAATTGCCCGCGCGCCTCGAACAGACCATGGGCCTGGGCCGCAACTCCTGGCCGCTCCCGGCGATTCGCAAAATGGCCGACGCCTTTCTGGCCGCAGCCGATGGCCGAAAAAAGAGTCCCGCCTACGAAATGCGCTGGCTGAACCTCTGCGGCTTCTGCCTGCGGCCCGGCTTCGGCTATCCCGGCGACGATTTCCGCATTGAGCAGGCCCGCCGCCTCTTCGCTTCCGGCCTCACTTACGGCAACCACACGCAGTGCGAAATCGATTGGTGGATCTTCTGGGGACGCCTGGCCGGCGGCCTCAACCGCAACCAGCAGGCCGACATCTACCAGCGCCTCTCCAGCCTCCTTCTGCCGCGCGGCAACAAGAAACCGCAACGCGTCAATTCGGCCCTGTTGCGGGAACTCTGGCGCACGGCCTCATCGCTCGAACTGCTTCCCATCGGCACCAAAACCGAGTTGGGCGACGCTCTCGTCAAGCGCGTCAAAGCCGGCGATTTCAAAGAAAGCGAGCTGTGGTGCCTGTCCCGCCTCGGAGCCCGCCAGCTTTTCTATGGCCCGATCAATCTGGTCATTCCGCCCTCCACCGTGACCCGCTGGGTGGAAGTGCTGCTCAATGCCCCCGGCGCGGGCGACGCGCTCGCCGCCCTGGCCCGGTCCACAGGCGATCCCACCCGCGACCTCTCGGCCGCCACCCGGCAGACCGTGAAACACAAACTGGAAAAGCTGCCCCAGGCCGCGCGCCTCGTGGCCGTGCTTGAAGGCGAAGAAGAAGACGACCGCGCGTTGGGCCGTATCTTCGGCGAAGAGCTGCCCTCCGGCCTGGTGCTTGCGCCGCAGGCGACTGCTCCATAACCGGCGCGGAACCCGGCAAACCTCAAAACAGCAGCTTCAACGCAAACTGGATCTGCCGCGCCGGGTAGGTCGTGCGGATCGTGCCGAAGGCGGAACTGGTTGAGATCGCGGCCGGCTATCCGGGTTCGTTCACCCTTGCAGGATTTTACCCCGTTTTGTCCGAAAGGACCGGACAGATGACGTGTTAATTGGCCGGACAATTCACAGGTTAACGGCACGAAATCAAGACGGATTGACTCTTCCTATCTCCATTGTGATAGAATACCTACCGCTTCAGCTTTCCAAAACGGGTATCCAAAGATTAGAAATAGGGGGGAATTTATGAAGTTCACCGCCAGAGGTGTGGTGTGCGCCACGATCGCCGCCGGCGCATTCTTTCTTGCTGCGATTCAGTTGAGAGCCCAGGCTACTACGGGTGAGATTCACGGGACCGTTGTGGACTCGACTAACGCGGTCATTCCGAACGCGCAAGTCACTCTCACCAACGAAGGGCAAAGTGCGGTAGTCCGCCAGGTTCTGACGCTTGCGGACGGCAATTTCCTTCTCACTCCGCTGCTTCCTGGCACCTACACGCTGACGGTCACAGCCGCCGGATTCAAGAAGTATACCCAGACGGGAATTGTGCTGAACGTAAATGACAAGCTGGGATTGCCGCCTATCGTACTCGAAGTTGGCCAAGCGGCGGAGTCGGTCAATGTGCAGGCCAGCACGGTGGCGCTCGAAACAGTAACGGCCGAGCGTTCGGGGCTGGTAAACGGAAGACAGATGGTGGACCTGCCGCTGAACGGCCGTAATTACACAACGCTGCTCGAAACGATTCCGGGCTCGGCGGGCAACTTCGGAGGCAACCCGAATGTGAACGGTCAAAGCAATTTCCAGAACAACTATACCGTGGATGGCCAGACGGTCACCGATATCGGCGTCAATCAGCAGTTCGCTTACCGCATCAACGTCGATGCGATCGCCGAGTTGAAGGTCTCGACCAACAGCCAGGCCGCCGAGTTCGGCCGCGCCTCCGGCGCGCAGATCCAGACAGTTACGAAGAGCGGCACGAAGCAATTCCACGGGACCGGCTGGTGGTTCAAGCGCGGCGAGTTCATGAACGCCAACGATTTCATCCGCAACGAGTCCGGCGCGCCCCGCAGCATCTACCGGTTCATGCAGGCCGGCTTCAATATCGGCGGTCCGGTGATCCTTCCCTGGGGGCTGAATAAGGACCACAATAAGCTGTTTTTCTTCGCGTCTAACGAATGGGGCAGATCCGAGACGCCGACCAATCTGTATCAGATCACAGTACCCACCGCGCAGGAGCGCCATGGCAACTTTCAGGACGCGGTAAATGCGGGCGGCGTAGTTCAGACCGTCTATGATCCAACCACGCGCAGCGCCGCCAATCCACAGGGCACGCCTTTTCCGAACAACATCATCCCCCAGAGCATGTGGAGCCCGTATGGGCCGCAGGTCCTCGATTGGCTGCCGCTGCCGAACGTTTTGAATAATCCGGCATATAACTATCAATCGCAGGTGCCGGCTTCGGCTCCCACCTACGATCAGGTTTATCGCGGCGACTATGACATCAGCGACAACTGGCGCGCCTACGGCCGCGCGGTCATCAGCAAATCGACCCAGAATAATCCCTACGGGCGCGCCGATTCCGGCAACCTTCTCGGCCTCTCTCCTCTGTATGCTCCAACTTACGGCTGGGCGCTCAACTTCGATGTAGCTACAGTCCTCAGCCCCACGCTGACCAACGACTTTCTGTTCGGATATGCCGTGAACGGAATCCCCGGCGATGCCCCGCCCGCCAACAGCCCCTATTACCGCGCCAATTCCGGTATCACCATTCCCCTGCTCTACCCCAATGCGGATCCGAGTCACCTGATTCCGAACTTCTCGTTCGTAGGCATCCCCGGCCCTTCCGGCGCTCAATTCACCACTTTCTCGGGTCTTCCCTACGCGAACCGTAATCCCATCTGGGATGCCACCGACAACATCACCAAGGTGGTCGGCGCCCACACATTCAAGGCCGGTATCTTCTACGAGTACGCGGTCAAGACGGAGAGTCCTTTCAAGCCCATCAATTCCACAATCTACTTCGATACCAACTCGCAAAACCCGGGCGATACGAACTGGCCCTTTGCCAATGCTCTTCTGGGTAACTTCAATAAGTACGTCCAGCCGAACACTTACCTGGCTCCCGATTACCGCTACGAGAACATCGAATGGTATGGGCAGGATACCTGGAAGATCAATGCGCATCTGACCATTAACTATGGATTGCGGATGAATGTCGTTCTGCCTTTCGTGGATGACAAGCGGGATATGTCCGACTTCCTTCGCTCCGCATATAATCCCTCTCAAGCAGTTAGTTACTACGTGCCCACGCTCGCCGGGGGGCAGCGGATTGCCCTAAACCCTCTCACGGGCGCAACCGCCGCCCCGGCTCTGATTGGCGATATCGTGCCCAATTCGGGAACTCTGTATAACGGAATTGTGCTGGAGGGCCAGAACGGAATGCCGCTCGGCCTTCTGAAGGATCGCGGCATCCAATGGGGTCCGCGATTCGGGCTGGCCTACAACTTCGGAAAAAATGTTTTGCGCGTCGGCGGCGGAGTCTTTTATGATCGCGTGACCACTTTCGAAATCGGCACCACCAGCAATTACGTCACGAATCCGCCAACGCTGGTGCAAAGCCAGATCCTGTACGGTAATCTGGCCACCATTCCGAGCGCCTCGACCGTCAACGTGCCTGCCACCATCACCGGCATCTCCCCGGATGGCCATGTGCCGACGGTCTACAACTACAGCGCCGGCATTCAGCGCCAGTTGCCTTTTGCCACGCTGCTCGACGTTTCCTATGTCGGCTCGGAGTCGCGCCATCTGCCGGAGCAGGACCCCTTCAACTACGTGCCGTTCGGCAGCGCGTGGCTGCCGCAAAATCAGGACCCAACAGTGGGCGCGCCGCAATATAACGGCACCACGACGCTGCCGACACAGCTCTACCGTCCCTATGCCGGCTACACTTCAGGCTCTTATTACACGTTTGGAAGTTCCTCGAACTATAACGCTCTCCAGGTCGCCGTCAATCATCGCGTGGGCGCAGGCCTGACGTTCGGCGTGTCTTATTCCTGGGCCAAAGCGCTGGGAATACCCGGCCCGTCAAGCGGCACTCCGGGAGTCGGCTCGATTCTCAACACCCGCGCGTACAATTATGGCCCGCTCGGATTTGACGTGCCGCAGACCCTGGTGATCAACTACATTTACAATCTCCCGAATGTATCGCGCGCCGGTTTCCTCAGTAATGCGGCCGCCAGAACGGTTTTGAACGGCTGGCAATTAGGCGGCCTGGTCAATATCGCTCGCGGAACGCCCGTAAATCCGACTTACACCATCAGTGGTGTATCGGCAGCGACACTGAACCGGGAGATTACGGGCAGCGAGGATATCGCTCCGCGCGTCAGACTGACCTGTGACCCGAATCTTTCGATGGGTGCCCGCAACATAAACGAGTACATTAATACCTCTTGCTTCGCTCCCGCCGCCGTGGGCAGCGTCGCGGACGATTCCGGCATCAACACGCTCCGCGGTCCCGGCATCAACCAGTGGGACATGGCATTGTACAAACGCGTCAACTTCACCGAGAGAGCATATGCGCAGTTGCGCCTCGAAGCTTTCAACGCGCTCAACCACCCGGAATTCGCATCGTTCAATTCGACCATCGTCTTCAATTCGGCCGGACAGATCATCAACCTGCCCAGCCAGTTGGGCGGTACCGGCGGACGGTTTGGCTTCGGAGCTCTGAATGCTACCCGCGCCAACTCGAACCGCATCCTGCAGATCGCGGCGAAATTCTATTTCTGAGCGGCGGGTTCGAAAAGCGATCGATCGGAGCCGTGATCGGCAGGGTCGCGGCTCCGGTCAAAGGCCGATCGCTAGACTTTTACGATCACTTCGCGCAGGCGCTCGCGCGTGAGGAAAAACTTCACCGATTCGAAGCTCCCAAACAGCTTCTCAAGGCTCCGGTTATTGAACAGTTGCGCGGGATTCCGCGTTCCCTCCTGCGTGATGTGCAGCAGATTCACATCCTGAATCCGGAACGTGTATACCGGAACGGCTTCCACCTTGATGTCCGAATGGAAGAAGGCCAGCATGTAGCTGCGGGGCCGGACGATCTTCCGCAGACGCTCCACGACGGCGGTCAGCAGCGCGGGCTCCAGGTACTCAAGCACGTCCCAGATCAGCACTCCGTCGAAGTGGCCGTCCGGGTAGTCGAGCGCCTGCCGCAGGAAGTAATCGATCCGCCCGGGGTTCGATTGCCCGGTTTCCTCCCCTTCGAAAGTTTCGTTGAGAACTTGCAGAAAATTTTCGGAGTAAATGCGGTGTCCCAGGCCGGTAATGAAACTGACGTTCTGTTGGGTGGCGCCGCCCAAATCCAGAATCGTCAATCCGGACTGGCCGCGGATATAGCTAAAGAACTCTTCCAGCCCGCGGCTAGGCCGGGTGGCGACTTGGGGAGGCTTGCCTGGGGAAGATTTGGCGCGTGGCGGCCCCGCGGTTTTAGGCGAGCCAAGGGGAGGTCCGGCGGGACCGGTCTCCCGCTGGCCCCGCAACAGGCTCTTCAGCCGGTCCGTCAGCAACGGCTAGGTCCCCGCTTCAGCGCTTCGCTTCCACAGCGGCCGGAGCGGCCTGGTTCACCGCGGCCGAAACCGGGGCAGGCTGCGGCTTGGCGGCCACTCGCGCGGGCTCCGGCTTGACAATATCGATGCTGCCTTTGAAATACGCGCCGTCTTCGATGATGATGCGCGCAGTCTTGATATCGCCTACCAGCTTGGCATCCTTACGGATCTCGATCTTGTCGGCGGCTTCGACATTACCCTGAATGGTGCCTAGCGCAACCACCTCGCGGGCCTTTACACTGGCGTGCACGGTGCCATTGGGGCCGATGGTCAGCTTGTGCTCCATCGCCTCGACGGTGCCTTCCAGGTCGCCATCGACAAACAAATCCTCTTTGCTATAGATCTGGCCGACAATTTTTACGGCCTTCCCAATGGTCGCCGACCCGCCGCTGCTACGCGACGGCTCCGGCTCGATTCTCCCAACGGGCATGCTGGACACGGTTGTAGCCTCCTTTTTGACTTCCACGGGATTTGGCGCTACGGGACCCGCCGGCGCCCCCGAGGCGGGCGGGGTGACGGGTCTGGGCGTCTCATCTTCCCGGCGTTTATTCCACATAGTGCCGCCCTCCTTGGCTTTGTATGAATAAGTTCATGATACTTTTCCCTAGTCTATCGGGGAGTCCCTAAAAAAGGCAAACTGAAGTTTTCCAATTTTTTTCCACACGATGCAGGACTTCCGCAGGGTCCCCGTTGACGGCCCCGGCGTCGCCTGTCATACTCATTGATGTCCTCCGCTCCCTCAACTATGTCAACAGCCACTGTCACCGCCGGAGCCGCGTCCAGCGCTGCTTGGGAATGCATTCAGGGCGCCTATGACCTGCATGTTCATGTCGCGCCCGATGTTATCCCGCGGCGCAGCGACGATCTGGGCCTTGCGCGCGAATTCCTCGCTCGCGGTTTGAAGGGCTTCGTTCTGAAGTCCCATTACATGTCCACGGCCGAGCGCGCCAAGGTGGTTAGCGCGGCCGTGCCTGGAATTGCCGCTTACGGAGCAATCACGCTGAACCATTCGGTGGGCGGCTTGAACCCGGTCGCGGTGGACATTGCCGGCCGCTCCGGCGCCAAGATCGTATGGTTTCCCACGGTCGATGCCGAAAACGAAACCGCCGGATTGCCCACGGGCGGCAATAAGAAACTGCCCTTTTGGGCGGAAATTCAACGGGAGATTTCCGCCATGGGAATTTCCCCGCCGCGCATGACCGTGCTCGAGGAAAACGGCAAGATCTCCAAGGCAACCCGTTCCTGCATCGAGCTGATCGCCAAACACGATATGATCCTCGCCACCGGCCACCTCGGCCGCCACGAGATTTTCCCGCTCGTCAAAACCGCCCGCGAAATGAAAGTTCGTAAAATATTGGTTACCCATGCCGAGTTCCCGTCTCAGAATCTTTCCGCGGAGGAGCAGGTGGAACTGGCCAATCTGGGCGCGATCATTGAGCATTGCTTCACCACCATGCACACCGGCAAGGCGCCCTGGCAGACCGTTCTCGGTTCGATCCGCGCGGTTGGCGCGGAGCGTTGCCTGCTTTCGACCGATCTCGGCCAGACGATCAATCCGCCGGTGTCCGAAGGCTTCGCGCTCTTCGCCCAGACCCTGCTCGACGGCGGCTTTTCCGTGGAAGAAGTCCGGCGCATGGCTGTTGCCAACTCCGCTGCCCTGCTGGAATAGCCGGCCTCTATGACGGCCCTGGCGCACGGAGTGACCCGACCGGTGCACTGCGCCCGTTTCATTGTGCGCTTCTCCTTTATTTTCAACAAAAGTTAGCTTCTAAACCGGTGTGATCGCACCGGTTTGGGCCACCCGGGGCGGGTAAGCGCCTGAACTGAGGTCCATCCGCCCCGCCGGCCCCAGGCCCAAGCCCGGTGCACCGCCATGTTATGCTGAAGGCATTACCACTTCGGTTCCGAGGTCGATCCCATTTGCCTTTGATTGAAGGTTGTAAGCACGAGCTGGAAATCTCTATACCTGTTGATGTCGTAGAAAGCGAAACCAGCCGCGTGGCTACCGATGTCCAGAAGCGTGCCAAGCTTCCGGGCTTTCGTCCCGGCAAGGCGCCGCAGTCGCTCATCCGCAAGCAGTTCGCCGGCGATATCCGCCAGAAGGTGCTGGAGGCGCTAATCCCCAAGTACCTCCAAAAGCAGTTCGAGGCGGACAACCTGAACGTGGTCGGCACCCCCGATGTGTCCGACATCCACTTCCATGAAGGCGAGCCGCTACGCTTCAAAGCCGAATTTGAAGTAGTGCCCCAGATCGAGCTGGGCGAGTATCGCGATGTGGAGGTCCGCTACCACGATCCACAGGTGACCGATGAAGACGTCAGCCAGCGGATCGAGGAACTTCGCGAGCAGAAGGCGCAGTACGTCAATATCGATCCGCGCCCGCTAGAGGACGGCGATCACGCGGTGGTGGCTCTCGAAAGCCTTTCCGGAGTGGAAGGCGGACCGCTCAAATCGGAAGAAATGGTCCTGGAGATCGGCGGCAAAGACACACTCGAAGCCTTCAGCGATAATCTCCGCGGCCTCTCGCCCGGGGACGAAAAAGAATTCGAGGTTTCCTACCCCGAAGATTACGGCACCGCGCGCATGGCCGGCAAAACGATTCGCTTCCGTGCTACAGTAAAAGGAGTACGCCGCAAGGAACTGCCGGAGTTGAACGATGACTTTGCGCAGGATTTGGGCGATTACCGAACTCTCGATGAGTTGCGCGACGCCGTTCGCAAGGCCATATTCGCCCAGCGCGAGCGCGAGGCGCAGGCTGAGGCTAAAAACCGCATCGTAGAGAGCCTGGTGGATCGACACGATTTTCCCGTCCCCGAGACTTTTATTGAGCGGCAGATTCGCAGCCGGGTGGAGCAGATGCTCGCGGCCCTGGCATCCCAGGGTATGGACCCCCGCAAGGCGAACATCGATTGGGAAAAGTTGAAAGAGGATCAGCGGGGAAAAGCCATTCGCGACGTAAAGGCCTCGATGCTGCTGAGCCGGATCGCGGAGCGCGAATCGATTGGCGCCACGCGCGACGAAGTGAACCGGGAGGTGGAACGGATTGCCCGCGCGCAACGGGAACCGTTAGCTGCCCTACAGATGAAATACGAAAAAGATGGTACTCTGGGCCGCATTGCCTCGCAGATCCAGACGGAAAAAACCCTGAATTTTTTGTTTGAACACGCCCGGAAGACCGCTTGAGCCGGTAATCGCCCATTATGACTTCAAAGGCGGCGTTGCCCCGCGAACGGTATTCAGGTAATAATAGGGACGAAACTGGCTGGCATACCGGCCCCCCTGCTAAGGGCTCTCTGGCTTCGTAGGGCGGAAGAGGAGTATTTGTGAAGCGCACAGGATCCGACGACCCGTTGCGGTGTTCGTTCTGCCATAAGAGCCAGGATGTTGTGGGAAAGCTGATTTCCTCTCCCAGCGACTACCCCCGGGCCTACATCTGCGATGAGTGCATCGCCGTCTGTAACTCGATTTTGGAGGACGATAAAGCCGAAACTCCGGCCGGAGTTCCGAACAAGATCCCCAAGCCGCTTGAGGTGAAAGAGTTTCTGGACCAATACGTAATCGGCCAGGACGCCACCAAAAAGAAGCTGGCGGTGGCCGTCTACAACCACTGCAAGCGGATCCATATGAACCGGCTGCGCAGCACGGAAGTCGAACTGCAGAAATCCAACATTCTGCTGATCGGCCCCACGGGTACCGGCAAGACCCTGATGGCGCAGACGCTGGCGAAAATCCTCGACGTGCCCTTCGCCATTGTCGATGCAACCACGCTCACCGAAGCCGGCTACGTTGGCGAGGACGTGGAGAACATCATCCTCAAGCTGTTGCAAGCCGCCGATGGCGACGTTCAGAAATGCCAGCAGGGCATCATTTACATCGACGAAATCGATAAGATCTGCCGCAAGGACGAGAACCCGTCCATCACGCGCGACGTTTCCGGGGAAGGCGTGCAGCAGGCGCTGCTGAAAATCCTGGAAGGGACCGTGGCGAATGTGCCTCCGCAGGGCGGCCGCAAACACCCCCACCAGGAATTCACCCCCGTGGATACGACCAACATTCTGTTCATCTGCGGCGGGGCGTTCGTAGGCCTGGAAAAAGTGGTTGCCAAGCGGACGGGCAAGAAATCGGTCGGCTTTCTTCAGGAAGAAGAGAAAGCCGCTAAGGTCACCGGCATCAGCGGCCGCCGCGACATTGATCTGCTTAGCCAGGTGCAGCCCATGGATCTCATCAAATTCGGGTTTATCCCCGAGTTCATTGGCCGCATGCCGGTGCACGCGGTGCTGGAAGACCTGGACCGTTCGGCGTTGATCCAGATCCTCACAAGACCGAAGAACGCCATTGTGAAGCAGTACCAGAAACTCTTTGAATTCGAGAATGTCCGCCTGAAGTTTTCCGACGACGCCCTGGAAGCCATCGCGGATCTCGCCATGGAACGGAAAGTGGGAGCCAGGGGCTTGCGGATGATTCTCGAAGATTTGATGCTGGATTTGATGTACTACATCCCGTCCTACAAGAAAGTTAGGGAATTCCAGGTAACCAAGGAAATGGTGCTGTCACAGAAGATCAGTCTTACAATATTAGAAAAGGCTGGTTAGTCACCTCAGTACGGTGGCGTGAGCCCTTCGCGGCTTCCAGCCCGTCCAATAGGGGACAGAGATTCCCCCGCGGAGCGCAATGCTTACTTCAAAGGAAAAATCCGATACAAAACGTCTGCCGATGATGCCGATCCGCGACGTGGTCATCTTTCCGTACATGATGACCCCGTTCGTGGTAGGGCGCGAATCCAGCGTGCGAGCGCTGGAGGAGGCCATGGCCGGCGACAAGAAAATCTTTCTCGCCACGCAACACGATGCCTCCATCGACGAACCCAAGCCGGACGAGATCTACAGCGTCGGAACCATCGTCAACATTGTACAGAGCCTGAAGCTTCCCGACGGCAACATCAAAGTTCTGGTCGAGGGCACCGAGCGCGCCAAAGTGGTTTCCGTCTCCGACGACGAGGGTTTTTTCCGCGCCGTGGTGCGCACCACCGCCTACAAAGTGGAGCCGGGCCCGCAGCTCGATGTGCTCATCAGCCGTGTCACCTCGCTGTTTGAGCAGTACGTCAAGCTCAGCCAGAACCTGAATTACGAGAACATGATCGCGGCCATTCGGGTCGACGATCCCGGCAAGCTCTCCGACACGGTCGGCGCCAACCTGCAGCTCACCATCGAAGAAAGGCAGGAGCTGCTGGAAATTTTCGATCCCATCGACCGCCTCACCCGGGTGGCCGAAATGCTCGATATCGAAATCGAGAAGCTGAATGTGGATCGCACCATTCAGGGCCGGGTGAAGCGCCAGATGGAGAAGGCGCAGAAAGAGTATTACCTCAACGAAAAAATCAAGGCCATCCAGAAGGAGCTGGGCCGCGGCGAAAAGAGCGAAATCGATGAGCTGAAAAAGCGCATCGAAACCGCCGGCATGACCAAAGACGCGCTGGACAAAGCGATGGCCGAGCTCAAGCGTCTCGAAAACATGCCGCCCATGTCGGCCGAATCGACGGTCTCGCGCAACTACCTCGATTGGCTGCTGGCGGTGCCGTGGAAGAAGCGTTCCAAGGAAATCCGCGACCTCAAATACGCCGAACAGGTGCTCGAAGCCGATCATTACGGCCTGGAGAAGATCAAGGAGCGCATTCTGGAATTTTTGGCGGTGCGGCGGCTCGTCAAGACGCCGAAAGGCTCCATCCTGTGCTTTGTCGGGCCTCCGGGCGTGGGCAAAACCTCGCTGGGCATGTCTATCGCCAAGGCCACCGGCCGCAAGTTCGTGCGCATGTCGCTCGGCGGCGTGCGCGACGAGGCCGAAATCCGCGGCCACCGCCGCACTTACATTGGCGCGCTTCCAGGCCAGATTATTCAGATGATGAAGAAGGCCGGCACGCGGAACCCGGTTTTCATGCTGGATGAAGTGGACAAAATGTCCATGGATTTCCGCGGAGATCCCTCCGCCGCCCTCCTGGAAGTCCTCGATCCCGAGCAGAATTATATGTTCGTGGACCACTACCTCGATGTGGAATACGATCTGAGCCAGGTGTTCTTCATCGCTACGGCCAACGTGCTCCATACCATTCCGCCGGCATTACAGGACCGGATGGAAGTAATCCGGCTTTCCGGATATACCGAGCTCGAAAAAATGGAGATTGCCAAGCGCTTTCTGGTACGAAAACAGATGGAAGCCACCGGCCTGGGCAAGGAGCAGATCGAATTCGCCGATAGCGGCTTGAACGGTCTGATCCAGTACTACACACGCGAGGCCGGCGTGCGCAACCTGGAGCGCGAAATCGGCAACATCTGCCGTAAAATCGCCCGGCAGGTGGTGAATTCCCAAAGCGGCAAGGAGAAAAAGCCGGTTGGCAAAGCGCAAATCGACGGGGAGAAGCTGCCGCAACTGCTCGGCCCCTGGAAGTTCCGCGACCTGGTGGCGGAAAAGAAGAACGAGGTCGGCTCCGCGGTTGGCTTGGCCTGGACGGAAGTAGGCGGCCAGATCCTGGCCGTGGAATGTACCCTGATGGACGGCAAAGGCAAGCTGACCATCACGGGCAAGCTGGGTGAAGTGATGCAGGAATCGGCGCAGGCGGCCATGAGCTATATCCGCTCGCGCGCGCACCTGTTCGGATTGCCCCGCGATTTCTACCGCAATCTGGATGTGCACCTGCACATCCCCGAGGGAGCGATTCCGAAAGATGGCCCCTCGGCCGGCATCACGATCGCCACTACGATTTCGAGCGCTCTCACCCGCATTCCGGTGCGCGGCGATATTGCCATGACGGGAGAGATCACGTTGCGGGGCAAAGTTCTTCCCATCGGTGGATTGAAGGAGAAGCTGATGGCCGCGCATCGCCACGGCATCCTGGAAGCCATCATGCCGAAGGAGAACGAGAAGGATTTGCCCGATATTCCCGATGCCATCAAGCAGACAATGAAGCTGCATTTCGTGGAATCGATGGACGAAGTTTTGAAGATCGCTTTGGAAAGGGAACTGGCCGCTCTACCGATGCCCGCCGCAACACCGGGCACAGAGGTGCAGCCGTCAGTGGAAGAGACCCTGACGCATTAAAGAAGCATTCCGCATTCGGTTTTCAGTGGCCAATCCCGCCAAAAGGAGGTTCCACTGAAAGCCGGGTGCTGATCGCCGATCGCTTTAGTGACCGCCGAATTCGTCGTCAGCGCCGCCGGGCCCGAAGCGTTTCCCCGCCCCGGGCTTCCGGAAATTGCATTTTTGGGGAGAAGTAATGTCGGAAAGTCCAGCCTGATTAATTCCCTGATCGGAAAGAAAGGGCTGGCGTTTACCAGTAGCTCGCCGGGACGAACGCAAACGATAAACTTTTACCGGATTAACGGCTCTCCCGTTAGCGCAGCCTGGTTGGTGGATCTGCCCGGATATGGTTACGCCCGCGTACCCCCGGAATTGCTCCGGCAATGGAAGAAGATTATTGACTATTATTTAGAGAAGAGGGAGTCTCTGAAGTCCTCCTGCCTGGTGCTCGATACCCGCCGCGGATGGATGCCTAAAGACCTGGACCTGAAGCGATGGCTCGATGGCTATGGCAGAAAGTATCTGGTAGTTGCCACGAAGACAGACAAATTAAATCGAACTGAATTAGAGCGCGGCCTCGACGCCATCCGCCAGGAGGGTGTGGAGCCGTTGCCGTTCTCGGCCCTAACCGGCCGGGGAGTGAGGGAAATTTGGCAAGCAATAGCGAAAACACTCCAACCACGGTAGGAACCGTCCCACCGGAAAAACCCGCCACACCGCCGCCCGCCTCGGGCAATGTCACGGCTGCAAGCACGCCCGACGGCGTGGAGAAAGCCGACCCCGAAAAGGCGAGTATAGAAAAGAACGACCGCGAGCGGCCGGACCGTACCGAAAAGCCGCAGGCCGAGCGTCCGCCGGCCAAGGCTCCGGCGGCTGCAAGTGCCGCGCCGCCTCCGGCCGAAACGAAACCGTCCGATGGCAGGCCCGCGGATCCGCCCGCCGCGGTGAACACAGATGCCGCCGTTGCGGCCCTGCCGCCCGTGGGTCCCGGAGGCCCCGGCCAGCAGCGCCGCAAACAAGCCCAGGGAGTCAAAAACGGCACTCCCACACTCGACCTGGTCGAACTGAAGGACATGAGCATACAGAAGCTCAACCAGGTTGCCAAGGATATGGGGATCGCCGGCGCTGCCGGTTTGCGCAAGCAGGAACTGATTTTCAAGATCCTGCAAACGCAGGCTGAAAAGAGCGGCTTGATTTTCTCCGAAGGTGTACTGGAATGCCTGCCCGATGGCTTCGGTTTCCTGCGCGCGCCCGAATACAACTATCTCCCGGGGCCGGACGACGTTTACGTCTCCCCTTCCCAAATCCGGCGCTTCGACCTGCGTACCGGCGACACCATTTCCGGCCAGATCCGCCCGCCGAAGGAAGGCGAGCGCTATTTTGCGCTAATCAAAGTCGACGCCATTAACTTCGAGCCGCCCGAGGAAGCCCGCAACAAAATCTTCTTCGATAACCTCACGCCGCTTTATCCCAATGCGCGCGTGAAGCTCGAAACGGTGCGCGAGAACTACTCGGGCCGCGTAATGGATCTGCTCACGCCCATCGGCAAAGGCCAGCGCGGCCTGATCGTTTCGCCGCCGCGCACCGGCAAGACAATGCTGCTGCAGTCTATCGCCAACTCGATTACCACCAACCATCCGGAAGTGACCCTGATCGTGCTGCTGATCGACGAGCGCCCCGAAGAAGTCACCGACATGCAGCGCAGCGTGCGCGGCGAAGTCATCAGCTCGACCTTCGACGAGCCCGCCACCCGCCACGTGCAGGTGGCCGAAATGGTGATCGAAAAGGCCAAGCGCCTGGTAGAACATAAACGCGATGTGGTGATTTTGCTCGATTCGATCACGCGCCTGGCGCGCGCCTACAACACCATCGTGCCGCCATCCGGCAAAGTGCTCTCGGGCGGCGTCGATTCGAACGCGCTGCAGCGCCCCAAGCGTTTCTTCGGCGCGGCGCGCAATATCGAAGAAGGCGGCTCGCTCACCATCATCGCGACCGCGCTCATCGACACCGGCAGCCGCATGGACGACGTGATTTTCGAAGAGTTCAAGGGCACCGGCAACATGGAAATCCACCTGGAGCGCAAGCTGGTGGATAAGCGCGTATTCCCCGCGATCGACATCAACAAGAGCGGCACCCGCAAGGAAGAGCTTCTTCTGCCCAAAGACGAGCTCAACCGTGTATGGATCCTGCGCAAGGTGCTGAACCCGCTCTCCCCCGTCGAGACGATGGAGCTGCTGCTCGACAAGCTCGGCAAGACCCGCACCAACGCCGAATTTCTGGCGTCGATGAGCGGGTAAACTGAATAGCGGAGGGCTCCGCCATGGGCGGCACGACTACCCGCCTGACCATCGAAGATTTCGAACGGTTGCCGCTCGAACAAGTGAAGGATCATGAACTCGTAGACGGAGAACCGGTCGACGTGTCTGGTAATACACTAGAGCACAATTCCAGCCAAGTCTTTCTGTCTTCGGAAATGTGGCTATTCGTTCGCGAGCGGCAGAGGTTTCCATTTACGCCGAAGCAGGCAATCGCATCCTCGGGGAAGGTGCTGGACTGGCCACCCCGCTCCTGCCAGGCTTTTCGATCCGCGTTAGCAGCCTATTTGAAACCTTCTGACTCCTCCGCGATCTTCATCTTGCGCGCGATCAGAAACGCCAGTTCCAGCGACTGCTCGTAATTGAGCCGCGGATCGACCTCGGATTCGTAAGCGCGCGTCAAACCTTCTTCGGTGGGGCCGCCGGCGCCGCCGATGCATTCGGTTACGTTTTCGCCGGTGAGTTCGATGTGCACGCCGCCTAATTGCTGGCCCATACGGCGATGGATATCGAATGCCTGCTCCACTTCCGCGTAGATATCGGCGAACTGGCGGGTCTTCACGCCCGCCGAAGCCATTTTCGTGTTGCCGTGCATGGGGTCGCAAATCCATAGCGCGGCGCTTCCTTCGGCGCGAGCGTATTCGATGACGCGCGGCAGCGCTTCGGCTATGTGCTTAGCGCCGAAACGGTGGATAAAGGTGAGGCGCCCAGGCTTGCGCTCGGGATCGAGCCGGCCGATCCAGCCGGCCACCTGCTCGCGGGTGGTACTCGCGCCGATTTTCACGCCCAGCGGGTTCTCGATGCCGCGCAGGTATTCGATATGCGCGCCCTCGGGATGGTTTGTGCGCAGCCCGGCCCAGGGAAAATGAGCGGACAGGTTGTACCAGCCGGCCTGCCGCGGGGAACAGCGGGTTTGCGACTCTTCGTAGGCAAGATGCAGGGCTTCATGGGCCGTGAAGAAATCGATACGGCCGGTTTCGCCGGCGCGCATGCCCAGGACGTTTTCCATGAAACGCAGCGCTTCCCCGATGGTATCGACCATGCGGTGATATTCATCGGCCAGAGGCGACTGATCCACCCAATCCAGGTCGAAGTACTCCGGATGATGGAGATCCGCGAAGCCGCCTTTCACCAGGGAGCGGATGAAATTGAGCGTGAGGGCGGCGCGCTCGTGGCCGCGGAGCAATAGCTGCGGATTGGGCTGGCGGGCTTCGGCCGTGAACTCGGGGCGGTTGACGTTATCGCCGCGGTAGGCCGGTAGTTCGACACCATTGCGGGTTTCCGTATCGGCCGAACGGGGTTTCGCATACTGGCCGGCGAAACGCCCGATACGGATCACGGGCCGCTGCGCTCCCACTACCAGCACCAGGCTCATTTGCAGCAGGACTTTGAGAGTGTTGGCGATGCGGTCGGGCGTGCAATAGACAAACCGTTCGGCGCAATCGCCGCCTTGCAGGACAAAACTGCGGCCCGCGGCGGCTTCGGCGAGTTGTTGGCGCAGTAATTGCACCTCCCAAGGCGATACCAAAGGCGGCAGGCGGCGCAGTTCTGTAAGCACCGCGGCCAATTCCGCGGTATGCGGGTATTCGGGTTGTTGCAAAACAGGGCGGCGGCGCCAGGAATCCGGTTCCCAACTCACGGCATCAGGTTAGCATGGGCATAGCGGTATCTGGAACAAACGGGGGCCGTTGGTAAGGGCCGGCGCTAAGAGCCTGCGAGGGGCGGAGGAAGATGCGCGATTTTCAAAGCCTGTCCGAACAAGAGATTCTGGCCTTGGCCATATCGCTCGAAGAAGAAGATGAGCGCATTTACGCCGACTACGCCGAAGGGTTACGGGAGAGCTTTCCCGCATCCGCGGCGGTGTTCGAGGGAATGCGGAAAGAGGAATCGGGTCACCGGCGCCGCCTGATGACCTTATATCAGGAGCATTTCGGGGAACACATTCCGCTCATACGGCGGCAGGACGTGCGCGGCTTCGTGAACCGGCGGCCGGTGTGGCTGGTGCGCCCGCTGGGGCTGGAGAAGGTCCGGAACCAGGCCAGCGCCATGGAAGTGGAGACGCGGCGCTTTTACGAGCGAGCCGCCGCGCGCGCACAGAACCCGCACGTCCGTCAACTGCTGGACGACCTGGCGCTGGAGGAGCGGCGCCACGAGGACCTGGCCGAACAGTTGGGGGAACAGAAACTGCGCGGCGGGGCGAAGGAGCAGGAAGATGAAGCCAACCGCCGGCTGTTTGTTCTGCAAATCATTCAGCCCGGATTGGCTGGGTTGATGGATGGTTCGGTTTCGACGCTGGCGCCGGTGTTTGCGGCGGCGCTGGCCACGCAGAAGCCGTTTGACGCTTTCCTGGTCGGCTTGGCGGCGTCGGTGGGCGCGGGCATCAGCATGGGGTTTGCCGAAGCGTTATCCGATGATGGCAGCCTCACTGGGCGGGGCCATCCCTGGTTTCGAGGCGCTATTTGCGGCTTGATGACCGCGCTGGGCGGAATCGGGCACACGCTGCCGTTCCTGATCCCCGACTTCCGCGTTGCCATGGCAGTAGCCATTGGCGTAGTGGTCGCGGAATTGGCAACGATCAGTTGGGTGCGCCACCGCTACATGGAAACGCCACCGCTTTCGGCGGCTTTGCAAGTAGGGCTGGGCGGGGCGCTGGTGTTTCTGACTGGCATTCTGATCGGCAGTTCGTAGCAATCCCCCAAATCGTGGTTGGTACTAACCCGCTAAAGACTAAGGCATCTCTGCCGATATGAATCAAGCAACCGCCCTGAGGAGCGGCTGCTGGTAGCGGGTGGAATATGGCGAGTCTACTGGGACGCGCATTGACGCCGCAAGAGCGGAGCTTTCGGGCCCACTTGAGGCGCGAATTGAACAGCTCTGCTAAGCGTGAAACGCGGCACGCGCTGCGCGATGCCGCCGAGCATAGCCCTGCGCAATTTTTCTGTGCCGGGCTGGCGATCCTGGAGTCGGAAATGGATTCCAGGGAGCGGCGCGGGCTGTACATGGAATTGTTGGAGTGCCCCGAATTCCTCAGGGAACTGGCCAATCCGGACCGGTTCGATCGCAAGCAATTTCTGGAAGTGTGCCGCTGGCTGAAAGATAACGTGGACGATTTTCTGGACCTGCGTCTCGCGCGCCTGACACCCGGACGGCACGGCGACGAATATGATCTTGGGCCGGAGGCGGTGCTGCGGATTCTGGATGTGCTGCACACAATCTCCACCGGTCCGAGACTGGTGCAGGTGATCGGCCACCTGGTGAACCATCCGCATGAGCAAATCGCCTCCAAGGCCACCCTGCTGTTGGGGCACCGGCTGCGCAGCGAGGAGTGGCTCCGCAACCGATATCAGTCCGCCGATCCGCGGGTTCGCGCCAGCGTGGTGGAAGGGCTGTGGGGCGTGAACGCCTCCTACGCCCGGAAGTGCTTTCTCGATTCGCTGCGGGATGAAAACAACCGGGTAGTTGGGAATGCGCTGTTCGGTCTACATCTGCTAGGCGAACCGGGAGTCGATCGGCGGATTGAGGGCATGCTCCACGATCCTCGTCCGCACTTCCGCCGAACCGCGGCGTGGCTGATGGGCAGGAGCGGGAAGCTGGAGTTCGCGGAGGCCCTGCGGGAAGCTCAAAGCGACGAAAACCCGGGCGTGCGAGAAACGGCCACGCAGGCGCTTTCTGTGCTGCCCAAGCCGAAAATCGTGGAGACCACGCCTTCCGCGGGAGGATGCCCGGAATCTAGTTGAAACCGGCGGCTCTCGCCGGAGCCGTGATAGGCTCCGGCAAATGGCGGCGCAGACGGATAACAGTATGGGACCAAAAAGTCGACCATCGGCGACCATTTCATTGAAGCCAGCCGGCAACGTCTGGACAAGCTGCTGGCACGGCGGCCGAACAGTACGCGCTATGCGCCATGATGATCGACGGCACGCCTTTTGGGGCCAGCAGTTGATCACGGTTTGGTGAAGCAACTGCTGGAT